>JAZLCY010000071.1:0-22280 GCA_045614485.1 Eubacteriales bacterium
TGCCGGAACTGCTCTTTGCAGATTCAAGTAAGCTTTGATTAGAGCTTGCCGCGCGCACAGGCTGTATTTGGTGTTGCGCTAATGGTTGCGCGCTATGAATTTCCGCAATTGGAGCCTTAGTCCAATTGCCGTGTAAACACGGTACCGAAAATTCTTAAGCTTCCATCTGTGCGAGCCCACTAATTCGGTTTTCAGTGGATATATAGCCAGCACCAACCTAAATTGAACACGCTCGAAACTGCGAAAATTCGTTACATTTTCCGAAAACTCGCTTGCAAAGTTTTACTTTACTTTGCTCCTTTTCAAAAAATGTTATCAAATTTTCGCTAGTTTGGAGTAAGAATTATTTTGAACGAGCAGATTTTTTACAAGAAAAGTCAAAAATGGTGAAGTAATATGCAATATTGCAAGGCCTTTGTTCGCATTATTGCAAAAAATCTGCCGTACAAAACGTGTTCTATTTAGGTTGGTGTTGGCTGATCCTTAATATATTGGAGTCCTGCAGTAGCGGGGCTTTTTGTTTTGTATAGAGAAGTTGTTACATGCGCTTTGGTGAAATTGCTCTATTGACAAACAGGTCGAATATTTATATAATAGATGTACGATAAAACGTACATCTTTTTTCTTTGGAGGGGCTATGTCACGCAGCGAGAAGCAAAAGGAAAAACTGTTCAGAATATTTGAAATTCTGATGAGAGAAACCGACGAGGAATGCGGTCTTACAATTAATGAAATAATTTCAAGGCTTGATGAATACGGTATTAGTGCGGAGCGCAAAAGCCTTTATGATGATTTTAAGGTTTTGGAGAATCTCGGTTACCCCGTGTTAAAATTATCAACCAAACCGCCAAGATACACGCTTGAGGAAAGAGTTTTCGAACTTCCCGAAATCAAGATGCTTGTTGACGCGGTGCAGGTGTCTAAATTCATCACAGCAAAGAAGAGCCGCCAGCTTATTGAAAAGCTTGGTATGTTTGCCGGGGCAAGACGTGCAAGAGAGCTTTCGCGCCAGGTTTACGTTGAGGATAGAGTAAAAACGGTAAATCAGTCTACCATATATGCGATAGACACCATTCACGCGGCTATAAATGAGGGCAAGCGCCTCTCGTTCAAGTGCTTTGACTATAATAGAAGGAAGGTTAAGAAGTACTATAAGAACGGCGAAAAATATGAGGTAAGTCCCTTGGCGCTCCTGTGGAGTGATGAGAACTATTACCTCGTTGCATATGAGGAAGCGAGCGAAAAGATCAAGAACTTCCGCGTTGATAAGTTTGAGCAAACTTTGATTATAGACGAGCCTAAATGCGATAATGACGTTACACGGGGCTTTAATCCTGCCGATTATTCGAATAAGATCTTCGGTATGTTCGGCGGCACAGAGGAGCTTGTAACGATGGAGTTTAAATGGAATCTTGCCGGCGTTATAATCGACCGATTCGGTATGGAACACACCTTCCAGGAAACAGACTTTGGATTTAAGTTTTCAGCCAGAGTCATGGTAAGCCCCACGTTCTTTGCGTGGATACTTGCCTTCGGCCCGGGCGCGAGGATACTTGGCCCGGCGCACGTAAGAGATCAGCTTATTGCACAGCTTGATGAAACTAAGAGCTATTATGAAAAGGAGAACAAAGTTGAGTAAGTACGATATTATATTTTTCGACCTTGACGGCACTCTGACAGACCCTGCACACGGCTTGGTAGATTCATTTGCGTACGGTCTTTCAAAGATGGGCATTACCTGGGATGATAAGCAGGAATTGAAGAGGTTTATCGGCCCGCCGCTTTATACTGAGTGGCAGGAAGTGTACGGATTCACCCCTGAGCAGTCATCCAAAGCGCTTGACTTTTTCACCGAGTACTATCAGGTTTATGGCTGGTGGGACAACACCGTTTACCCCGGGGTTAAGCAGATGCTTGCAAAGATCAAGGCAAGCGGAAAGAAAATCGTTCTTGCCACATCAAAGCCCGAGCATTTTGCAAGGAAGATACTCGATCTTTTTGACCTTGCACAGTATTTTGACTTTATTGCAGGCGCAATAGCCGACAAGATCAGGGATAAAAAGTGGGAAGTGCTCTCATATGCTATTGAATCTGTCGGGGCAGAGAACATGAAGGAAAAATGCATTCTCGTTGGCGATAGAAAGTATGATGCTGAGGGTGCTAAAATATGCGGTATAGACTCTCTTGGCGTGCTTTACGGCCACGGAGATTACGAGGAGATGAGATCATCCGGCTTCGTGTATCTTTGCGAAAGCAGCGAAGCTGTGGCTGAATACCTTATATAATAAAAAAGCGGAAGTCATCCTTCCGCTTTTCTTTGTCGATCAGAAAATAAAATAAGCTCACCGATCGGTGAGCTTATTTTATATGGGCCAAGTAGAATTACTTGTTGTTCTCCTTAACGGCAACAACCTCTACACCCTTGTAGTAGCCACAAGCCTTGCAAACACGGTAAGCAAGATTAACCTCGCCGCACTGAGGGCACTTTACAAGATTGGTGGGAGCTTCAAGCTTCCAAACGCTTGAACGTCTTTTCATCTTTCTCGAATGAGAAACTTTTCTCTTTGGAACTGCCATTGTGATTACCTCCTATGTGAGTATGCGAACACGCATTCTCGTACTATATTATTTTTTATTATTCATTTGGTCAAGCAATTTTTGAAGGGGAGCAAGCCTCGGATCTATCTCCTGCTTTTTGCAATCGCATTCACCCTCGTTCAAATTTTTGCCACAGCGCTGGCAAAGACCCTTGCAGTCCTCGTGGCACAGGAATCGAAGGGGAAATTCCATCTCCATCTGATCCATAACCAGCTCGTCCATATCAAGGAAACCGTCCTCGATAATCGCATAGTCATCCAGCTTATCTTCATCAAGGTCCGAAAGAACTTCCCTCGGGGCGACGGTTTTCTCAAGGTCAAAGGCGAAACTGCCGTCTATATCCTTAAGACATCTTGCGCACTTAGCCGAATAATCGATAGTGGCGCTGATGTGCATACGCATATAACCGGCGGTGTTGGTGATATCACCTACAACCTTCATGGGAGAAGGAAAACTTACACCATAAAGAAAGCTTGCGGTATCCTCCGGGTCAGCAGTGATATTCCACTCATAGTCGATCGCCAGCAGTCTATCGCCTGCCAAAAGCGGTCTGAGATCAAGCTTCATAACTCTACCTCCCGTACTATTTTCATAGCTTTTTTGACGTTTGGGCATAGTTTAGGCTATGTTCCCAAAATCGTACAATATATTATATATCTTATTGATTGTAAAGTCAAGTGTTTTTTTGTTTTTATTGAGATTTTTTGAAAAAATATGTTTAATTTTTTCGTATATCCCAAAGCGTTTTATTTTTTTAAAACTTGATTGACATTCGTCATATATTGTTGTATAATCATCTTATTAAAATAACATTTATTTTAAAGTCTATTTTCGGAGGAAAAACCTATGATGACGGATATCGAAATCGCTCAGTCGGTTAAACCGCGCCATATACTCGAAATTGCAAAGGAAGCAGGCATTGACGAAAAGTACGTTGAGCTTTACGGCAACGCAAAGGCAAAGCTTGATCTTTCACTTCTTACTGACAGTGCGGATAAGCCGAACGGAAAGCTTATACTTGTAACCGCGATCACCCCCACTCCTGCAGGAGAGGGCAAGACTACCACCACCATAGGCCTTGCAGACGGACTTAAAAAAATAGGCAAGAGTGTAACCGTTGCACTGCGCGAGCCCTCGCTTGGCCCGGTTTTCGGTGTTAAGGGCGGTGCGGCAGGCGGCGGCTGGGCGCAGGTTATTCCTATGGAGGATATAAACCTTCATTTCACCGGCGACTTCCACGCGATAGGCGCGGCGAACAACCTTCTTGCTGCAATGCTTGATAACCATATTTATCAGGGCAACTCGCTCAATATCGACCCCAGAAGGATCACCTGGAAAAGATGTGTTGATATGAACGACCGCCAGCTTCGTTTCGTTACGGACGGTCTTGGCGGCAGAATAAACGGTGTACCCCGTGAGGATGGATATGACATAACCGTTGCGTCCGAGATCATGGCGGTGCTTTGCCTTGCAAACTCTATCTCCGACCTTAAGGAAAGGCTCGGCAGAATTATCGTTGCATACACTTATGATGAAAAGCCCGTTACCGCGAGCGACATCAAGGCGCACGGTGCTATGGCGGCGCTTCTTAAGGATGCAATAAAGCCCAACCTTGTTCAGACCCTTGAGGGAACACCCGCTTTCGTGCACGGCGGTCCTTTCGCAAACATAGCGCACGGCTGTAACTCTGTTATAGCTACAAAAACGGCTCTTAAAATGGGCGATTATACTATTACCGAGGCAGGATTCGGCGCAGATCTTGGCGCTGAAAAATTCCTTGATATAAAGTGCCGCATGGCAGGCCTCGCACCTGATGCGGTTGTAATCGTGGCAACCGTTCGCGCACTTAAGATGCACGGCGGACTTGCAAAAACCGAGCTTGGCGCTGAGAATCTTGAGGCGCTTGAGCGCGGTGTTCCTAACCTTCTGCGCCACGTTTCAAACATTAAAAACGTATATAAGCTTCCCTCTGTAGTAGCTGTTAACAGATTCCCCACCGATACAGATTCGGAGATCGAATTTATTATTGAAAAATGCCGCGAGCTCGGTGTTAACGTTGTTCTCTCTACCGTTTGGGCCGAGGGCGGCAAGGGCGGCGAGGCTCTTGCACGCGAGGTTGTAAGACTTTGCGAGTGCGAAAAGGGAGATTTCACCTTTGCATATGAGCTTGACGGAACCATCGAGGATAAGATCGAAGCGCTTGTAAAGAAGGTTTACGGCGGCGACGGTATTACCGTGCTTCCCGCAGCTAAAAAGCAGATCGCGGCTCTCACAGCGCTCGGTTTTGATAAGATGCCTATCTGTATGGCTAAAACGCAGTACTCCTTCTCAGACGATCAGACAAAGCTTGGCGCGCCCACAGGATTTACCGTAACTATCAAGAACGTTAAGGTATCTGCAGGTGCGGGATTTGTGGTTGTGCTTACAGGAGATATAATGACAATGCCCGGACTTCCTAAGGTTCCCGCGGCAGAAAAGATAGACGTTGACGAGTGCGGAAGGATAACCGGACTTTTCTAAAAACAGGCAGGTAGTATGAAGCTTATAATTGCATCAAACAACAAGCATAAAATATATGAGATCAAGAAGATACTCGGCGATAAATTTGACAGTATCGAGTCGCTTTCCGAGGCAGGCATAGATCACGAAACTGTAGAGGACGGAAAAACCTTTATGGAAAACGCTTTGAAAAAAGCGAGAGAGATAGCTGAAATATCGGGTGCATGCGCTTTGGCTGATGACAGCGGTATCTGTGCGCACGCGCTTGGCGGTGAGCCGGGTATATACAGCGCACGTTACTCGGGCGGCCACGGAAACGACCTTGCAAACAATGATCTTCTTATAAAAAATCTTTCGGACAAGAGCGATAAGGGTGCGCATTACACAGCCGCTGTAGCGCTCGTTTATCCGGACGGCCGCGAGGTTGTTGCCGAGGGATATATGTACGGCAGAATAATTGACACGCCTATGGGCGAGCGCGGATTTGGGTATGATCCTATCTTCGTGCCCGACGGCGAGGAAAGAACTGTTGCCCAGATGAGTGATGAGGAGAAGAATGCCATCAGCCACAGGGCAAATGCACTTAAAATTCTTCTTTCAAGGATATAAAAATGGATATTACTGTCTCTTTGGTATTTGAAATTTTTGAGTACATAGGCGTTATAGCCTTTGCTATCTCAGGTTCTATCGTTGCTATTGACAGGGAAATGGACATCTTCGGTGTTGTTTTCCTTGCGTTTGTAACCTCGTTTGGCGGAGGTATTACAAGAGATCTTTTTCTCGGTCTTGATAAACCCCTGTTCTTTACGCCAAGCTACGTTCCGCTGATAGTTATATGTGCTATAAGCGCGCTTCTTGTATTCTTTTTTGCAATGCTGTTCAAACAGATGTTCTTAAAGAACGAGAAGCTTTTAAACAACGTAAACAACTATATTGATGCCGTTGGTATTGGTGCATTTACCGTATCGGGAGCTAAGCTTGCAATCCTTGCAGGCAACACCGATCCCTTCGTTATCATCGTTATGGGTATGATCGCCTGTATCGGCGGCGGTATGCTGCGTGATATAATGCTCAACGATATTCCTTTTGTTTTAAGAAAGAGAATCTATGCTATCGCTGCTGCAGCCGGTGCAGCCGTCTACGTGATTCTGTGGAAGATCGACAGCAACACAAATCTTGTTATACCCGATCAGGTTGCAACCGTGCTTGGTGCCGCAACAACGGTTACAATAAGAATTTTGGCAACGCACTTCAAGTGGAATGCCCCCAAGGCAATTAAGTTCTCCGAGGTCAGAGAGCAGAAAAATATCGTTCACAAAAAGAAAAAATAAAAGAATGGGAGAGCCGCTTGCTCTCCCATTCTTTTTGTTTACATAACGAGTGCATCGTCTATTTCGTCGTGCTCAGAGGCAACGAGCTGAACGTGATATGCATCAATAACTGCCTCCTCAAGCATTGCGCGAAAATCTGCATTTATGGGGTGAACTATATCGCGATAGGTTCCGTCCGGATTCTTTCTGGAGGGCATAACGATAAAGTATCTTTCTCTTGCGTAGATAACCTTAACGTCGTGCACTGCAAGGCAGTCGTCAAACGTAACCGAAACTATTGCCTTCATAGGTCCTTCATCAAAAAATTTTCTGATCTTAATATCTGTGATCTGCATGTTTTTTTCCTTCCTGGGTGTTAGCATTTTTTGGAATTTACGCATATATTATACAATAACTTTATTAAAAATATTCATCAAAAAGAAGAAGGTAATAAAAACTATCTGTTGACATTTATCAGACAAATAATGTATAAATGTTTAACAAGCAGCATAAAAGGGGGAAAAATGTCTAAGCGAAACACCTTTTTTGGAAAAAACGTGATATTTAGCGCGGTGTCAAAACCGGGCGCAAAAGTGCACTTCGTGGGGGTTGGGGGCGCGGGAATGTCCTCTCTTTTTTGTCTTACGCGGCATTTCGGAATTGAGGCATCCGGTTCGGATATGCACAGGTCGGATTTTTTGGATTTTGCCATGGCAAGTGGGGAGAATGTGTACGTCGGAGAGCGACGAGAGGCAGTTGCGGGGGCAAACCTCGTTGTGTACTCCCTGGCGGTTGCGAATGATAATCCCGAGCTTGCTGAGGCGGAGCGGCTCGGCATTCCAACAGTATCCCGCGCCGATTATATGAGCGCTCTTGCATCTCTTTATTCAAGGTCGGTTGCGGTATCCGGCAGCCATGGAAAAAGCACTGTAACGGCTATGATCTACTCCATATTGAAGGAGGATATGAAAGATCCAACGGTTATCTGCGGCGCGGAATTTTCAACTGCCACGCAGTATATCGAGCGCCTTGCTATCGGCTCGCTCGATTATCTGATCTATGAATCCTGCGAGTATAAGGATTCGTTTCTCGCCTTTTTGCCTGACGTTGCCGTCTTCCTTAATCTCGAGCTTGACCACACGGATTATTTTAAGGATATAGGGGCGCTTAAGTCCTCTTTCACGAAGGCTATAGCAAACGCCGGAACAGCCATAATCAACGGCGATGATAAGAATCTTTCCTCTATCACAGTGCCCGGTAGTGTAAGATGCGTAAGATACGGCGAGGGGGATGAGTGCGATTATCGGTACAGAATCAATTCGATCAATGGCGGTATGCCCTGTTTTTCTGTATGGCGAGAGGGAGTGGAGCTTGGAGATATAGATCTACGTTGTATCGGCAAATTCAATGCCGCAAATGCAACCGCCGCGATTGCTTGCGCTATGGAGATGGGCGTGCCGTTTTCTATATGCAAAAAGGGTATCGAAGGCTTTATCGGTGCATCGCGCAGGTTGGAGATGATAGGAAAGTGGAACGGGCGGCCGGTGTACTATGATTATGCCCACCACCCAACCGAGATACGCGCAGGTGTTGAGGCACTTCGGGATATGGGGCTTTCCGAGATAACGGTCATATTCTCAGCGCACACGTACTCAAGAACCGAGGCACTGCTCCCGGATTTTGTATCTTCCTTAGGTCTTGCAGATTGCCGTATTCTTACCGAGATCGATGCAGTGCGGGAGGTGGGCGGAGATATAACGTCCAGAGGCTTTGCCGATGCTGTCGGCGGCACTTTGGTGCAGTGTGAAGGTGAGCTTATTTCTGCACTTTATAAAACGCGCGGCGCCGTTTTGCTTATGGGAGCAGGGGATAACTCCTGGGTCAAAAAAATCTTATTAAAAACTTGACAGTTGTATGTTTAATGTGTAAAATAAGAATAGAAAATATATTTTATTTAAAAATATAAAGCGAGGTGAAACCGCAGTGGACGTCGGTCCGAATTGTTACAACAGTAAAAAAATAAATAATATTTCCGACGCGGACTGCGGCATTTTCTAAATACGTTCTTGAGCGTTTTTGCAGCGGTGGTATGCGGCGCTCATTTTTTGCGCCCTTTTTCCGAGTCGGAGGAAAGGAAAAATGATGAACGAAGTAAATGAGATCTTGAACGAACAGTTCGCTCCTCAGCCTGAGCGCGAGCCTCTCACCCGGCGTGAGATTGCCGAGCTTATCGATAGCAAGGATTACCGTAAGGCAACAGAAAAGGTTCTCTCAAGGCACTCGGCAGATATTGCCGAGGTTGTTTCCGCCCTTGATATAAGGCAGGGGCTCGTCCTCTTCAGGCTCTTACCAAAGGAGATCGCCGCAGAGGTATTCTCGTATATGGAGAGCGACATACAGCAAAGCATCATCTCCTCATTCACCGATAGCGAGCTTGCCTCAATGCTTGAGGAGCTCTACGTGGATGATACGGTAGATATTATCGAGGAGATGCCTGCAAGTGTTGTAAAGAGGATCATAAAAAACTCAACTCACGAAAACAGGAGTGCTATCAACAGAATATTGCGATATCCTAAGGACTCCGCAGGCTCGATCATGACGACCGAGTACGTGAGGTTTAAAAAGGATATGACGGTTACGGAGGCGCTTCGCCATATCCGCTCGGTTGCGATAGATAAGGAAACTATATACACCTGCTACGTAACTGATGAGAACAGGCATCTTTTGGGTATTGTGAGCGCAAAGGATCTTTTGATCTCGCCAACAGAAACCACCCTTATGGACATAATGGAAGAAGCGGTCGTTTCTGTAAAAACGAGCGAGGATAAGGAAAGCGTCGCAAGGATATTCGAAAAGTACGGCTTTCTTGCACTCCCCGTTGTTGATGAGGAGGGCAGGCTTGTCGGTATCGTAACGGTAGACGACGCGATCGACGTTATTAAGGAAGAGGTGGAAGAGGACTTCGCCGTGATGGCGGCTATCACCCCCACCGAAGCTCCGTATCTTAAAACGAGCGCGCTAAAGATATTCAAATCAAGAATTCCGTGGTTGCTTTTGCTCATGGTGTCTGCCACGCTGTCAAGTATGATACTCAATAAGTTCGAGGCGCACCTTACGGCAGTATTTGTTCTTTTTGTGCCTATGCTTATGGACACCGGCGGAAACTCCGGTAGCCAGGCTTCCGTAACTATGATCCGCGGCCTTTCGCTTGGCGAGGTTCGGTTTGCTGACGTTATCCGCGTTATATGGAAGGAGATCCGCGTCGGTGTTCTTTGCTCGGTGGTGCTCGGCATAGTTGCTCTTGGCAAGGTTATGCTTGTTGACCGCCTGATAATGCAGAACAGCTCGGTAACGTTTGGTATAGCGGCAGTTGTTGCTCTGACGCTTGCGATCACAGTTATTATGTCAAAGCTTATCGGTGCAACTCTGCCTATGCTTGCATCAAGGATAGGGCTTGACCCCGCCGTGATGGCATCTCCCTTTATCACAACGATAGTGGATGCTCTCGCGCTTATAGTGTATTTCTTTATGGCGCAGGGATTTTTGACTTTTGTCAATAAATAGATAAAAAATGCTGCAATTTTAAAATTGTAGCAGGTAAAATTTTCTAAATCCATTGAAATGCGGCGCTTTTTGTGATATACTATCATATAATATTCGTATTTAACCTTTTGGAGAAGCAAAAATGGAAAGAACCCTAATAAAAAGCATTTATCAGGACAGCGAAGCATTCGGCGGTAAGACTGTTACCGTTGGCGGCTGGGTAAGAAACCTCAGAGATTCTAAGGCTTTCGGATTCATCGACCTTAACGACGGTTCTTATTTCAAGAGTGTGCAGGTCGTATTCGAGAGGGAGATGGTTGATAACTATGATGAGATCGCGGCGCAGAACGTTGGTGCGGCTCTCGTTGTAACCGGTATCCTCACCCTTACCCCCGGTGCAAAGCAGCCATTTGAACTTAAGGCAACTAAGGTAGAGGTTGAAGGCACTTCAACCCCCGATTATCCCCTTCAGCCTAAAAGACACTCTGTGGAATTCCTTCGTGAGCAGGCATACCTCCGCCCCAGAACCAACCTTTTCTCTGCAGTGTTCAGAGTAAGGAGCGAGGTTGCATATGCTATTCACTCATTCTTCCACAACCGTGGCTTTGTGTATGTTCACACACCTATTATCACCTGCTCCGATGCCGAGGGCGCGGGTGAAATGTTCAGAGTAACCACTCTTGATATGGACAATCCTCCGAAGCTTGAGAACGGAGAGATCGATTATTCCAAGGACTTCTTCGGTAAGAGCGCAAACCTTACCGTTTCCGGTCAGCTTGAGGGTGAAACCTATGCTATGGCATTCGGTAACATCTACACCTTTGGCCCTACCTTCAGAGCAGAGAATTCCAACACTGCTCGCCACGCGGCAGAGTTCTGGATGATCGAGCCCGAGATCGCTTTTGCAGATCTTAACGACGATATGCAGCTCGCTTGGGATATGATCAAGTACATCATCAATCACGTAATGGATAACTGTAAGGCAGAGCTTGAGTTCTTCAACAGCTTTGTTGATAAAACTCTTCTTCAGCGCCTTTCCGATCTCCGTGATGCAGATTATGCAAAGGTAACCTATACCGAGGCTATCGAGATCCTTGAGAAGTCTAAGGAAGAGTTCAAGTTCCCTGTATACTGGGGTGTTGACCTTCAGACCGAGCATGAGAGATACCTTACCGAGA
Organism: Eubacteriales bacterium; assembly: GCA_045614485.1. Lineage (GTDB taxonomy): Bacteria > Bacillota > Clostridia > Oscillospirales > CAG-272 > UBA1740. Next base: position 11,129 of record JAZLCY010000071.1, read on the forward strand.
AGGTATATAAGAAGCCCATATTCCTTATCGACTATCCTAAGGACATCAAGGCATTCTATATGCGCCAGAATGACGACGGCAAGACTGTTGCTGCTATGGACCTTCTTGTTCCCGGTGTTGGTGAGATCATCGGCGGTTCTCAGCGTGAGGAAAGACTTGATATTCTTTCAGCGAGAATGAAGGAGCTTGGCCTTGATGAGAAGGATTACTGGTGGTATATGAACCTTCGCAAGTTCGGTGGCACAAAGCACGCAGGCTTTGGTCTTGGATTTGAGAGAATCATTATGTACCTTACCGGTGTTTCTAACATTCGTGACGTTATACCGTATCCTCGTACAGTAGGAAACGCAGAATATTAATCGGCGGGCACCTTTTGGTGAAACCGAAAAAAGAGCAGGGATAGAAATATCCCTGCTTTGTTTTTGATAAAGCTATATTACAAATAAATTATAAATAAGGTTGAAATTCTGCGAATTTCTTCTTTTTTAGTTCCGCTCATTTTTCTATCACCGTTTCCTCGCTTGACATACTAAGTATGCCTCACACTCGGAAAACGGTAATTTTCCCTTAAAATCTGCCTCGCCGAGACGTGTACCTTTTGGTGAAACCGAAAAAAGAGCAGGGATATTTTATCCCTGCTCTTTTTCGTTGGTTTATTATTCAAACATTCCGTTGTTTCTGTCAAGGCATCCTCTGTCCACCGCGCCAACAAAGCTTGTGGAGTTATAAACGGTGTAGTCGAATACCTTATCGCCGGGCTCGATCTTGCGCGCGGCCTCTTTCTTTCTGTTTGCTGTGCGGCGCAAAACGCTGGAGAGCATACCCTCGTCGATCGGTGCAGGCTCGGAATACTTGTCGTGCGCGGCATATATCCTGCGTGGCACGGGGTTAAGGATAAGGAGCTTCTTTCCTTCAGCCTCAAAGCCGTATTCAACGTTTGAGTAAAGGGTGATATTATGCTCCTTTGTGCCAAGCCTGTGCCTGTAATACGCGTGCCTCTCGGTCGTAATAAAGAAGGGTGCTCTTTGCCAGAACGTGCCTACAACGCGGCAGGAATAGATCTTTTTGCCGTCGTTTAAGGTAAATTTGCACTGTATCTTAGGGGTGAAGATCGATTTGTATGGATTTTCAATTTCGGAAACGGTAGTGCCGGAGTACTTCGCGGCGCTCGTGAGCTTTTTAAAAAGCTTCTTTCTTATTGACAGCGCGCGCAGTATCATTATACCAACGGTAACTGTGGGGATAATGATCATAAGGGCAAGGAATCCAACTACCGTAAAGATGTCTATCAGCATCCAGAGGATAGCGATCAGTGTGACAGGGATAGAGAGCGCCATCGGGCTCACAGGGAAAACGAATATGTAAAGAACGAATATCAGTATCGCCTTTATGATCATTCTCGGCACGCTCTCGAGCTTTTTCAGCTCTGCCGTTCTCTCAAGGTAATACCAGTATCTGAAAACCTCGCTCCTTGAAAGAAAGCTTGCAAGGAACACAAGCGGCGGAATAAAGAAGAAGGGGATTATCCTGATAATTATCTGGGGCGCACCTGTTTCGCAAAAGATCTGCCCGAACTCGAACATTCCGTTAAAGCACTGTGCGAAAAACAGAAGTCCAAGGGTGGTTAAGGTTTCGATCCTGAATTCACGTGAGTTTAAGATGTATTTTGCGTTTGTCTTAAGGTTCGGTTCTTTTTCAAGGTCATAAGTATAATTTATGTAGCTTTTCATAACCTTTTTATCATACGTAGTGAAGAAGTTGAAAAGCGAGGAAAGAACGAATCCGTCGCCAATCGAAACGGTCAAAAAGATCGCCCAGGTGGGAAACTCGGATATCTCACCAACAGTGCTTGAATAAAATGCAAGCGCAAAAAGAACCATCAGCAGCTTTATAACTATAAAGGTAGCGGCGATAGCAAGTGAACGCAGCATATAAAAGGGTATGGTTCTATCTTGCTTTTTTGTTTCTTGTATATCCATTTCGGCTCTCCTTTCTCAAGTTTACGTATATGGCAAGCGACGTTACAAGTGCCGTCGCGGTATCAACGATAAGGTCCTTCATTGTGTCAAAAAGCGCCTCTTTGCCTATCAGCAGGTCTCCGCCTGCCGTGCGGAACTTTTGCATATTCAACCCAAGTATTGCGTCAAATGAGAATTCGTATATTTCCCAAAGAACTCCAACACTAACGGCAAATCCAAAGGCAAAAAAGCATAGCAAAGCAGGGCTTAGCCGCACCCGTGCGGCATTATTTCGGCATAAATGGTTTGCAATGCTTATACCGAGGGCAGTCAGCATAACCGAGCTTGCCGCGTGCAAGATGCCGTCCCAAAACGGAATGATATAGTAAAACGATAGCACCTCGCCAAGAAAAATAGCGCAGTATATAAATGCAAAGTAAACGGCACGAACTCCGCTCGGCACACAAAAATGAAGGTATCTTTCTATAAGAAATGGCAGGATCATTCCCACAGCACCGAGTGTGCACTGCGAAAGCATCAGGGTGAAGTCTGAGCGCACCTTGCCGTCTTTCGCGCCAAGTATTCCCGATATGGCGTAGATCGCCGATAAAAAGAGTGTTGCGGTTGTAATTAAAAAAAGAATTTCGCGTATGATCCTTTTTATTTCGGATTTTGTAATCGTTTTGTTTTGCATCTTTTGCCCCTTGTCGTTTAGGATTATTCTTTCCAAACGTAAGTTGGCATATTACTTATATGGCGATGCAATTTATCCCTTAATTTGAATTAATTTGTTTTCTTCAGATTTTCAACGCGTGTAACTGTGATCTGCTTTTCGCTTGAGGTAAAAAAGATCTCATAGTCTGCAAACTTCATGCCGTATTCCTTCTCGCAGCCCTTTTTGTAGGAGGGGCGGGGATCGTCTTCAAGCACGCGGATAAGCTCTTCTCTGTGCCCCGTGTCAACTTTTTCAAGCAATTCTTCGGGGAAGATCACCTCTATGCGATATTCCTTTACAGCATCGGCAAAACCGCCTACAGCATCGGGGTGGCTGTCGGTAAAGGCAAGATAGGGCTTGATATCGTATATCGGTGTTCCGTCAAGCAGGTCAGCTCCCTCAACGGTAAGGATCGGGCCATAGCCTTCGGTAAATTCGTATTTTATAAGCTTAACAGAGGAAAGACCGATCGGGTTTGGTCTGTATGGGGATCGGGTTGCAAAAACTCCAACTCTCTTGTTTCCGCCAAGCCTTGGCGGGCGCACCGTTGGGCTCCATTCCTCTCTTTCAGCCATGGAGAAATTCCATATCAGCCAAAGGTGAGAGTAGCCTTCTATTCCCATAAACGCTTCGGGGCGGCGGTACTCCGGCTCAAATATTATCTTCGCTATAGATTTTGTTATTCCGCTTTGCCTTGGTATTCCGAACTTTTCCTTGAAATCGGTGTGTATTCTTGCAATAATCTTCAAGAAAAGCGCCTCCTTTAACCTTTTTGAAATGGCATTTTCCATGCCGTAAAGCCTGTTATCAAAGCTATTTTATCACACTCGGGCGCATATTGTCAAGGACTTGAGCGGTGGTAATAAAGTTGCGTGAAATCGGATGTTCGGCAAAAAATATTCACAAAAAAGTGCGTTTCTGCCTCGGAAATATATTGATTTTTTACATTTTATGTGATAAAATGTATTTGAACAAATACTTTCATCGGAGGGGATCCTGTGAATATCGATTTTTTTCATAACCAAATCATAAGAGATACCGTAACGCCTGGGTTTATCGAGAGCTTTAACGAGGGGCTTGTTCCAAAGCTTCTTGCCGAGTATGGCTCTGCTATAACCGAGATCCAGTTTTATGAGGATCATTTGGCTTCGGATCTTCGCATCAACGGTGAGTTTTTCTACCCCCTCACAGTTGTTGCGGGCGAGCGGGTCTACACCAAGTGGATAAAGTGGCCTGTTGCTAACTACAGGCACTATGATAAATTCAATCCCTTCTCCTATAAGGGATCTCAGCCGCTTGAGTTCACTCTGCTGAGCGAGGTTTCCCCCGAGATCGAGGCTAAGGTAAAGGGTAAGTCGCGCTACTGCGGTGTTAAGGCAATGCCCGTAATGCTCAGCGCGGCAAGTGATGATAAAACCTTCCTTGCCGGCAAGTTCTCGCAAAAGTTTGTGGATCTTCTTGCCGAGAGGATAACAAAGAGGATCGAGCGAGAGTTCTCTATCTGCGAGCTTGCAGACAGCGGCGTTGTGCTTGAGATCCGTTTTGAGCCTGCTACCTATATGGAGCACAGGCTTGGCTCAACCACCTATCGCCGTATTTCGATCAAGGCGCGTGCTTGTGCGCCACGCGATTTCTGGATAAAGTGGACAAGGCTTGACGGCAACGGTTCTTACACCGTTTCTGATGACGTTGATCCTGATAATATTGAGTTTGATATTGCTGAGGACACTCCCGGCGGTATCAAGGAAAAAGAATACAGATACCTTGCATCCGTGTCGGTTGAGAAGTATCAGGCGGCAAAGGGCAGGAAGAATATCACCTCCTGGCGCGAAATGATCCGCAGGGTTATCAAGCGCGGCGAGGTTGCTGTGCTTCCCGCAGGCATTATTCTTGAAAACGAGCCGCTCACCATCTCAGCGCCCGAGGTAAAGGGTACCGTTCCCACACCCGAGCCCACAGAGGTGGCAGAGGCTAAGTTTGAGGAAGAGGTAAACGAGCTTATCTCTAAGAGCAAGCAGGACGTTGAAAGACCGATGCGCGCAAGATATGACGAGGACGAGGAGCTTGCAACCCTTCTTGGCGATCTTGGTATTACTCTTGACGAGCCCGAGGCTGAGGAAGAGGAAGAAGAGGACATCAACGGCGATCTTACAGACCTTCTCAAAACCCTTATCGGTGCGCCCACCGAGGAAGAGGAAACCGCTCCCGAAGAGGCTGAGGTAATGCCCGAAGACGAGGAAGAGGTTGAAGCTGAGGCAGAAGAGCCTGTTTCTCGGCCCGAAGAGGAAGAAGAGATCATAGAGCCCGCGAAGGAAGAGGACGTTACCGAGCTTCTTATGGGTATAATCAACGAGGTTGAGCAAGGCGAGAAGGCTTATGATAGCGCCGCCGAAGAAGAGTTTGATAACTTGGCGGAAGAAGAGTCCGTTGAGGATCTGCTTGCCCCCGTGGATGAAGAACCCGAGGATGAAGAGGTTGTTGAAGAAGCTGAGGTAGAAGAGCCCGAGGAGGAAGAGCCCGAGGTAGACACCGTCAGTGCTGAGGAATATGAAAAGCAGCTTCGTGAGGAGCTTGAGCGCAAGATAAGAGCGGAGATGGAGGCCGAGCTTCGTAGAAAGGAAGAAGAGGCTGAGCAGCTTCGCAATATGCTTGAGGAACAGAGAAGAGCAGAGGCGCGCGAAAGAGAAGAGATGGCAGAGGCGGCAAGAGCCGCTATAGCCGCGCAGCAGGAGGCCGCAAGGCTGGCTGAGGAGGCAAGACTTGCTGAAGAGGCAAGGCGAGCAGAACAGGAGCGCCTTGCACAGGAGGCTGTTGCGGAGGACGAGTCCTTCTTTGAAGAAGAAGCCGAGGCGGATGCTTCATTCACCGAGGAAGAAGCTGAAGAAATCGAGGAAGCAACCTTTGAAGAGGCAGAGCCCGAAGATGAGGAAGAGGCAGAGGAGCAAGCTCCCGAGGAAGAGCCTGCCGCATTTGAAGAGCCCGTTAACTACGTTTCCAAGAGTGTAAAGCTTATCTTCAAGCGCCCCATCGACGCAGGCGCTGTAACCAAAAAGATCCACGAGATCATCGTTGCAACGATAAAGTACTTCCATAAGGAAGACGTTTATATCAAGCTTAAGGCAACCATTCCCGATTCCACTACGGTAAATCTTGACTTTGTTAAGATCCCCGAGAGTGAGGTCGGCCTTGTTGTAAACATCATCAAGGTGCTTGGCAGGAGTGATCTCGGTATAATCAAGGCGATCCTTGACTAAACTGAAAACCAATAGAAAACAGAGCAAGGGAATAGGGAGAAAATGAAGCGAACCCAAAAGTTTAGACACTTTTGGAGGCGCATATCAAAATCCTTATATTCTTGCTCTGTTTGTTTTGTTGATGGACTTGCAACAGGGGGCACAGTCCATCTCTTTGCCTTTTGTTTAAATCTCTTCAATAGAGATCATTATGTATCGTTTGTCCCCGTAATATCCGTTTTCCTTCTTTGCATCGATCCCATAGCTTTTAAGGCTGTTGACAGATTCGGTCAAAAACCTGTCAAAGTGATCTATCCTCTCCCTTTTCTGAAAGTTGCCGATAAGCTTCGGCACCTTTGCCTCAACGTAAACGTCCACCAGTGCTTCGCACTCTTGAACGGTCATTTTCATTCCTGAGATCTTTTCTATGCATTCCTCGATAGTTTTTTCGTCATCAAGGCGCAAAAGGGTGCGTGCGTGCCTTTCCGAAAGTCCGTTTTCAAGTATTTTTTCCTGTATCCTTTGTGATAGGTTTAAAAGTCGCACCTTGTTGCCAACGTATGATTGGCTTGTCCCCAGCCTTTTTGCAACCTCGTTTTGCGTCATGCCAAGCATCTCGATCATTCCCGATATAGTCCTTGCCTCGTCAAACATATTCATCATAACGTCCCTCCTTTTTTATTTCCTGATAAATTCTACCATAAAAAAAGAGAGGTGTTTGTCATATTCTTGGTCATTTGCGTTTAAGTATCATAAAAAGCGACATAAGTTTCGTAAATTATAAAGACGGGGAGTTTTTTCTCCCCGTCTTTGCTGTTTTATGTCGGAAAATCGTATCAAAGCGGCTTTTTTGAGATCTGCGCATAGGGGCGCGGATACTGTGCCGGTGTCTTTTGCTTCTTCTTAACCGAGATTATCGGGTGGGTAAGCTCCTCTTCACTACCGTCGGTTATCGAGATCTGGTGCGTTTCCACATCGCCGCCGCCAAGTATTGCAATAGCCTTCTTCGAGCTTGCAAGCTCACACTCTGCATTCTTGCCCTTCATAGCAACAAGCCGGCCGCCAACCTTAACGAAGGGAAGGGTTAGCTCACAAAGAACTCTCATCTCGGCAACCGCCCTTGCCGTTGCATAGTCAAACCTCTCTCTGTATTCGGGCGATTTTCCGCCGTCCTCCGCCCTCATAACCTCGCATCTTACGTTTGTAAGTCCGAGTAGCTCCGCGCTTTCCTTAACGTAGTTAACTCGCTTCGCAGTTGAGTCCACCGCAAGAATAGAAAGGTCGTCTCTTATAAGCGCAAGGGGTAGGGTGGGAAAACCCGCTCCGCAACCCACGTCAATAATTGTAGCACCGTGCTTAACGTGCTTTGCCATCATTGCGCAGTCAAGGTAGTGGTTAAGTATTATTTTTCTCGGCTCTTTGATAGCCGTCAGATTGTATTTCTCATTTTCTTCAAGCATTCTCACGGTAAGCGTGTAAAATTTATCGCTTATCTCGGCATTAAGATAGGCACCCATACCGTTCAACTTGAATATTGCATTAAGCTCCGAAATAAATTCGGACTTCGTTAATTCCATATTTCACCTCTTGGTGTTTTCTACTATTTTACCTCTTTCTTCGTGTTTTGTCAATATAGGTAAAAATTTCTCTTTTGCGGCATCGCCCTGCATAACTATATCGGAGGCATTTTGTCAAAAATAAACGAAAAATATGCGTGGTGCGGGTTAAGGAGGGGAAACTGTGTTGACAATCGTGGTAGCATGTGATACTATTAAACTGTATTATTTTATAAAAATAATAACTCGACGTCGGAGGTGAGCGGCAATATGAACGAACAGTTATTAGAGCCCTTAAAGTATTATCGCGATCAGGGTAAGGCCCTGCACGAGCAGAATACTAAGGAATTCTTTGACGATCTGCTTCAGCAGTCCGGGATAAACGCAGAAGAAAACCGCTCAACCGTTCGCACCTACGATAAAACGAAAGAAGAAATCAAAAAGGTAGAGAAAAAAATATCGTGGCTCCGAGTTTTAAAGGGCTTTCTCATCTTTCTTACCATAGTCGGCTTTGTTTTTATGGCTATAGGAATTCTTATGTGTATAGACGGTAGCCTTCTTGCGCTTGGAATTGTTGCCATAGTCCTTGGACTTCTTTCGGGGGTGGGATTTATAATTCTCACCGCAACGCAAGTAACCCCGAGGATCAAAATCGCAAGCAGGATCAAGGAAACGCTTGAAGATAAGGCAAACGAGCTTCTCGGTAAGGCCTGGGAGCAGATGGCACCGCTTAATGCTCTCTTCAACGATACGGATGCTCTCCGTCTTGCTGAAAAAACTCTTCCCGGCCTAAAGTTCGATATGCGATTTGAAAGGGCGAGGGAAGATTTCTTCGTGCGCCATAACGATTTTATCGATCTTGGTGATAGCGATTGCTCGATGACGAACACCCTCTCCGGTAACTTTTGTGGCAATCCATTCGTGTTCTGCCGCAGGTTGATACACGAAATGGGTGTTAAAACCTATTTCGGCTCGCGCACTATCTTCTGGACGGAAACCTATCGCGACAGCCAGGGTAACCTTCGCAGAAGAACCAGGTCGCAAACACTTCATGCCTCGGTAACCAAGCCTAAGCCTGAATATCATCCGCACAGCTATCTTTGCTACGGCTCGCAGGCGGCGCCCGATCTTACCTTCACGCGCAAGCCCACCCACGCCGAGGATCTTTCGGAAAGGGAGCTTGCAAGAAAGATCAAAAGGGGAGAAAAGAAGCTTAGCAAAAAGGCGCAGGCGGCTACTGAAAAGGGCGGCAATTTTCAGGAGATGGCAAACTCGGAGTTTGACGTTCTCTTCGGCGCAACCGACCGTAACCACGAGGTTCAGTTCCGCCTTATGTTCACCCCCCTGGCGCAGAGAAATATGGTTGATCTCATTAAGGATGACGATAACGGATACGGCGACGATTTCCACTTCAACAAGTACAAAAGATGTAATATCATTACCTCGGAGCACGCGCAGAAGTGGAATATGAATACCACCGCCACCAACTATTATTCCTACCACGTTGATACGGCAAGATCAAAGTTTATAAACTTCAATTCGCAGTTTTTCAGATCTGTGTTCTTTGATTTTGCACCCCTGTTTTCTATACCTGCGTACGTGGAAGAACCCTCGTCATCTCTTGAACCTTATGATAACAGCGGCGCAAACTACACCGTATATGAGCATGAGGTTATGGCAAATGCAATAGGATATAAGAGCTTCGTGCATCCAGCATCAGACACGGTGGCGATACTTAAAACAAAGCACAGTGCACGCAAGGAGAATGCCGACGTTGTTTCGGTAACCGCATATTCCTATCAGGCAGTGCAGCGCGTGGATCAGGTTTTGAAAATGGGTGGTGACGGTAATTTGCACCACGTTCCTGTTCCGTGGATCGAATATATCCCGGTTCAGAAAACCACAAATATGCTTGTTCAGCGCACCGATATGACCGAGCGCGACGTAAACGAGGCAAAAAAATCACCTGACGGCAAGCTGTCAGAAGGAAAGTATTTTCACGGTATGGTCGCATACTGTATGGATTAATAAGCAAATAATTTAATTGGAGGATATTAAAATGGCAAATCAGTTAGATGAGCTTGGTACTGACATTCGCGAGGAGGGTCTTGATACCAACGTTATAGCAAAAAAGCTTCCCGTTCAGGTGGGCAAGGGTTCTGTGGCATTCGAAGTGCTCCTTTGGTGCGCGGGTATCATCCCCGGTGTTGTATTCCTTTTTAAGAAGATAAATGCAAAGAAGTATTTCCAGCAGCTTGAGCAGAAGATCCAGCACAATGCATCTCAGATAGACAACTATCTTGAGCAGAGAGTAAACGTTCTTCAGAACTGCGCGCGCCTTCTTGATAAGGCGATAGACCTTGATAAGTCCACCTACATCACTATTGCTAAGCATAGAAGCGGCAATGATAAAGACGGTGATGAGAGCAGAAACGAGGTTGCAAGCCAGCTTGATGCTATGCAGAAGAACATCAATATTGCATTTGAGAACTATCCCGAGCTTCAGGCTCATAAGGAGATCGCAGATGCAATGAAGCAGAATATGTATCTTCAGAGAGAGATCACCGCTGCACGCGAGCTTTACAACGACACTATCAATACATGGAATAGGGAGATCTTTGCATGGCCTACCAAGATGATCGTTGCGGCTAAGCAGGGTTACACCACAAGAATTCCCTTTATTGCTTCGAAGGAAACCAAGGAAAAGGCAAAGGGCGTATTCTTCTGAAAAAATACGGCAGGGAAATGCACCCTGCCGTAAATATTGCCCTTGACAAAAGGCGCAAAGTGTTTACAATAGTTATTATAAACCAAACCTTCATAGCTTTTAAGGAGATAAAAATGAACAACGCAATATCCTCTTTACCACTTTTCAAGGATTACAAAAAGTCAGTAAAGATCCTCGCAATAGGTAATAGCTTCAGTGATGATGCAATGGAGCACCTTGCGGTAATTTTAAAGGGCGAGGGAGTGGAGAATATTTCTCTTGGCAACCTTTATATCGGCGGTTGCTCGCTTGAAACACATTATAATAATATACAGTCGGGTGAGGATGCGTATGAATACCGCGTTAACACCGGCGAGGGCTGGACAACAACGAAGAGAAGCATAGATTACGGTATTCTCTATGATGATTGGGACGTTATCACCGTTCAGCAGGTGAGCAGCCACAGCGGTTTGCCCGAATCATTCACTCGCCTTGAGCCTGTTATCGCGCACGTTAAGAAGATCGCAAAGAATCCTGACGTTAAGATCCTCTGGCATATGACTTGGGCGTACCAGGGCGATAGCCAGCACCCCGGATTTGCAGCTTACAACTGCGAGCAGAAGAAGATGTATGAGTCGATCCTCTCCGGTGTAAAAACAAGAATAAACAAGAATTCCGACGTTATAGGAGTTATCCCGTCCGGTGTGGCAATACAGAAGCTTCGCGAGTCTTATCTCGGTGATAACGTTACCCGTGACGGCTTCCACCTCTCTCTTGGCATCGGCAGATACACCGCCGCGCTCACCTGGTTCAAGCGCCTCACAGGTGCTGATATCTCTGATATCGATGCAATTCCCGAAGCCTTTCCCGAGGTTAAGGAGCATATTGCAGTTATCAAAGAAGCAGTTAACTACGCAATAGAGAATAATCCCGAAAAGGCATAAATTAAAAAGCAAAGCAAGACCCCGTGTGGCAAAAAAGCC
>JAZLCY010000072.1:0-14365 GCA_045614485.1 Eubacteriales bacterium
TGGAAACGGCTGTCGCGGCATCCCTTTGCAGAGCCTCCTGCGGAGTCTCCCTCTACAAGATATACCTCTGTGAGTCTGGAATCGCGCTCGTTACAGTCTGCAAGCTTGCCGGGAAGGGTAGAGATACCGTCAAGTGCGTTCTTGCGTCTTGTAAGCTCTCTTGCCTTTCTTGCCGCCTCTCTTGCGCGGTTAGCTGCAAGCGCCTTTTCAAGAATTATCTTAGCTACGTTAGGATTCTCTTCGAGATATTCCTGCAGCTTGGTTGATACTATAGAGTCAACGAGGGTTCTTATCTCGCTGTTACCGAGCTTTGCCTTGGTCTGCGACTCGAACTGCGCGTCAGTGAGCTTTACCGAGATTATCGCAACGAGGCCCTCGCGTGAGTCCTCACCGGAAAGTCCCTTGTCGTCGCCCTTGATAATGCCGTTCTTTCTCGCATAGTCGTTGATAGCTCTCGTAAGTGCCGCCTTAAAGCCGGTTTCGTGAGTACCGCCCTCGATAGTGGACATATTGTTAGCAAAGGAAATTATAGTTTCGTTATACGAGTCGTTATACTGCATAGCGACTTCGGCGATAGAACCGCCCTTCTCACCCTTCATATAGATAACCTCGGGGTGAATGGGTGTACCGCGCTTTTCATTGTTGAGAAACTCAACGAAGGAGATGATACCGCCCTCGTAGTGAAGCACTTCCTCGCGCTCCTGTCCCTCGCGCTTGTCGGTAAGAACTATCTTAACGCCTGCGTTAAGGAATGCCTGCTCTCTCATTCTTGTGAGGAGTATATCGTAATCAAAAACGGTTTCCTCAAATATTGTGGAGTCGGGCTTGAATCTTACGTAAACGCCGTGCCTGTCGCCGCAGTCACCCTCGCACTTGAAGGGTCTTGCAACCGCACCTCTTTCAAATCTTTCGGTATATCTGTTACCGTCGCGGCAGTTTTCAACCTCGACCCACTCGGAGAGCGCGTTAACAACAGATGCACCAACACCGTGAAGACCGCCGGCGATCTTATATCCCTCGCCGCCAAACTTACCGCCTGCATGAAGCACGGTATATATAACCTCAAGTGTCGGAAGACCGAGTTTTTCGTTCATACCGGAGGGAATTCCTCGTCCGTCGTCCTGTACGGAAACGCTGTTATCCTCCCAAATGGTAACGTTTATAGTATTGCAGTAACCGGCAAGAGCCTCGTCAATAGAGTTGTCAACGATCTCGTAAACGAGATGGTGAAGTCCTCTTATCGAGGTCGTACCTATATACATTCCGGGGCGCTTTCTTACAGCCTCAAGTCCTTCGAGAACCTGTATCTGACTGTCGTCATATCCGCCCTCAACCTTTTCCAAAATTTCCTTTTCGCTCATTCTTATCTCCCTCTGCCATATTGTTGGCTTATGAAAATTCAGCTTTCTTAATTTATGTCGTTACTGTCAAGCCTCATTTTCAGGCCGACTGTGGATATTCTTGAAAGAATAACCTTTTCTTTTTTGTTTTTTACCGTTACGATAAAGCTTCTCGGCAGGTCGGTATCGGTGTATTCCACCGTTCTTCCCTTCGAGTTGATAAAATTTCTTGTGTTCTTTGATACCGTCGCTGTATCAAGGTCGAATATACCTATAATATCGCCGTCCCTGATGCTTACGCCGTTTCCTATATGCAGATACATAATACCTCTTATGTCATAGGCCTGTAAATTCCACCCTCGACCTCTATCGTAAGGTCGGCAGGTGTTGAGAGTGCGTCGCGCTCGCAGGAGGTGATGATTATCTGCTTGCCGGTGAGCCTTGATAAAACGTATCTCTTTCTCTTCTCGTCAAGCTCGGATAAAACGTCGTCAAAGAGGTAAACGGGGTATTCGCCTATCATTTCCCGGCAAACCTCTCCTTCCGCTATCTTAAGCGCTAAAACCACGCTTCTCTGCTGTCCCTGTGATGCAAAGGATCTTGCCGATGCACCGTTGATGAATATCTCAAGGTCGTCGCGGTGAGGGCCGTAAAGGGTAACGCCCGCGCCTCTTTCCTTCTCGATATTTTCTGTAAGAAGCCTATAGTATTCATTTTTAATGTCGGCAATGTCGGAAATTTCATCTCCAACGTCCGATTCATACTTCATTGTGAGAGCTTCTGTGCCGCCCGAAATATCCGAAATAACCGAATTTGCGTATAGCTCCAGCTTTTTTGAATATTGCACGCGCGCAACTAATATTTTAGCCGCGTATTCCGCCATGGAATATGACCAGCTCTCTATTTCATTTATATCAAGATACCCGGTCTTCTGCGCGTTCTTAAGAAGGCAGTTGCGGTTTTCAAGCGCAACCTTGTATCTTGAGTAATCGTCGATATATATCTTGTTGATCTGTCCTATCGCAACGTTCAGGAATGCTCGGCGCACGTCCGGGCTGTCCTTTACCATACGTAAGTCGTCGGGTGAGAATAGCACGGCTCTGAAGCCCTCTATCATCTCTTTAACACTCTTCACGGCATAGCCGTTCTTCCTGCGCCGCTTTTCTCTGCCGAAGCTTGCGTATTCAACCGTCTGTGTGCCGTCTTCATCGTCGTATTCAAGCGATAGGTGAAAGCCCTCACGTCCGAAGCCTAAAAGCTCCTTGTCTTCCCTTGCGCGAAAGGATTTGCCGCGTGCGAAGAGGTAGATGCCCTCTATCGCGTTGGTCTTGCCCTGCGCGTTCTTGCCGTAAAGGAGATTTACACCGGGTGAGAAGCTTACGTCGCACGACTCTATGTTACGAAAGCCGCGCGCTTTAAACCTCTTAATTACCATTACTTAAAATTACTGCTCGTTCATTCTTACGGGGAGGATCATATAGAAGTAGGAAAGCTCCTCTTTCTCCTCGCCGGGCTCGATAGTAATTGCGTGTGTGGGGGACTTAAGGGAGATCTTAACGTTCTCGCCCTCAGCCGCTCTTACGGAGTTGATAAGGAAGCGGCAGTTGAAGCCGATCTCAATATCGCCACCCTCGTGAACACAGTCCATCTCGTCCGAAACCTTACCGTTTACCGAGGTAGAGGTGAGGATAAGATAATCGCCCTCTGCTCTTACCTTAACGTAGCTTCTGCCGCTGCCCTGGATCTTTTCCTCGGCGATGATGTTCGCGCGCTCAAGACCTGAGAGAAGTCTTTCTCTGTTAACGGTAACGAAAATGTCGTTCTCCTTGGGGAGAATTCTGTTGTAATCTATGTACTCGGAGTCGATAGTTCTTGTGAAGAATATGATGTCCTCGGAAACGATGATCGCATGCTTTCTTGAAAGAAGGAAGTTACACTTAAAGTCCTCGCCCTGAGGAAGTATCTTAACCATTTCCGAAAGCGCGTGGCCGGGAATGATGAAGGAGTAGTTTGCCTCGTTGCCGCCCATTCCTACGATGTCGCACTTTACTTTACATTTGGAGAGGGTGTAGTTATCGCAGGAAACAACCTCCATCTCGTTGCCGAGGATCTTGAAGAATGCGCCTGTGAGCATTACTCTGTTATCTGCGAGCGCAACCGAGTGCGCAACCTTGCTGATGATAGTGCGAAGAATAGAAGATGAGATCTCAAATCCACGCTCGGAGGAAAGCTCGGGAAGGTTGGGGAAGTCCTCACCCTTGGTTGCAAACATTGAGAAGCTTGCCTTACCGCAGCTGATGATGCAGTTGAGCTTTTCGTTAACCTCGATTGTAAGCTCATCGTCAGGAAGTACTCTTACCGTCTGATAAAGTCTTTGAGCATTGATTATGTATCTGCCCTCTTCTTCGATCGAGATGGGAGCAAAAACAGCTCTTACGCCCTTATTCATATCGTAGGTGGAGATTCTGATCATACCGGTATCAAGCGTTTCTATAAGAACACCCTCGATGCTGGTGATAGTATTTTTATTTGAAACCGTTCCCATTGCGGGGGTAAGCACGTTCATAAAAGTGGATTTCTGTACGGTGAATTTCATTTTTCGTATTCCTCTCTATTTTCCTGCCGGGAGGCAGAGATATGATTTCATTAATTGTTTATTATTGGTAGAAATAATTGTTGTAGGGGGTGTTGATACGGTGGAAAAGTCCCGAAAGCTTTGATCCTTATAACAAAATCCGGGGTAGGTTGTCCGTGTTTTTGTGTTGATTGATTGTGGAAAAGGATAGAAAAACTTCCAACACTTTTTTCAACAGGAAATCAACAGCCAAAATAACATCTTTTCCACATAGTTTTAAACATCGGAAGGGGATGTCAGCGGTTTTTGATCTCTCTTATGATGCGATTGATGTCAGCATCCGTGTTTTTCTTGGTTTTGATGTTGATCTCAACCTTGCTGATAGAGGACATTACCGTTGAGTGATCTCTGCCAACGATCTCGCCGATCTTCTTAAACGGCAGGTCGGTAAGCTTTCTGATAACGTAAACGGCGATGTGGCGCGCGTTTGCCACGGTGTCGTTCTTCTTCTTGGACTTGATGTCCTCCGCGTTGATGCCGTAGTACTTAGCAACCGTTGCAATGATCTTCTCAACAAGCGCGTCGGTCGGAATGTTTCCGGGGTCGATGCTGGTGATAACCTCGTCGATGGACTCCTTAGTGATCTCAGTGCCGATAAGTGCGTAAGCCTTAAGCTTCTTGAGTGCGCCCTCGATCTGTCTGATGTCGTGCTGAAGTCTTTCCGCCATATAAGCCACAAGCTCCTGGGAGATCGTGATATTCATTGTGGCTGCCTTTTTATTTATAATGGCAATACGCAATTCGAAGCTCGGCTTTTGCACGTCGGCAAGCAATCCGCCCTCGAATCTTGTGCGGAGTCTGTCCTCAAGGGGCTTGATCTCCTTAGGCGGACGGTCTGAGGTAAGGATGATCTGCTTTCCCGCCTCGTAAAGAGAGGAGAAGGTGTGGAAGAACTCTTCCTGTGTTGACTCCTTGCCTGCGATAAACTGAATATCGTCTATCAAAAGCACGTCTGCATTTCTGTATCTGTTTTTGAACGATGCGGTATCGCCAAGCTGGATCGCCGCGATAAGCTCGTTTATAAAATCCTCGCTCTTCTTGTAAACGATAGAGAGCCTGGGATGATTTTTTCTTATGTAGTTGATAACCGCGTAAAGAAGGTGGGTCTTACCGAGGCCGGAGTTACCGTAGATGAAAAGGGGGTTGTAGGTGGTCGCCGGCTCCATAGCAACCGCAAGGCATGCCGCTCTTGCAAACTTGTTGGAGTCGCCCTCAATAAAGTTATCGAAGGTGTATTCGGCAAGCACGCTTGTTGCTCCGCTTTCCTTATCGCTCTCAAGAAACATCTTGATCTGCTTTTCTCTCTCGTCCGCCTCTTTCCTATCCTCCTCGGTAGGCTGGGGAATGGGAGTGGGCTCCTCGATCTCCTGATTGCTCTCGGTGGAGATGATCTCTATTTCAAACTCAATTCCGGTCGCCTCGAAAAGCGCGTTTTTGATAATATCCTTATATTTGCTTGCAAGTATCTTCTGCCTGAGGTTTGAGGGGGTGGAGAAAACAGCCACCTCGTCGTCAAGCGAGTGAAGGGCAAAATCCTTAAACCAGATACCAAATCTCAAATTTTTGTTGCTTTTTTCAAGCTCGTTGAGCATTGATTCGGTTATAAGCTGAAGTTCTTCGTTCACTGCTGCTCCTATCTGCCAAAATCGGCGTTGTAAATTCTTTCTTGGAAAGCTCCTCGCGTATACGCACGTAGCGAGCGCACACGCGCGATAAAATTATAGTTGTAATTATTATATCATATATATAGGAAAAAAGCAATAGCGAAATTATATAATTCCGAGATTTTTCAGGATTTTTTGAGGTGTGTATATTTTTGAAAGTAAAAAAAATAAAGCTCCTCTAATGAGAAGTTTTGTTTCTCTACTCCAAGCCTTCCCCAGTGGGGGAAGGTGGCATACGAGCATTTGCGAGTATGACGGATGAGGTGTTTGCTTTCTCTTCATCAAATTTTCCGAGCGGCATTCCTTGCCCTGACACCTCATCCACCGCAGGCGGTCCCCCTTTTATATCAATGCGCAAGCATTGTATATCATCCGCAACTTGTTGCGGTATATCATCAACACGGAGTGTTGTATATCATTACGGCTCTGCCGTGCATTTCATCCAACTTGTTGGATTTCATCGCGTAGCGATTTCATCCGAGTTTCACGAGGATTTCACCTGAACGCAGTGAAGATTTCACTTCCTTGACACCTCATCCACCGCAAGCGGTCCCCCTTCTCCCGCTGGAGAAGGCTTTTTAAATCAATGCGTGGTATTGTATTTCATCCGTGCATCGCACGGTATACCATCGCGGCTTTGCCGTGCATATACTCCTTTCGGCTCAACACCCTCGTGTTGGGTGCGTTGCACCCTTGCTCGATTACACCGAGCGCACCGAGGAGCAATCTGCACTCGCTCGCTTGTGCAAGCACAGACTCGCTTCGTTTGATTATCATCCACTTCAAAGAAGTGGCATATCATCCGCGAAAGCGGTATGCCCTCCACTTCCGAAATGTGCTTTTATACAAAAAGAGCAGGCAAAATTGCCTGCTCTTTATTATTCTCTCGATCAGGAGAGCATATCGTCATCCATACCGATGCCGGGGGTATCCTGGCCAATATCGGTGGGTGAGGTTGCGATTACGTCATTTCCCTGGACGTTCTTAATTTCAATTTCAAGTGCTTCATACTTTTTCATACGTTTTACCTGCCTTTTGAAATCCAAAACTTATCACTGGAAGAATACGTAATCTTCGCCATTGTGCGCAGGACCGAAGCGGTAGCCTGCTGCAGAATAGCTGTACGCCTTGATGATGAAGAGAAGATCCTGAACCTTGTTGAAGGTTTCCTGGCTGATCTTACCCTCAGCAAGAGCCGCCTTCTGTGCGATATAGTAGCTGTCTATATCGTAAGTACCGGTGTAGGTAGTTCCGTTAGCGGCGGGAACGGTGATAGTAAGAACCTTATCTATGTTGTAGATAGGCATATTGTCTGCACGGAGGGAGTAAAGCGAGGTAACGGTTGCATTTGCATCAACTGCATCAAGCTTCTTGCCAACCTTAGACTTATCTCCGTTTTTGATCTGCTCCTCAGTGTAGGTGTTGAAGTCATAAACTACGGTGTAGCCGCTTGCATTAGCACCGGAACCTCTTACGATAATTCCCTCAACGGAGGTGTAGTAGTACATATCCCAGTTGGTGTTGGGAACATATGTGGTCGAACCCCAGTTCTTGCCGCCGATGTTATTGTTGTAAGAAGTGTTATAAAGCCAGCCTTCCTCAACGGTGAACTTAACCTTGCTTGCATCAGCCTTGGCAACTGCGCCCTCCTTGAAGTAGATCATTAGTCTGGGCTTATCTTGGCCTACGTCAAAGGTGAATGCTGAGATAGGTCCTTCCTCGCCGCCGAGAGTTGAGAAATCTGCGGTGGTGGAAGAAAGAATAGAATCAAACCTCTCATAGTCTATATTAGAGCACTTATCCATATGTGCGGTAAGCAGAGTATTTGTTTCCTTAGCATCGGTGGAGGAGGTTGTGCCACGGTAGGTGTGCACTCCGTAGGAGTATCTGAGCATATCAGCCATAACCTGCTGTGCCTCAGCAAGCTCCTCACCGGTAAGACCTACGTTCTTTGCCTCAAGAACGCGCTTAGCGTAGTTGTAAACAGACATACCGCCAATATTCTGGGTGAGCTGGATAGCCTCGCCGTTTGTATCAAGCACGTCGCTTACAGTGAACACAACAGAGCTTGTGAATGTTTTGCTGTAGATAGCGGTAGCATCGGGGTTGCCGAGCGACTGAACGTAGTACTGTACACCCATCAGGTTTGCCTTGGACATCTTTGATGCCGCGGTACCGCCGATAGAGTTAACGGTTATACCAGCAGGAGTAGAAGTAGGAACGTAGAACTTAACTGCGAAGTGCGACATAAGGGTAAGGTTGTAGCTTGCCGCGGTGAGATAAGGCTTGAATTCGCAAACGGGATAGAAGCTTGTTGCCTCGTTGATCACAAGGCTTGCCTCAGCGTTTTGGAACTTGTTGCCACCCTCTGCAAGTGCGGAGGAGGAGATGGGAGTGGTGCTCCACTTACCGGGAGTATAGATAAGCTTATACCAACCGTTGTTAACGTCGGTAAGCTCGATCTCGGGCAGGAACGCCTCGTAGCCGGGAGTGATCCAGATGGTGTCGATCGGCTCGGTGCTGTTGTAGAGATAGAAGTTGACCTCGTAGCCCTCGGTGATGGACTTGTTATAGGTTGCGTTATAGGTAAGCTCGGTGGTTTGCCAGCCGCTCAGGTGGGGAGTATACTTGTTGATATACGCCGGGAAGGTGATGCTGTTGCTGCTTTCCTCGTTTATAATACCGTAGCCCTCCTGGCCGAAGAGAAGCGCCGTGTTGACAGTACCTGCGGTGGACCAAACGGTAGCCTTGCCGGTTGCGCCCTCTCTGCCCTCGTCAATGCCCATAATGATAGAGCGATTCTTGATGGGAGCGTTATCCTTATCGTATGCGGTGATGGTGGTAACAACGGGGTTAAGCGAGCCGTAAAGCGCGCATCCGTTGAAGTAAACCTTTGTATTACCGTTCATACAGCTGATGATCTTATGAAATGCGCTGGACATGGTGATATTACAGTTATTGAAGGTGAGGTTGTACTTTGCGGTCTTAGCGATATTTGCGCTCTGAGAGTTGACCTCTGCGATAGCAACGTTGGAGTTGGAGGTGTAGGTTGCATCGTTGATAGTAAGTTCAAGCGCGTTACGGCAGGTGATCCAACCGTTACCGTTTACACCTTGAAGGGCCACGTAGGACTGATGATAACCACCGTTTACGGTAATGTTAGCCTTAGAGCCATAAGAGTAGAACAGGCCGCCGGTGTAGGTATCAACGTTTTCAATAAGAAGATTTACCGAAGCATCACCGCTGAATATCGGGAATACTCTGTCTGCTTTTATCTGGTCAACAGCCTTAATAGTACCGTTCTTAAAGGTAATCAGCTCGCTTGTCTGGATAGAGAACTTTTCCTGACCTGCATTTGCCCATGTAACAAAGTCTGTACCCTTAATAAGACGAAGCTCAAAGCCGTTAAGGTCAACGGTAACACCCTTCTTGAATACGGCATAGTAGCTGCTGTTAGAGTCGGTAAAGACACCCTCTTCTGCGTTTTTAACGTCGGTCACATAATCGTAAAGGAACTTTACAGTGTAGCCCGAGCCAAGACCGTTTATGTAGTTGATCACCTCGTAGAAGGTGTACTTGTCGGTTACAACACCGTCAGTAAATACGTCTTTCAGATATCCAACGGATGCGCCGTTAGGATCAAGGATCTCGAATGCCTCGTCAGCATCAACGTACATATCGTACACAAGCTCGAAGCTTACCTCCTGCATTGCCCAGTCGTTGCCGAACACGTCAGAGGAGTAGAGCTTGTTAAAGGTGTGGGTTACGGTTTCAGCATCCATTGCCTTGAATGCCTCATTCGCAGTAAGTCTTGCAGAAACAACAACACCGTCGGTACGGAGCTGTGCGTTAACGAACTTAGTGCCGTGGCCAAACTTAATGCTGCCTGCATCAAGCTTATTATCTCTTGATGAGTTGTATAAGGTATCGCCCGTCATAAGACCGAAGATACGGCAGCCGTTGAATGAAACGGTAGTATCAGCAGATGCATGGCCAATCATGGAGTCTACTGTAAGCTCGCCCATGGTGTAATTATAGTCAGCACCGGAAATAGATGTAGAGATAATATCACAGTTGTTGTAAGTGAAGGTGATATTTTTATTCTTGGTTACGTTAAGGTCTGCAGAGCTGTGAGATGCAGAGAAGAGCCTGGGACTGTAGTTGTACTCGTTTGAAATATAGAAGGTCGCATTGTTTGCAACAACGTGCGCGTTATCGTTTGTTGCGATATAGCCTGCAGGACCACCCGTGGATGCAAATACAGACTGGTGAACACCGCCGTTAAGAGTGATCTTGGAATCACATCCGCGCCAAACGAAAACGAGGGTTGCAACGTACGTATTAACGTTTTCAAACGTCATATCGATCTTGACACCTTCAGACTGGAAGAAGGTGTATGCAGTGTTGGTGCTGTTGGAAACTCTTGCGCCAAGCGTACCGTTCTTGATGATTACGGGCTGGGTGGTCTGCACACCAACTCTCTGCTCAACAGAACCGTTGCTGCCGGGAACCTGCTCGATAGTCCACATAAAGCCGTTAAGGTCGATAGTGATACTCTTTGTGATCGTGGCAATATAGGTCTTACCGTTACCGTTTGCATCCTCTTCACCAACAGAGTGAACGTCGCCAAGGAGCTTAAGGGTTTCGCCCTGATTAAGCTGTGCGATCGCATCACCGATCTTTGTGCCATAGGGGAGAATTGCCTTGGAAACACCGTCAGTGCCGATGATCTCAAAAATATTGTTTACGTAATTGAGCTTATCAAAAGTAATATCCTTAGTGGATCCGGTGAAGGTATAAACACCGTTAAGGCCCTGGGTATCTACCTGGCCGATACCGTTGAAGGTCTCGGGAAGAATGGGGGTAGTAACAGTATTTGTCTTATTCTGCTGCTCAGCACCCTTTTCGTAGCTTACGTTAAGAGTTGCCTCGCTTGAGTACTTAACGTTGTGGCCAAAAATAACGTTTTTATTGGTTGCCGCGGTGTATCCCTCTTCTACGTCAAGATCCATAACGGAAGGATCGATGCTTCCGTAAACGCTGGTGTCCGAGAAGGAAACTGTACCCATGCTATTAAGGTTCTTGATAAGGCTGGTGGTGGCATTCTCGCCAAGAACTGTACAGCCATCGAACACGAACATACTCTTTGCGCCGGTGATATCATGGCGGGCATAGGATGCCATGTTGATAAGGTAGTTACCCTCTTCGATATAGAAGGTTGCGTCCTCAATAGTAGCGGTGAGGTTTGCTCTTGCGTCGATGAAAGCACCCATACCAACGCTCATATTATCGATCGCGCTTACACTAGGGCCGCCGCTTGCGATAACGTAGTGAGTACCGCCCTTGATGGAAAGAGTGTTATTCTCGTTACCTCTTTCGTTACTTACAAGCACAAGACCTGCGCTTCTGGTGTTAACGTTCTCGAATGCAACGGATGAATTACCCCAGCTGTGTCTGATAAGGGGGTATGCTACACCGCCCGTGCCATCAGCACCTGCCATACCAACGTTGATAGTACCGTTCTTGAAGGTGAACTTCTTAGCGGATGCAAAGTTGATGGTGTTCCAAGGACCCTTCTGCACAAAGGTAAGGGTGTTGCCGCCCATATCGAATGTGAAAGGACCGCCCCAGTTGTTGATGTTCTCATCACCTACCTGCTGGCCTGCCTCGGGCTTAAGTCTGTGTCCAACCTGAAGAAAGTCGCTTGTTGAAGCGAACTCAAACGTCATATCGGAGTTCATATAGATCGTGGTGTTCTGAAGTGCGTTTGCAAACGCCTCCTGAAGATCTGCGGTGTTTACCATCTGGATCGTACCGGTCTTGCCTGCGTTGTCCTTATGAACGTAGTCGTAACCTGTGTCAGCGCCGCTTCTTACGTAGGTTGTTTCTGCCGCAGATGCATTAAATGCAAAAACTGCAACAAGTGCGCAAACTACAAGCACAAGCGATAATACCAGAGATAAGATCTTTCCTGTTCTTTTCATTTTTGTTCCCCTTTCAAAAGGATGAATATGTTTTTTATTTTTACTAATCCGCCTTAAATTCCTGCCGAAGCAGGTGTCTCTCACGTGTACGTACGCGTAACACGTGTATAATTAGATATGATATTATATATTATTTTTGTATTAAATGTCAATATAATATATATATATTTGTGTAAGTTCACAAATGTAACTGCATTTCAGTTGATCTTTTATTTATTTTGACGATGATTTTTGACAAAATTATCCATTATGGCCGGGCATCATCACAAATCGCGCAAAAACAAAAAAAGCAGGCAAATTGCCTGCTCTTTAAAATTCTCTGGTTCTTGTGAATTTATCACGTTGCTTACTGTGATGCGGTCTTTTTCCCAATGTACCGCCGGTACAAAATCATCTATCGCCGCGCGATATTATGAAAGCATATCGTCATCCATACCGATTCCGGGGGTGTCCTGACCAATGTCGGTAGGAGATGTAGATATTATATCGTTAACCTGGATGGCCTTGATTTCGATCTCAAGTGCTTCGTACTTTTTCATACATTCCTCCCTGTTTTTTGGCTTGCTCTCGCGCATATATATAGCTTGAGCATAATTACCCCATTTGGTAAAACTTACACTAAGTTTATCACTATATGCCTTTCAAGT
This sequence comes from Eubacteriales bacterium, assembly GCA_045614485.1. Classification (GTDB taxonomy): domain Bacteria; phylum Bacillota; class Clostridia; order Oscillospirales; family CAG-272; genus UBA1740. Next base: position 12,271 of record JAZLCY010000072.1, read on the forward strand.
CAAGTTTTTAATGAATTGTTAACATTTTGTTTACATTTACGCGTGCGCATTCAAAAATAATTATTAAACAAAAGAGCTTTTACGTCTGTACTATTGACAATTTGCCTGTATAAATTATATAATTGAATCAACAAAACTATTACTACGTTTTACGGAGTGCAAAAAAATGAAAAAAAGGCTTTTATCCCTTGTTTCGATAATGCTGGCGGCCCTGATCCTTGCGCTGTCGCTCACCTCCTGTTCTCTTACGGCGGCGAACGCAAACAGAGAAAACACGCTGCCGAATAATTTCAGACATACGTCAGGGGGCAGAATTTCATACGATGCCGAGACCTATAACGGCAGCGGTGTTGAAAGATTTCTTATGCCCATTGTTAGCATCATAGCAAAAGAATCACCCACAAGCACTTCATCTTCGCGCGGCTCGGGTGTTATATATCAGCTGGACAAATCCACCGGAAGCGCCTACATAATCACCAACCACCACGTTGTTTACCTGACAGACGGTGAGATCTGCGCCGACATCAACGTTATGCTTTACGGCATTGAGTATGAGCAGTACAAGATCCCTGCAAGCTACGTTGGCGGCTCGATGCAATACGATATTGCGGTGCTTAAGATAACAGACAGCGAGATCCTTAGCAAATCAAGTGCGGTTGAAGCTAAATTTGCGGATTCCGAGCTTGTAGGCGTGCTTGACACGGCTATCGTTGTTGGAAACGCGCAGGGCGTAGGCATATCAGCCACGGTTGGATCCATAAGCGTTGCAAGCGAGTATCTCAGAATGACTACGGTTGACTCAAGCATGAGAGTTAATTTTAGAGTTATAAGAACCGATGCGGCAATCAACCCCGGTAACTCGGGCGGCGGCCTTTTCAACAGCGAAGGCAAGATCATCGGTATAGTTAACGCAAAGAGCACGACCGGTGACAGCATGGGATTTGCAATTCCCTCAAACGTTGCAGTGGCTGTTGCCGAAAACATCATCTACTTTTGCGAAGGAACTTCACTTGACACGGTTTATAAATGCACCCTCGGCATCGAGGTTGAAACCGCTGAGATCTATACCTATTACGACCAAAGCAAAGAAAGAACTGTTTCGGAAGAGGTTGTTAAGGTTAAGGATATCAACTCGAATATCGACAGAGTGAACGATCTTGTGCACGTTGGCGACACCGTTGTCAGTATCACTATTGACGGTGTAAAAACCGAAATCACAAAAAAATACCAGATCGTTGAAGCGATGCTCAACGTGAGAGAGGACTCGACCGTTATCGTTGAATTCTGCCGCCACGGTGGATACACCTTCAACGTCGGAATCTACGTGAATAACAATATGATCTACTCCTACAAATAATTACATTTTGTAAATAAATATTAGCAAAAACAGAAGAAAAAGAGCGATTTTCATCGCTCTTTTTCTTTTTGCATAACGAAAACCACGCGATACTCGCGTGGTTCTAGAGAGGTTAACCGGTGAGAATAAATGCGATAGTGAAAAAAGCCTTCTCCAGAGGGAGAAGGGGGACCATTTATGGTGGATGAGGTGTTTATAATGATGAGCGCTTTAACTAACTCCTCATCCGCCACTCGCTTCACTCGTGGCACCTTCCCCCACAGGAGAAGGCACGCTCACTCCCAGCCCGTTTACGGGTAGCAAGTAACAATTGCGTGGCTGGCAGGCCAATCCAAAACGCACTTGTGCGTCGCCGGTAACGTTTAGGGTTTTACCCGAAAACGAAATACCCCCGGCTTGACCGGGGGATTTTTATTTACCGCACCCGTGTGAAATTATCCTCGCTTTATCTCAATAACAAGCGCCGTCATATCATCACCGGATGCGCCGTTCTTTTTGGCAAGAGTTACGATCTTTTCTGCCAGGCTGTGCGCCCCTTTAGAATTTTCATCACCCACTGCATCAAGAAGCCACAGCGACTCCTCCGGAATTTGCGCAACCCCGTCGGTGAACATCACAACAACGTCTTTTGCATCAAGCTCGGTAGTGCAGCGCTCGCAAAAAACGCCTTGCATCGCACCGATAGGCATACTTCTGGCACGTATCCTGCGCACAGAATCCCCCTTCTTTATCAAGGAG
>JAZLCY010000073.1:0-5498 GCA_045614485.1 Eubacteriales bacterium
CGCCGCCAAGAACACCGCCCTGGATAGCCGCGCCCATTGCTACGCACTCATCGGGGTTAATGCCCTTGAAGGGATCCTTGCCCATAAACTTCTTAACCGCTTCCTGAACTGCGGGAATTCTGGTAGAACCACCAACAAGCAGAACCTTAGAGATCTCAGAGGTGGAAAGACCGGAGTCGCGAAGTGCATCCTTGGTAGGAGCAAGAGTTGCATCTACAAGATCACGGGTAAGCTCGTCAAACTTTGCTCTGGTAAGAGTAGCCTCGAAGTGCTTAGGGCCGGTAGCATCTGCCGTGATGAAGGGCAGAGAAATATCTGTGCTCATAACGCCGGAAAGCTCGATCTTAGCCTTCTCTGCTGCGTCCTTAAGTCTCTGGTGAGCCATCTTATCCTGGCGAAGGTCGATGCCGCCGTTCTCAGCCGCAAAGCTCTTTGCCATCCAGTCAACGATGCGCTTGTCAAAGTCATCACCGCCAAGACGGTTGTTACCCTTGGTTGCAAGAACCTCGAATACTCCGTCAGAAATATCAAGGATAGAAACGTCGAAAGTACCGCCGCCAAGGTCGAATACCATGATCTTCTGGCTCTCTTCCTTATCCATACCGTATGCAAGAGCTGCCGCGGTGGGCTCGTTGATGATTCTCTTTACCTCAAGGCCTGCGATCTTACCTGCATCCTTGGTTGCCTGGCGCTGTGCGTCGGTGAAGTAAGCGGGAACGGTGATAACTGCCTCAGAAACGCTTGTTCCAAGATAAGCCTCAGCATCTGCCTTAAGCTTCTGAAGAACCATTGCGGAGATCTCCTGGGGAGTGTACTGCTTTCCGCCCATGTTTGCCTTATAAGCCGTACCCATCTCTCTCTTGATAGAGCTGATAGTGTTGTCGGGGTTGGTAACTGCCTGGCGCTTTGCAACCTGGCCGATAAGTCTTTCGCCGGTCTTGGTAACCGCTACTACAGAAGGAGTCGTTCTCGCTCCCTCGGGGTTTGTGATAACAACGGCCTCGCCGCCCTCAAATACTGCTACGCAAGAATTCGTAGTACCAAGGTCAATTCCTATAATTTTTCCCATTTTGTTTTCCTCCGTTTATAGAAAATTATTTATTAATTAGTTTGGTTGTGGCATTGCCACGTTATTTTAATTTGCGGTTTTAACCATCGCAAATCTTATTATCTTGTTTCCTTTTTTGTATCCCTTCTGGAATACCTCAACGATAACACCCTCGCCAAGCTCGTCATTCTCCTCGTGCATTACCGCATTGTGTAGATTGGGGTCGAAGATATCACCGCGCTCGCCGTATGCCTCAACTCCAAGCTTGGAGAGTGCCGCCGTGCAGGATTTAAGCACCATAACGATGCCGTCCTTAAGCGTTCCCTCGCCGTCAAACTGAGCCGCTCTCTCTATATTATCAATAATAGGAAGAAGCTCCTTGACCGCGTCTGCCACAGCCTTGTCGTAGGTGGCGTCCTTTTCCTCGCGTGAGCGGCGGCGGAAGTTGTCATACTCTGCTGCCATGCGAAGATGCTGATCATCCTTTTCCTTGATAGTTGCTTCAAGCTCTGCTATCTTATCGAGGAGTGCCGTCTCCTTTTTGCTGTGCTTTTTCTCTTTTTTGGGTGCGTTTTCTTCACACGCCCCCGTATTTTCTTTGATTTCTTCGTTAATCATCAATCATTGTCCTCTCTGTGTTTGCCGTCGGCAATTTTACCGATAGGGCCCTCGCCATAGCTTGTGTCTATTGCCGAGGCGAGCTGATTTATCATGCCGATAACCTTTGAGTAGTTCATTCTCTTAGGGCCGATAACTCCAACTGCAAGCTGCTTGCCGCCAACGTTCACGTTCTTGTATATAAGAGTCGTATCGCGAAGAGCATCGTTATCATCCTCTTTACCGATATAAACGTTTATATCTCCGTCGATCGCGGTATGGGATGAGATAACGTCGAAGAGTCTGTCCTTTTCCTCGAGCACACCCATAAGGTCGCGCAGCTTTGATACGTCAGAATACTCGGGGTACTTAAGAAGCTTGTTAACACCGTCAAGCTTGATATCCGAGGTGTCAATGTCATTCATCGTTTCGCAGATGATCTTGACTGCAGGGTGCACCATATCCGCAACCGAGCCCATGATCGCCTCAAGCTTAATGATAAGGGGCATTGTGATCTCATCGCTCGTTTTGTTGCACATATAGATGTTGAGCGCCTCGGTGAAGCGGAGCAGGTCCTCCTCTGTTATCGGGAACTGCAGGTGTATCGGCTTTGCCTTTACCGTCTGCCCCTCGAAGAGCATAACGATAAGGAAGTCGTGCGCCGAAATATAAACGCTGTCAAACTTGTTGACTCTTATTTTTGTTTGCCCTGATCTGAATGCGATACCGGTGTAGTCGGTGATAGAGGCAGCCAGGCGCGATGCCTCCGAAAGTATCTCGTCCATCTCGGTGAGCTTATATCTGAGCTTTTCGTTTATCTCGTCGATCTCGGTTTTTGTTTCCTCATACTGACGGGAGAGCATATCAACGTAGAAACGGTAACCGCGCTCGCTCGGAACTCTGCCGGCGGAGGTGTGCGGCTGGATAAGATAACCCATTTCCTCAAGCTCTGCCATTTCGTTTCGGATAGTGGCGCTGGAAGCGCTGATCTCCAAGGAATTTGACAGAAACTTTGAGCCAACAGGCTCGCCGTTTGATATATGCGCGTCAACGATTGCCTTTAATATTCGTTTTTTTCTCTCGGAAAGACGGGAGTCCTCCATAATTTCACCTCATTTTCAGGTTTTTAGCACTTGATTTGTTAGAGTGCTAATGTTGACACCTATAATATAATCCATTTTGACCCCCGTGTCAACCCTTTTTGCATAAAATTGTGTGAATATTATGTTAACAATTAGCTATCTCGCACTTTAAGTGCTAATTTTTCGTTTTTTCGCCAAAAATAGCGAAATAACGGCGATTTGTATGCATTTTACCCTCTTGACTTTGTACTAACTTTAATATATAATATTATTTGTATGACTGTCGGCAAAAATCCGCGCGAGGCAAAGTCAGATGGCGCGCAGGATGGCAGTACATATTCTGATAAATAATTTTTCACACGATATAGGTTACAAGTTCAGTAATCAGAAGGAGGTGTAAATGGTAAGTCCTATTTGGATAGCAGTTGGTGCCGGTGGCGGTTTGGCGATCGGAGCTCTTGCAGGCGTTGTATCGGGTATTCTCATCCGTAAGGTTGCCGCAGAGAAGAAGATCGGTTCTGCCGAGGACCAGGCAAGAAAGATTCTTGAAGATGCGATCAAGAATGCTGAAAGCACTAAGAAAGAATCTATAATTTCTGCAAAAGAAGAAATTTTCCAGATGAAGAAGGAAGCTGATTTCGACGTTAAGGAACGTCGCAAGGAGGTTTCAAGACTTGAGCGCAGAGTTCAGCAGAAGGAGGAGACCCTTGATGCTAAGCTCGAAGCACTCGAAAAGAAGGATGCCGCGCTTCAGGAGAAGCACACAGCGGCGGACAACCTTAAGGTGCAGGTGCAGTCAACCCTTGACGCACAGATAAAGAACCTTGAAAGGATCGCAGGCCTCACAAAAGAGGATGCGAAGGCGGAGCTTGTTGCTAAGCTTGACAGCGAAATGCAGCACGAGACCGCTATGAAGATCGCGGAATACGAAGAGAAGTTCCGTGATGAAGCAGACACGAAGGCAAAGGACATCCTCTCCCTTGCAATTCAGCGCTGCGCGGCAGACCACGTAAGTGAGGTTGCCATCTCGGTAGTTCAGATACCGAGCGATGAGATGAAGGGCAGGATCATCGGCCGTGAGGGTAGAAATATCAGAACGATCGAGAACCTTACCGGAGTTGAGCTCATTATTGACGATACTCCCGACGTTATTACCGTTTCGGGCTTTGACCCCATCAGACGTGAGGTTGCAAGGCTTGCACTTGAAAAGCTCGTAAGCGACGGTAGGATCCACCCTGCAAGAATTGAGGAAATGGTTGAAAAGGCTCGCCGCGACGTTGACGTTTCTGTTAAGCAGGCAGGCGAAAAGGCCATATTTGAAACAGGTGTTCACGGTCTTCACCCCGAGCTTATCAAGCTCCTTGGTAGAATGAAGTACCGTACCTCTTACGGACAGAACGCGCTCCGCCACTCTATCGAGGTTTCCATGCTCGCAGGCGTTATTGCAGACGAGATGGGTGCTGACGTTACCATGGCTAAGAGAGCAGGTCTTTTGCACGATATCGGTAAAGCAGTTACCGCAGAGGCAGAGGGCTCTCACATTCAGCTCGGTGTTGAGATCGCGCAGAAGTACCGTGAGAACAAGGAGATCATCCACGCAATCGAGGCTCACCACAACGACGTTGAGCCCACCACCACTCTTGACTTTATTATCCAGGCGGCAGACGCGCTCAGCGCTGCAAGACCCGGTGCTCGCCGTGAGGACGTTGAGAACTACATCAAGCGTCTTCAGAAGCTTGAAGAGGTTGCAGGCAGCTTCGAGGGAATCGAAAAGACCTTTGCGATCCAGGCCGGCCGTGAGGTTCGTATCATGGTTAAGCCCGAGCAGGTTAACGATGACAAGATGAAGATCCTCGCTCGCGACATCGCGAAGAAGATCGAAAACGAGCTTGACTATCCCGGTCAGATCAAGGTCAGCGTTATCCGCGAATCAAGAACTATTGATTATGCTAAATAATTAAAAAATATCTTGGGCGACCTGCTTTATCGCGGGTCGCCCATTTATGTTTTTCCGCTTTGCCGAAGGCAAAACTTCACTATCCGTAGGATAACTTCACTTGCCCCTTGGGGCAAACTTAACTTTAGCGTGTTCTCCGTTAGGGATAACACGCTAAAGTCCGTACTCTTTTTTCGTTTTTCCGGTAGATAAACTCGCTTATAGAGATGCCTCTTCGGAGTGCTTTTATTATATTATCCCCTCCAAGCCTTCCCCAGTGGGGGAAGGTGGCATACGAGCATTTGCGAGTATGACGGATGAGGTGTTTGCTTTCTCTTCATCAAATCTTCCGAGCGGCATTCCTTGCCCTGACACCTCATCCACCCCAAGCGGTCCCCCTTCTCCCACTGGAGAAGGCTTCTTAAAATCAATGCGCAAGCATTGTATTTCATCCGTGCATCGCACGGTATATTATCAAGACGACAGCCTTGGATTATACTCCTTTCGGTGCAAAGCACTTTTGTGCTTTGCGCTTCGCGCTCTGCTCGGCTTCTCCGAGCAAGCCGAGGAGCAATCTGCGCTCGCTCGCTTGTGCAAGCACAGACTCTGTTGTTGGATTATACTCCTTTCGGTGCAAAGCACCTCTGTGCTTTGCGCTTCGCGCTCTGCTCGGCTTCTCCGAGCGCACCGAGGAGCAATCTGCGCTCGCTCCCTTGTGCAAGCACAGACTCTGTTGTTGGATTATACTCCTTTCGGTGCAAAGCACCTTTGTGCTTTGCGCTTCGCGCTCTGCTCGGCTTCTCCGAGCGCACCGAGGAGCAATCTGCACTCGCTC
>JAZLCY010000074.1:0-23808 GCA_045614485.1 Eubacteriales bacterium
AGGGATATAAGAATAGGCGACACCGTTGTTGTAAGAAAGGCCGGCGAGATCATTCCCGAGATACTTGAGAGTGTTGCCGAGAAGCGCGACGGCACCGAAGCTGTGTTTGAAATGCCTGAGATTTGCCCCTCCTGCGGTCATAAAACCGTGCGTGATGAGTGTGGCGACGGTGCAGCGATCAGATGCGTAAATCCCGCTTGCCCGGCACAGCTCTCGCGCAGTATAGTTCACTTTGCAACCAAGGGTGCAATGAATATTGACGGTCTTGGTCCGCAGGTAGTTGAACTTCTTCTTAATAACGGAAAAATATCTGATATAGCAGACCTCTATACACTTAAGGTTGAGGACATCGAGGGCCTTGACCGTATGGGAAGAAAGAGTGCGGAGAACCTCGTTAATGCAATCGAGGTGTCTAAGTCCCGCGGTCTTGAAAAGCTGCTCTTTGCTCTTGGTGTAAGAGGTGTTGGAGAGGTTGCCGCCGAGGCTATTGCACTTAAGATGCAAACGCTCGATGCTTGCTTTGCCGCAAGTGAGCAGGATTTCCTTGCAGTTGAGGATATCGGCGAGATTACGGCAAAGAGCCTTGTTGATTTCTTCTCGGATGAGGCGGTTCACACACTCTGTGCAAGACTTAGCGAGTGCGGTGTGATGACGAGTGCAAAGTCTGAGCCCAGGCTCAATACCTTTGAGGGACTTACGTTCGTGCTTACCGGCACGCTTCCCACAATGAGCCGCGATGAAGCATCGGCACTTATAAAGAAAAACGGCGGTAAGGTTTCTTCCTCCGTTTCCAAAAAGACATCCTACGTCGTAGCAGGCGAGGAAGCCGGATCAAAGCTCACGAAAGCAAATGAGCTTGGTGTTAAGGTCATTGATGAACAAACACTTCTTTCTATGGTAAAATAAAAAATTGCCCGAGTGATCGGGCAATTTTTTTGTTTTATTTGATGATTATCTCTTTTGCGCGAGCTTCCTTGAGTTCCTCGTAGAAGTGCGTATATGCTGCAGCCTTATAGGGTGTAAGCCAAAGTGAAAGAACACCAAAGGTAAGGAAGGAAAGGATGTACCAACCGAAGAATGAAAGGTCAAGGCAGAAGAGCTTCCACTTGTATCCGTTCATCATCTCGCGGCTCTTGGTGATAACTTCCTTTGCGGTGTATTCGGGATGCTCAGCCTTGATGTAGAAGGTCATGCTGTAAGAGTAGATCTTAACAATTCCAACTACGGGAACCAAGCCCCAGAGCAGGAGATAGAGGGTCTGAAGAAGACCGAGTGTGATCTTTCCTGCGATGCCGTCTATCATTGTAGAGAAGTACACGCCCAAGTTTTTAGCCTCAGAAGTTCTGCGGCTAAGAGCTAAAAAGTATGTTGCCGATGCAACACCGATAATTGCGGCTACAACAGGTGAGAAGATACCGAGGGTGGAAATAACGGTGCCCTCAATGATCGAGAGAAGTAAGGGCCAAAGCCAGCCTCCCTTGAAGAGCTTGTTGTCAAGTGTTGCTTTTGCTTTTTGACGTAATATTTTTGCTTTTGGCATGGGTGATAACCTCCGTAGGTTTCATATACATAAATTATATCACCGGGTATGATCTATGTCAACTGAAAAGTATCGATTTTATAATATATATTATAAATTTTCTCCCGGGAGAAGAAAAAACGGCAGTAGATCCTGCCGTTTTTCTTTATTTGATCTATCAGTTCTTCTTGTAAAGAGGGCCGTAGGTCTGGCATGCGCGGTAGTCCTGGCCTTCCTTATCCATTCCGAATGCGCCCCATGCTGCAGGACGGAATACGTTTTCCTCAGCAACGTTGTGCATGCAAACGGGGATGCGGAGCATAGAGCAAAGAGTAATGAGGTCTGCGCCTATGTGTCCGTAGCTGATAGCGCCGTGGTTAGCGCCCCAGTTGTTCATAACTGTGTATGCGTTCTCAAAGGGAGAGCCTGCAACACCGTTGCATCTGGGTGCAAACCAAGTGCAGGGCCAGGTGTAGTCGGTGCGCTTCCAGAGTTTGTCTGTAACTTCATCGGGCAGGTCGATCGTCCAACCTTCAGCGATCTGAAGCACAGGGCCAAGTCCCTTAACGAGATTAAGTCTTATCATAGTGCAGGGGATCTCTGCCTTGGTGATAAAGCGGGAGGAGAATCCGCCGCCTCTGAAGTATCCGTTATCAGCAGGGCACCACTCAACGTTGGAGATGATCGCGTCTGTGTCCTTTTCGGTAACGTCAAACCACTTCTTGATCTCGGCTTCGCCCTTTTCGTTGATAGCGCGGCAGTTAGCGTCGAGGCAAGCTGCACCGGAGTTGATAAGGTGGATAAATCCGCCTGCCTCAGCAGCCTTACCCTCGGTTTCATAGCCGGTAACTCTCTTAACTGCTTCGCTTGACCAGTATGTACGAACGTCTGCAAAGATCTGGGGGCGGTTGGTAAGCAACTTCATAAACAGCATACCGAAGCCGTTGAGAACGTCGTTCTCGGTTGCGAGGATGTAGGGCTCTCTGATTCCGGTCCAGTCAAAGGAGGAATTGAGTACTGCCTCTGCAAAGTCGCCGTTGGGGTAGAAGTCAGTCCACTGTCTCTGTCCCTGGAAGCCGGCAGCGATCGCGTTGTGGCCAACCTTTTCTTCTTCGCAGCCCTTGGGAAGATTTTCGTTTCCGTTCATAAGGTCCTTGATGATCATTGCGGTCTTAACGCAGAACTCAAGCTCCTCAGCCTTCTTCTCTTCGGAGTGCTTGATAAAGTCAGGATTCTTATCGAATCCGATAATGCATTTTTCCTTAGTCCACTTAATTGCCTTTTCGTACTCTTCGTGGTCATAGATACCCTCGGTCATACGGCGGATGATCTCAACCTCGTCAACAGATTCAACTCTCATGCCGAAGTAGTCCTCGATAAAGTCAGAGTTGATCTGTGAGCCTGCGATACCCATGCAAAGTGAACCGATCTGAAGGTAAGACTTACCTCTCATTGTAGCTGCAGCGATAGCGGCACGTCCAAAGCGAAGGAGCTTCTCTTCAACGTCCTTCGGGATAGAGGTGTCGTCCATGTCCTGTACCTCGTGGCCGTAAATACCGAATGCGGGCAAGCCCTTCTGTGCGTGGCCTGCAAGAACTGCTGCAAGGTAAACAGCACCGGGGCGCTCCGTTCCGTTGAAGCCCCAAACGCCCTTTATCGTAAGGGGATCCATATCCATTGTTTCTGAGCCGTAGCACCAGCAGGGAGTAACAGTAAGTGTAATATCAACACCTTCTCTGCGGAACTTCTCAGCGCAAGCCGCTGCTTCTGCAACACGTCCTATAGTAGTGTCAGCGATAACAACCTTAACGGGCTCGCCGTTTGAGTATTTAAGATTTTCGGTAAAAAGCTTTGCGGCGCTTTTTGCCATATTCATGGTTTGATCCTCAAGGGATTCGCGTACACCGAGTGCACCTCTGCGTCCGTCGATTGTGGGGCGGATACCTATAACAGGATATTCGCCGATAAGTCTGTTCTTTGCCATTTTTATTCCTCCTTAGAGAATGTGTTTTAAATAATATCCCATATACTATTATAAAATTTTGTACGCGCGATTTCAATAAGGCAAATAAACGAAAATTACAAGCAAAATTAGGTAACATTGGATAATATCCGGGGGGAAGAGAGTGATCTCAGGCAAGCTCGTCTTCCACTATGTATGATAAGTCGATCGGTGTTGCGAGGTTTCTGACCAGCTTTTCGAAAAATCGCATAGCTTTTTTAAGATCTGAAAACAGGTTTTCTGCTTTACCCTCCGTTGATTTTTGCGAGCCTATTTTCTTCATTCTCACCGAGATCGAATATAACGTAATTCCGTAGCTTGCAACGTAAAAGTCCTTCTTCTCAGTCAATTCATATCGGTATTCAAACCCCTCCGACTCCCGCACTTCAGTGCGTATGGATATAAAATCCCTTTCCTTCATGCTCATCTATCATCTCCCCACGAAAAAATTGTTGCCTCAATTATAGCAGAATTCGTTTTTGAGTGTTGTCGAAATAGGAGTGCACAAAACAAAAATAAAACTCGCTATCCCGACGGTATTTGACAAATTGCTCTTTTATTCGTCAAAACAAAAAAAGAGAGCGCCGATCCGTCAGGATATGCGCTCTAAAATGCATCATTCGGGCTGAAATCAGGGAAAAATGACGTAAAAATTGTTAAAATAACTACTTTTATGACAAACCGAAGTGTCAAAAGCAATATTTGCAATATTAATCTATCTCGCAAATGCGGATCTCTGCCTCGGAATTAACCTTTCCGTCTGATCTGACCGTCTTGAAATAGTGGCAGTCATCGCTCTTTGCGTAGTAAACTGTCAGCACTTCGCCTGCGGGTGCTTCGTTAACGTAGTTTATGGTTATCTCGGATATTCTCATATTGTCGATAGGCAAAAAGCTTGCGTAAAGGTCGGGGTATTTTGTGTTGTTCATATGCTTGTTCTGGTCAAGCATACCGTAGGACACAGTGTAGGTTCCGATCTCAGTAAGCTCCTTCGGCATAAGTATTCTTGTAAGCGGATAATCAAGGGGATCGAAGGTCTCAACGCCAAGGTCAAAGTCGTTAACTTTAACAAGCGCGCGTGTTTCGGTGTCCACAAGCGCCCACACGGATGCGCCGCGGCATATCACCTCATCCTCCTTTATGATCTGGTAGCATCTTAAGAAGCTGTAGCCACGGCTGTGGCAGGCGAAGGTAATGCCTCTTATCTTATCGTATGCCCTTACCGGCTTTGTAAATTCGAGCTTGATCCTTGAGAGGATAAATGCCTTGTTCTTTTCTTTTAACTGATCGTATGAAAGTCCGTTGTCCGTCAGCTGTGACTGGGCGGTGGACTGTATATATCTCATCAGCGCACTTGCTTTGCAAACGCCGTTGTAGTCAACGTTATGCACGTCAACTTCGTAATCCTTATAATAGTAGTTCATCTTCTGCTCCTGTATGCATTATTCGCTGTGATTATAATGCTAAACAATAAACTGTAAATAAACTTAAAAGTTTAAGAAAGTAGGTAGACTTTTCTCTTTTGATGTGTTAGAATAAAGAAAAAAGGATATGGAAGGAGGCGCGTTATGCTTCATTTAACTAAGGAAAATTTTAAAGAAGAGGTTGAGGCTTGTGATAAGCTTATCGTTATAGATCTCTATGCGGATTGGTGCGGCCCCTGTAAAATGCTTGCTCCTATCATTGCCGATCTTGAAAAGGAAATGGCAGACGTTAAGTTTGCAAAGGTAAACGTGGATAATGAGCCTGAGCTTGCAAGAATGTTCAACGTTTCATCTATCCCCATGGTTGCAGTTGTAAAGGATAATACCTTGCTTGACGTGAACGTTGGATATGCTCCAAAGGCAACTCTTGCGGATTTTATCGAGCAGTATAAATAATTTCATCACAATGCGTCAATAAAATGGCTATGCAACCCCGAATCGAGTCGATTCGGGGCTTTTCTTTATACCCGTGTCAACTTTTGCTATATTTAAACCTTGTCCTTATATGCTCCGCGGTTTATAATTGGTGCATAAAAAGTTTGATGGAGTAAAAATGAAAAGTCGTTTTAGAGTGTTGTTTGTCGTATTTATTATATTACTGCTGTTTATAGGCATCAGTACAGTTTCTTCTGCCAAGGAGCCGGATGGGGTGTCTATAAAGGATACAGGGTGGTGCACAGTATCCTTTTACAACCGCGATGAGCTTTGGTATGAGGAGCGGGTTCCGGCAGGATCTTCCTTGGCATCACCGGTACCGTCGCCGCAAAGGTCGGGGTATAAATTCGTGGCATGGGAATCCGAGGCAGGTATGTTCGATGAGGGAGCAAGGATATATTCGAATATCAGATATGAGGCTGTGTATGAGCTTTTGCCACCCACCTTTCAGATATCCTCGCTTGAGTTTGAGTATGACGGCAAGGGAAGGGAGCTTGGATTCAGTGAAATAAGCCATCCGTATCTATCCTCCGGCATCATTTCTTACGAGTGGTTTAAGGACGGTGTTGCTCTTGGAATATATTCTCCGTCCGTTAACGTGATCAACGTGGCTGATAGCGGATATTATACGGCAAAATTATCCTTCAGTGTGCTTGGAGACGTTGCAACCGTCATCACGCCGCCTGTGTCGGTTAAGATATTGAAAAAAGAGATAGCGATACCCAAGATCCCACAGGCAATATATTCAGGGAATGAAATTTATCCCGAAATATTTGACACGGGTGCATATACAGTCGAAAAAAGCTCCTATATCCAAACAGGGACTTATCCAATAAAGTTAACCCTTCGCGACAGTGAAAATTATAGGTTTTCGGGCAATGATAAACCCTTTATATATGTTGATTTCACTATAAATCCGGCAAAGAATTATTTTATAGATGACCTCTGTATCAACGATATATTTACTTCAGGCACTCCGAGCCCCTATGCACTCTCTCGATTTGGAATTGTAGAGTACCTTTATTCTGCATCGCAAAGCGGTCTTTATTCGCCGAATCCTCCCACCTCTTCGGGGGATTATTACGTAAAGGCGGTGGTTAAAGCCACCGATTGCTATTCCGGAATCGAGTCCGATGCGGTTCGGTTTTCTGTAATTGAAGAAGTAGTTACCGGTATTGCTATCAACACCAATCCCAAAAAGCTGAAGTACACCGCCTTTGATACTCTTGATAAAGACGGACTCTCGGTTTCTGTCAGCTATAACAGTGGTAGAAGTGAAATTGTATATGAAAACGAGATCGACGTTGCCTATATGAGTGCGGACAGCCTTCGGTATGGAGATAGCGGTGTAATTCTTTCCTATGGCGGCTCATCTGTAGTGCTTTTGGTGGACGTGCTGAAGGCTAACTACGATATTTCGGGAGTTTCTTTCTCCTCTTTTACTGCCGTTTATAACGGAAAAGTGCAATCGCCACCCGTGTCTGTCAGCTTACCTGTCGGCAAGGACGGAATTCCGCTGCTTGCAAGTGTTGAGGGCGGAGGGATAGACGTCGGCAGATATCAGGTTGCCCTTGTTTTTAAAACAGACAGTAAAAACTACAACGTTCCGTCCGGTATTTACTTCGAGTTTGTGATACTTCCGTGTGAGGTCAGTGTTTGCTGGGGGCAGAATGAATTTATTTATGACGGCACTCCAAAGCTTCCAAGTGCATTTTATATTGATCTAAACGGCAGGAGGGTCGCCGTTTCAACTGTTGGCGAGCGAACCAATGCAGGCAGCTACACCGCAAGCGCCACCCAAGCCGATCCTAATTACACTTTAAGCAATCCGACGGTCGGGTTCAGGATCCTGAAGGCCGCCTATGATACGTCGGGTATTGTATGGCAGGGCGGCGGTGAAAAATATGACGGCGGTAAAAAGCAGGTCAGCCTATCAAATCTGCCGTCGGGAGTCTTGGTTATCGGCTACGTAAATGCCACTGCAGTCAACTGCGGAAGCTACACTGCCACCGCTACGGTTTCCTATGATGATAAGAACTATGAGCCACCCGAGATCCCGGAGTACGATTGGGAGATACTTCCGGGGGAATATGACTTGTCCGGCTTTGAATTTCTTGATAACGTTGCAGAATACAGCGGTGGGAAAAACTATCCCATTCTTTCGGGGGCTATGCCGGTCGGCGGCGACGGATTCGCGCTGGAATATGAATTTATCGGCTATGCAGAAAACGTGTCGGACGGGGAGGTAACAGTGGAGGTCAGATTCTTTTCGGGCAGTTCGAATTATAACGTGCCGGATAGTATCTTTCGCACCGTGTCCGTTATTCCGAAGGGGATCAGCGTTGATTGGCATTCGCTTCATTTTGTTTACACGGGTGCTGTTAACCTGCCGTATGCAGTAAGTGAATACACCACAGTAAACGTAACGGGCGGTCAGTGCGATGCAGGTGAATATTCAGCAAGTGCAACTTCGGATAACTGCAATTATTACGTGGTCAATCATACGGTTATTTATACAGTGTCGCCTGCGGCTAATTTCTGGATAACTCCGCCTGAGATATCCGATATATTCTTCGGTGAAGCGCCTTCGCCCTTTGCGTTTGCAAAGGGCGGCGATGCGGTGTTTAGATATTATTCTGACCCCGAATGCAAGGAGCAACTTTCCGATATACCCTCCGAGGTCGGAGAATACTATTTGATTGCCGAAGCATCAGGCGGTAAGAACTATCTTCCGATATCATCTTCGCCTATAAAATTCAGGATAGTAGCAGTCGTGCCAACAGGTATAGAGGTGCTGATAAATAGGGGCGATTTCGTAGCGCTTGACCTTGTAGGAGAATCGGATTTTTCGGCATATCTTTGTTACAACAACGGTGATAAAGCACCTATCAAGGCGGATGAAGTAAGAATAATCTATGCAAATGCCGATCGTCTTATCTTCGGGGACCGTGCGTTGATCTTCGAGTATAAAGGATTCAGCACTGAATGTCGGATAAACGTTATAAAGCGAAGCTTTGATCTTTCGGAAGTTAGGTGGTGCGATACCTTCGCTACTTATGACGGTACTGCGAAATATGCCTCTCTTACAGGGTTGCCCGAAGGTCTTGAGGTGATCTCGTACGTTGGCAACGGTAAAACTTCGGCAGGGCAGTATATGGTGAGCGCTGAATTGAAGTACGATCAGATCAATTATATGCCACCCGATATAGAGGACGCGATATTGACCGTCATGAAGCAGACCGTACCAACGCCGATCATTCAGCCTGCCGAGTATGACGGCACAGTAAAATCTCCAACCGTACCAACCGACTCGAGATATATCTATTCATTTTTGCTTTCAGGCAAGAATTCCGGCAGCTACAGTGTTTCGTTTTCTCTCGTTGACAGAGATAACTATTGCTTTGAGAACGGCGGCGAGAGTATATCGGTGGACTTCGTTATTCTGCCGCGAACGGTTGAAATTACGCTTTCAGACGTAGACGTCTACCTGTTTGAGAGAGAGTCGGACATCAGGGCTGATTGGAGTGTAACGGCAGGCAATGTTATCGCAGGCGATGATCTTGGTATTCGCTTTTTCATTGAAGGAGATAGAATTTTTGCCGCCTCTGATAATGCAAACTATCATCTCTCGGTTATTCCTGCCGACGTTCATAGGCACGCACTGCCGTCGCCATACGTTATTTCCTCATTTATGCTTGTGTTCAGCATTCTTCTCGTATTAGCTCTTGTTTCCGTGCTGATATTTGTAAACCGCAGGAGAATAAGAGCAGGATTCGTCGCATATTCGGCAAATTCGGCAAATGCTGAGGTGCTTTTTGCTCCTGCAGTGGACGTAGCTGAAGAAACGGCCGGGGAAGAAGTTTGTGAGCCACAGCAAACCGATGCACCCGCGTCCCCCATGGCAGTCAGTGTGGATTATGCGGAAAGCGCAATAACCAATTCTCTTGCCAAGGATCTGATCCGCCATGATGATAACGTTGCAACCTGCGGTAATAAGCGCGGAATCGTTAACGTTGATACTCTTTCCAGGAGCTTTGAGGCAGGCGAAAGGGTTGATATAAACGCGCTGAAGAACAAGAGTCTTATTCCGTATGATACAGGCTACGTTAAGGTGCTTGCGCGCGGAATTATAGATAAACCGCTTTACGTCTATGCCAACGACTTTAGCTTAGCGGCAGTAAAAATGATTGCTCTTACTGGCGGCAAGGCAATAAAAGTCAACACAACGCAAAGAAATAAGGGATATAACGTCAGATAAAATACTTTTTTGCAATAATGTATTGAAAAGCTTTTGTTTTCGTGATAGAATTAAGTATAATTCTATTTTGGAGATGATAGCATGGCTAAAAGAAGGAATAGTGAACAGATAAGGAAAATGACGTATATGGCGATTTTGACTGCGCTGGTATTTACCCTGCAGTTAATAGCCCCTTATATAAAGCCATGGGGATATGCCGTGGCTCTCGGTATCGTGCCTATGATCGTTGGCGCGGCGATGTTCGGTCCACTTTGCGGCATGTGGCTTGCAGTGGCTATTGCCGGCGCGACCTGTATTACAGACTGGGCTTCGGTTACTGCGTTCTTCAGTGATAAGCCGTTTTTGGCTATATTTATGTTGATTTCCAAAATCGTGGTAGCAGGTGCTGTATGCGGCTTGGTATATAAGCTTATTGCAAAGAAAAATGAGGTGGTCGCGGCGGTGGTTGCATCGATTGTTGCACCTGTTGTAAACACATCGATATTTCTCGCTTGTACTCTGATATTCTTCAACAACGTTGTAGGCGGTTGGGCATTCATAGCTATTATTATGCCCAATATAGCCGTTGAATTTTTAATGTGCCCGATACTTGCGCCTGCACTTATCAGGGTTGCGCTTGCCTTTAAGAGATTGAAGTAAAATTTTGCCGCAGTCGGCATCGGGCTTGACTGCGGCAGTTTTTAAAAAGGAAATGTCGAATTATGCAGATTTTATATAAAGATAAGTCGCTCGTAGCCGTGAATAAAGCTATAGGCGAGCCTATACAGAGCGATCTTACCGGAGATAAAGATACAATGACTCTTCTGTCATCTCAGCTTTCTTCTATCAATGATAAGAGCGATCTTTGGCTTGTACACAGGCTTGACCGCGTTGTTGGCGGCGTGGCAGTTTTTGCACGCACCAAGAAGAGTGCGGCTATGCTCTCTGAGGCATTTTCCACCCACGCAGTGAAAAAGGAATATTTTGCTGTTGTTGAGGGTGTGTGTGAATCGGGCGGTGTAATGCAGGATCTTCTTTTTAAGGACAGTGCCAAAGGCAAAGCCTTTATCGTTGACCGAAAAAGAGCGGGTGTGAAAGAGGCAAGCCTTGAGTTTGAGCCTGTTGCCACAGCAAGCTGTGAAAGGGGAGACAGAACCCTTGTTTGCGTTCGCCTTCACACCGGTAGATTTCACCAGATAAGAGCGCAGTTTTCACATAGGGGAATGCCCCTTGTAGGCGACGGAAAGTACGGCAGCCGTGATAACGGTGCAAACACCCCGGCGCTTTTCTCCGCAAACCTTGAATTCAACCTTGGCGGAAGAGAATATAAAATAAGTACAGCACCGAACACCGAGGTATATCCTTGGTCGCTTTTTGATAAGGAGGCATATACGGTATGAAAACAGAAAAGCTCTATTATGCCGATTCATATATGAAAAGCTTCACCGCGTCGGTCATTTCTTGCGAGAGGGAGGGCGATCTCTTTCTTGCTGTGCTTGATAAAACCGCATTTTTCCCCGAAGAAGGCGGCCAGTATGCAGATAAAGGCACTCTTTCGGGAATCGAGGTGCTCGACGTTAAGGAAAAGGACGGTATAATATATCACAAGCTCGCATCTGCCGTTGAGGTTGGTGCCACCGTTTGCGGAGAGGTAGATTTTAACGAAAGATTTGAGAAGATGCAGTGCCATACGGCAGAGCACATTCTCTCGGGTATTATACACCGCGAATTCGGGCTTAATAACGTAGGCTTCCACCTCGGTGCGGAGGACGTAACGATGGATATAAGCGCTCCGCTTACCAAGGAGCAGCTTCGTACAGTTGAAAAAATGGCTAATGAGGCCGTTTTTGCAAACGTTAGGGTAAACGTACTCTATCCCACCTCCAATGAGCTTAAGGGCATGGAATACCGCTCTAAAATCGATTTTACCGATGGAGTAAGGGTTGTTGTTATTGAAGGATATGACAGCTGTGCTTGCTGTGCTCCCCACGTTAACTGCACAGGCGAGATCGGTATTATAAAGATCCTTGATGCCGAGGGGCTTCGCGGAGGTATGAGAATACATATAACCGCAGGCAAGCGCGCCTACAGTATGTATTCTGAAATGCAGGATACCCTTTCTAAGATTTCCCACGCGGTATCTCTTCCGCGCCTCGAAGTTTATGAAGGTGTAGAAAGGCTTGTAAAGGAAAACGAAAGGCTTTCTCTTGAATATAAGAGAATGAGGCTTCAGAATTTTGAGCGAGAGGGAGACAGTGTACCCTGTACAGACGGCAACCTCGTTCTTTCATTTGTTGATGCAAGCTATGATGAGCTGCGCGCAGTGGCAAACCGCGCAGGTGAAAGAGTAGGAGGCATTCTCGTTCTCCTTTCGGGAGAAGAGGGAAATTATAAGTTCGTTTGCACCTCCGGAAACGTTGATTTAAGGGCGCAAATGCAAAAAATAAACACCGCCCTCAACGGTAAGGGCGGTGGAAACTCTTCAATGGTGCAGGGTTCGTTCTCTGCAAGCCTTGAGAGTATAAGGGAGTATTTCGGTTAATCGTCAAAACCAAGCACGATCTGTGCCTTGGTGGGCTTGAGCTGGCGGAGCTTGACTCCTGCCGCATTAAGCATGCGCTTTGATGCGATATCAGACTCTGTACCGTTGTATTTATCTGAAAGATAAACAACCTCGCGCACTCCTGCCTGGATGATCGCCTTAGCACATTCGTGGCAAGGGAAAAGGGTAACGTAAAGGGTTGAACCGGAAAGGTTCTTTCCTCTTGCGTTAAGGATCGCGTTGAGCTCTGCGTGAACTACGAACTGATACTTGGTCTCACCAACACTTGCATCTCTGTTCCAGGGGAACGTGTCGTCAGAGCAACCCTGAGGGAAGCCGTTGTATCCGGTGGACATAATTCTGTACTGGTCGTCAATTATGCAAGATCCAACCTGCGTGTTGGGGTCTTTTGACCTCTTGGAAGCAAGCACGGAAACTCCCATAAAATATTCGTCCCAGGATATATAATCTAATCTTTTACCTGCCATGATAAAAACCTCTTTTGTTTTGATAGGTAAATTTTAACACATTTGTTGCGCTATGTCAATAAAAAACTAAAAGGAGGCGCTTTATGAGAAGTATTTATCGGGAAAAATATTCAAATTGCCGCCTCTGTGCAAGAAATTGCGGTGTGGACAGGATAAGCGGTAAGATTGGCTTTTGCAAAAGCACCGCAACGCCTAAGATCGCCCGCGCGGCGCTTCATATGTGGGAAGAGCCGATAATATCGGGTGATCGCGGATCGGGAACTGTATTCTTTTCGGGTTGCTCGCTCGGTTGTATCTTCTGCCAGAATGCCGAAATCTCATTTGGAGCAAGCGGCAGGGAGGTAAGCGATGAGAGGCTTGCCGAAATTATGCTTGAGCTACAAATGGCAGGTGCTCACAATATCAATTTTGTAACTCCAACGCATTTTGCACCCACTGTGTGCGAGGCGGTTCATATAGCAAAGGCTAAGGGGCTTAACATACCGATAGTTTATAATACCGGTAGCTATGATAATACCGAAACGGTGAAAATGCTTAACGGCACTGTTGATATATACCTTGCCGATTATAAGTATAACAGAAAAGAAACCGCGAAAAAGTATTCCTCAGCGGAAAATTACACCGAGATCTGCCGATCTGCAATAGAGGAAATGGTCAGCCGGTGCGGTGCTCCTGTTGTAAAGGACGGGATAATGCGCTCGGGAGTGATAGTAAGAATACTTCTTTTGCCCGGCCACGTTGCTGAGGCAAAGCTTTCGGTCAAATATCTTTATGAGAAATACGGCGATAATATATATATCAGCCTTATGAATCAGTACACACCTATGAAAAATATGCCCCACCCACTTGACCGTAAGGTAAGCGGTGAGGAATACCGCGAGCTCGTTGATTATGCTATAAAAAAGGGTGTAAAGCTCGCTTTTATACAAGAGGGGGATACGGCGAAGGAAAGCTTTATTCCGCCGTTTGATTATACCGGCGTATAGCCGGATTATACCGGCGTTTAGCCAAGGGGAGAAAATATGAAAAAATTTATATCTCTTTGTTTTGTTTTTGCACTTGTGCTTGCGCTTTTGTGCGGATGTAACAAAGATAATGATGAGTGGGAAAGGCTTGTTGCCGAGTATCGCGCCGCAAAGATGGAAATATATAGAGAGGAAAATGCTACGTACGAGGATTACGAGGTTGATATTGCCTTTATCGGTGATAGTCTTACAGACGGATATGACGTTAAGGCATATTATCCTGATTTCCTTGTTTCAAACAGAGGCATCGGTGGTGATACCACCTTTGACCTTGAGGGAAGAATACAGGTTTCTCTTTATGACCTTAAGCCCAAGGTTGTCGTAATGCTTATCGGTGCAAATAATTTTGACACTATGTTTGATAACTACGAGAGAATCCTTCAGGGAATGAAGGAGAATCTTCCTAACACAAAAATAGTCCTTCTCTCCCTCACGTCTATGAGTGGGGAATGGGGCAAAAACAATCAGCTTGCCGCCTACAATAACGTAAAGATAAAAATGCTTGCAGAAAAGTACTCATACGAGTACGTTGATCTTTATTCTGCACTTATGAATCTTGAAACAGGAGAGATATATCCCGAGTACACCACCGACGGCGGCCACCTTACCGCCAAGGGATACGAGGTGTTGACTGCGACCATAACCCCTGTTGTAAGAGAGCAGGTTGCCGCCTGGCACAGTGAAAATCAGTGAGAATATAAAAACGCGTTTCCATCTCGGAAACGCGTTTTCTTTTTTATTTTTTGGCTAATTTAGCCTTTTTGATCATTTTGTCCCTCTTGCGATAATCGCGTGAGCGAACTCTTCTTGATATGATGCTATATGCAGCTATTGAAACAACGGCAAGCACGATAGTACCTGAAACAACGTGTATCCAGGTTTCAACCGCACTCTCGGTTTTGAGCTCTTCCCAAAGCTCGCTTACGTAATCCAACGTCACTTTATTGAATATCGACGTGTCCGTAAAGCTTGCGTAATCAGGTGCGAAGTTGTAATTGATGTTCGCTTCCTCGGGGCTAAGGCCGTAAAGAATCTCCATAGCATCGGGGTGAATCTCGGTCATAGCCTCGATATATTCGGGATCGTTATATACCAAGGTGTTGGGGGAGGCGTATCCTATAGTCAGCGCGTTTGCAACCGCTGCGTCTCTTGAAAGCATGAAATTGATATATTCCATAGCAATTTCCTTATGCTGAGACGACTCGGGAATGCACATAGCGTCAACGAAATAGTTTGTTCCTTCCTCAGGGTAATAGAACTTGAGGTATTCGTTGTCCTCGTACATAGTGATAAAGTCGCCTGCATAGTATGCCGCAATAGCAGCAGATGCGCTTGTCATTTTGTTGAATATCTCGTCGCTGACGTATGCCTGAACGAGCGGTTTCTGGGCTATAAGAAGCTCAAGAGCCCTCATCCAATCGGCAGGATTGTCGGAGTTGATATTGATGCCTTCCTTGTACATCGCGGTAGCAAGAGCATCGCGGGGATTGTTGAACTGCAGAATCTTGCCGGTGTAATCACCGTTATATCCCTCGTTCCACATAAGGTCCCAGGATTTTTTGATTATATCTCCGTTTCCATCAAGATCATCCTCGTCAAGAAGGGTGTAGTTGTAAATTATACCAACCATACCGTAGGTATAGGGAACGGAGTATTTGTTTTCGGGGTCGTAGCTGCTGTTTTTGAATGAGTCGTCAATGTACTTGAAGTTTTCGATATTCTCTGCGCCAAATTCATAGAGCAGTCCCTCATCCGCAAGTCTTTTAATCATATAGTCCGAGGGGATAATTATATCATAGCTTGCAGCACCGCTTGAGATTTTTGTGTACATATCCTCGTTTGTGGGATAGGTAGAGTAGGAAATCTTAATCTTAACGTTTCCGCCATAGATGTCGGCATACTTTTCGGAAAGATTTTCATTGAAATACTTAACAAATTCTGCATTTGTGTCGTATCCGGGATTTCCTTCTTCATCAATCTCGCCCTCTGAGATGTATTCACCCCAGTTGTAAACCTTAATGGTGATGGTCTTGGTATCCTCCTCACCGCAGGAGGCAAGAGAAAGCGTGATTGCCACGGTAAGCAGCAAAACAAAGAAAGGTATAATCAGTTTTTTCATTTTGCCACCACCTTTCTCTTCTTCGCCTTCTTGCCCTTAGTCTTATCAGCCTTGCCGCTCTTGATATTTGAGATAAAGAGCAGGGTAAATACGGTGATAATTATAAGGGTGGAAAGTGCGTACATATCAGGTGTAACCTTCTTCTTCGTCATGTTGTAAATGAGAATGGGAAGGGTTTGGAATTCAGATGAGCCTACAAAGTAGGAAATAACAAAGTCGTCAAGCGAAAGGGTAAACGCCATTACAAAGCCGGAAAGAACACCGGGCATAATGTTGGGGAGCTTTACCTTGAAAAATGCTTTCACAGGGCTACAGCCAAGGTCAAGCGCTGCCTCTGTAAGCGAGTTGCCAAGCTCGTTAATTCTCGGCAGCACCGAGAGAATAACGTAGGGAAGACAGAAGGTAGTGTGTGCGATAAGCATATTAACGAAGCCCATGCTGTCATTAGATATGCCAAGGAATCCCCAGACTGCAACGAAGAAGAGCATCATTGACATACCTGTTACAATATCGGGATTCATCATCGGTATGTTTGTAACCGAGGTAACGGTGGTTTTGAAGAGCTTGCTCTTCATCTTATAAATTCCCTCAGCTGCGGCAGTTCCGATAATGGTGGAAATGATTGCAGAGCTTACGGCAAGGATAAGTGTATTTCTGAGCGCAATAAAGGTCTTTGCATCAGAGAAAAGAACCCTGTACCAGTGAAGGCTGAAGCCCTCGAAAACAGCTGTGCTGTCCGCTGAGTTGAATGAGAAGAATATAAGAGTAAGTATCGGAATGTAGAGAACTGCGAATATAAGGGAAATGTATATTCTCGAAAGATGCTTTTTCATACGATAATACCTCCCTCGTCGCTATCACCGAACTTGTTCATAATAGAGAGTGATATAAGAATAAGTATCATCATAACGAAGGATATTGCCGCACCGGTGTTCAGCGCACCGTTGATGAACTGATATTCGATAGTATCGCCTATCAGCTGGAACGTTCCTCCGCCGAGCTTCTGCGAGATGTAGAAGGTGCTTATAGAGGGCACGAACACCATCGTAACTCCCGAGATTATTCCCGACATGGAAAGGGGGAATATAACCTTAGTCAGGGTCTTGAAGGTGTTGCAGCCAAGGTCCTCTGCCGCCTCCCACATATTCTTATCTATCTTGGATATGCAGGTGTAGATAGGAAGAACCATATAGGGCAAGAAGTCGTATACCATACCGCCTATAACGGCGCCCTTAGTTCCGATAACGTGTATATTTGTGTTGAGAAGCTGATTTAAAAATCCGCCGTCGTCAAATATAGCCATTATGGAATAGGTTCTGATAAGCAGGTTTGTCCACATAGGCAGCATCATAAGCATAATGCAAATCTTCTGTGCCTTGGGGCGCATTTTTGCGATTATATATGCCATAGGATAACCGAGAAGCAGGCATATAAAGGTTGCAATTACCGACAGCTCGATGGAAACGCCAAATATAGGCGCATACTCAGGCAGGGCAAGAATGTTCTCAAACGAGAACACTGTCTTTCCTTCCTCGTTCACTGCAGTAAAGGCGTAGAAAATAACTATTATAAGGGGCAACACTATGAACATTATTGCCCATACAATATGCGGTGCCGCTGCCAAAGAGCGCAAAAGTCCCTGTCCCTTTTTTGCAAGAATGGGAGCAAGTCTTTTTGCTTTTTCTTTTTTTTGCATAAAACCGATATAGCAGCCTATAAGGGCTGTACAAACGGCAAGGCCGGCAATGGCGGCAATAGCAGTTATGGTGTATCCGTTAGCGAAGGATACAACGGTAGCCGCGATAAGCACGGCTGCACATAAAAGCTCTACCGCAAAAAACAAAATGTTTTTTTGTTTCCTGTTCATTTATCGTCTTTTTTACCAAAGGGAACAACCGTTCCCACTGCTTTCATAAGTTTATAATTAAAATTCCTCTGCGGTTTCAACGTCGGAAAGCTGGTCAAGCTCGTCGGAGAATGACGAGTAATCGCCAAACATTCCCGAATATTTTGATTTCTTCATAACGTGAATCGCATCGGGTTCAATGTATAGACCGATATAAGCATCGGGGGCAACGTAATCTGTGGTTTGTATCATCCACTTGAAGCCTTTAATATCAACGATGATCTCGTAGTGAACACCCTTGAAGGTAACGCTTGTAACCTGGCCGGTAAGCATACCCTTTTCGGTGGGCACAACATCAACGTCCTCGGGGCGAATAACAACGTCGACTTGCTCGTTTTTATCAAATCCACCGTCAAGACAGTCAAAGGTATGTCCTGCAACGCGAACCCTCTTGTCCTCAAGCATAACACCGTCAAGAATGTTACTCTCACCGATAAAGTCGGCAACGAATGCGTTCTTAGGCTCGTTGTAAATATCAGTAGGAGTGCCTATCTGCTGGATCTCGCCGTCTGCCATAACAACAACGGTATCCGACATCGAGAGCGCTTCCTCCTGGTCGTGTGTAACGTAAATAAAGGTGATGCCGATCGCCTGCTGGATAGATTTAAGCTCGTTCTGCATATCCTTTCGGAGCTTTAGGTCAAGTGCGCCGAGCGGCTCGTCAAGAAGCAAAACCTTCGGGTGTGAAACAAGAGCTCTTGCAATGGCAACTCTCTGCTGCTGTCCGCCGGAAAGAGTGCTTACACTCTTGTTCTCGAATCCTGCAAGTGCAACCATGGAGAGCATTTCTGTAACGCGTCTCTTGATCTCTGCCTCGGGGATCTTCTTGGCTCTTTTCTTTCCTTCAACCTTAACCCTCTTAAGTCTTAAGGGGAAGGCAACGTTTTCATATACGTTGAGGTGAGGGAAGAGTGCATACTTCTGGAAAACGGTATTGACCTTTCTTTTGTGTGCAGGGACCTCTGAGATCTCAACGCCGTCAAAATATAATTTTCCTTCGTCGGCATGCTCAAAACCGCCGATGATTCTAAGTGTCGTAGTTTTTCCGCATCCGGACGGGCCAAGGAAGGTGATAAATTCACCGTCTCGGATATAAAGGTTCATATTATCGATAACCTTTTCTCCGTCATAGGATTTGGAGATGCCCTTTAACTCAATGAGCTTTGCCATTTTTTCATCCTTTCGTCAAAAAACAAAATGCCTGGTGTCGTTTGTCGACAAAATAAAAGAAAATAATACATACACGTATTGAGTGTATTATAGCAAATGCGTTTTCGTTTTGCAATACTTTTTCAAAAAAAAATAATATAAATTAAATCCAATTATCCACCTTTATTCCATTTTATCCGTTGTTTTTCCGTGATAAAAACAGAGAAAGCTCTTGAAATCTCGCAAAAGCTCTCAAAATCTCGTTTATCCTCGCTTTTTGTTGGCCGCGAAGTTTTTTGATCGGGAGAAAATCTCGCTAAGAAAAGAAACGAAGAAAACACCGAATATCCAATACCCATCTCCTATTTGACCCACCAGAAAAAGCGATATGAAGCAACCGAGTGCAGAGAGCGTAAGTGCTATGCAGTGTATCACCCAATCTGCTATATGCGGCGGTGCAAATGACGATATAGCGCAACCGATAAGCCTTTGCCCGTCATAGCTTCTCAGCGGAATGAGGTTTGATATAGCTGTCAGCAGATTGATAAAGGCGAATGCCATAACGTATTCGGACAGGGTCAAAAACGGGATGAGGGCAAAAAACAACAAAAGATTAGCCATAGGGCCGCCAAGGGCGATAAGAAACTCAGCTTTATAGGAAATAATGCCACCCGTGTCAATTTTAAGTCCGTATAAAACCGCTTTTGGCATTGAAATGTCGCGGTTCAGTATCAGGGCGGCTATAAATATGTGCCCGATCTCATGCATCGCCGCGCAAAGTAGAGTGAGTATTGCTATAGGAAGGGAGTCAAACGCAAGCAGCAACAGTATCCAAAAAAGTGCCGGAAGCAATTTATTGTAAACAATTCTTAACAATTTCATTTAATTTTACTCCGTTTATTCTTGTTTAAAATACTATTTACAAACTTGACAAAATATAATGTGTGTGTTATAATTTATGTTGAAATATTTTTTGGAGGGTGCAAAGTGGCAGTAAAAAACGTTAGTAAAGCGTATGACGATCAGAGCATCAAAAGCTTGAAAGGTGCGGAGCGTGTAAGAAAACGTCCTGCAGTTATATTCGGCTCGGATGACCTTATCGGTTGTCAGCATTCATTTATAGAAATACTTGCAAACTCTGTTGACGAGGCACGCGAAGGCTACGGTGAGAAAATTATCGTTAAGAAGTATCTTGACCTTTCGATCGAGGTAGAGGATTTCGGCCGCGGTGTTCCCCTCGGATATAACGAGAAGGAAAAGCGCTGGAACTGGGAGCTCGTTTTCTGTGAGCTTTATGCCGGCGGTAAATATGATAATAACGACGGCAATTCGGCATACGAATTTTCCCTTGGTCTTAACGGACTTGGTGCAACCGCTACTCAGTATTCTTCGGAGTATATGAGTGTTAAGTCGTATAACGGTAAAACACTGTCCGAGATGAATTTTAAATCGGGTAACCCCAAGGGCGATCTTGTAGTTACCGATATCGAGATCAAGCCCGGTGTTAAAAGGGTTGGTACGATCATCAGGTGGCGCCCCGACCTTAAGGTATTCAAGGAGATCGATATTCCCGTTGAGTTCCTTTCGGCAACTCTTCGCCGCCAGGCATTTATTAATGCCGGTATCAAATTCATTCTTGAGGTGGAGAAAACTCCCGGTAAGTTTGAGAAAACAGAGTACTACTATGAGAACGGTGTTGCAGACTATATTGCCGAGATAACAGACGGCATTACCGTAACACAGCCTGTTCTTTGGAAAATTGAAACTAAGGGTAGAGACAGAGAGGACCTTCCCGATTATAAGTTCAAGGCGGAAATAACCTTCTGTTTTGCAAAGTCGGGTATGGCGGAGTACTACCACAACTCCTCCTTCCTTGAGTACGGCGGCGCGCCCGACAAGGCTGTGAAGGCTGCGTTTACCTATGCGATAGATAAGTACATCAAGGCGCAGAACAAGTATACCAAAAATGAGTCTAAGATATCCTTTGCCGATATTGCGGACAACCTTGCAGTTATAATCAACTCTGCTTCCACGCAGACCTCGTATGAGAACCAGACGAAAAAAGCGATAACAAACGCGTTTATCGGCAAGGCGCTCACCGAGTTTATCAAAACCAATCTTGAGATCTACCTTACCGAGAATCAGTCGAGTGCAAACCTCATTATGAATCAGGTTCTTGTTAACAAGCGCGCTCGCGAGTCGGCAGAAAAGACCAAGATCGATATCAAGAAGAAGCTCACCGGAACAATGGACGTTTCGAATAGGGTAGAGAAGTTTGTCCCCTGCCGTTCGAAGGATCCCTCCATCCGTGAAGTTTATATAGTTGAGGGTGATTCGGCTATGTCAAGCTGTAAGCTTGCGAGAAATGCCGAGTTCCAGGCGATCATCCCCGTAAGAGGTAAGACTCTTAACTGTATGAAGAGCTCGTATGAGAAGATCTTCTCAAGCGATATCATCGTTGATCTTCTTAAGGTCATCGGTTGCGGTGTTGAGGTCAAGGTTGGCAAAAAGTCTGATATTGCTACGTTTGACTACAACCTGCTTAAGTGGAACAAGATCATCATCTGTACGGATGCAGATGAGGATGGATTCCAGATAAGAACCCTTCTTCTTACAATGTTCTACAGGCTTTTGCCCACTCTTATTGAGAAGGGTAAGATCTTTATCGCGGAATCTCCTCTTTATGAGATAACCGCAGGGCAGGACACCTATTTTGCATATAACGAGCCTGAGAAGAATGAGATCATCTCAAAGCTCGGTAACAAGAGATATACGCTTCAGCGCTCCAAGGGACTTGGTGAGAACGAGGCGGATATGATGTCGCGCACTACAATGTGCCCGCAGACAAGACGTCTTATTGCCGTTACCGCCGCAGATGCTGAGGCTACCGCGCGTATGTTTGACGTTCTTCTTGGCGATGCACTTCAGGATAGAAAGAAGTTCATCACCGAAAAGGGACATATGTACATCAAGGACGCAGATATTTAAAACGTAATTTATTTTTGAGAGGTATATAACACAATGGCTGAACTTAAAAAGTCAACTAAATTCGAGGGTGTAAAGGGCCCTCTTCTCACCATCGTTATGGACGGTGTAGGTATCGCTCCCGATAACGGTGCTAACGCGGTTGCCACCGCAAATACTCCCACGCTTGATAGAATTATGCGTGATTATCCCACCCTCGCTATCAAGGCTCACGGTACTGCAGTAGGTCTTCCTTCTGATGATGATATGGGTAACTCCGAGGTAGGACACAACGCGCTTGGCTCCGGTCAGGTATTCGCTCAGGGTGCAAAGCTTGTTTCTCAGTCTATCGAGAGCGGCAAGATCTTCGAGTCTGACAGCTGGCAGGCACTTGTTGGCAGAGTTGTTGAAAATAAGTCTACTCTTCATTTCCTCGGCCTTTTCTCCGATGGAAACGTTCACTCCCACATCGATCACCTTAAGGCGCTTATCACCGAGTCCAAGAAGGCAGGTGTAGGCAAGGTAAGAGTTCATATTCTCCTTGACGGCCGCGACGTTGGTGAAACCAGCGCTCTTGATTACGTTGTACCCTTCGAGGCATTTATCGCAGATCTCAGATCCGACAGCTTCGATATTGCTATCGCATCCGGCGGTGGAAGAATGCAGATCACTATGGACAGATATGAAGCTAACTGGGCTATGGTTGAGGCAGGCTGGAAAACTCACGTTCTTGGCGAGGGCAGACAGTTTGCATCTGCTGAAGAGGCTATCACCACGTACAGAAACGAAACCAAAGTTATCGACCAGGACCTTCCTCCCTTCGTTATTGCAAAGGACGGCAAGCCCGTTGGTACTGTTGAAGATGGCGACAGCGTGATCTTCTTCAACTTCCGTGGCGACCGATCCATCGAGATCTCCAAGGCATTTGAATCCGGCGCAGATTTTTCTATCTTTGATAGAAAGAGAGTTCCCGACGTTCTTTACGCAGGTATGCTTGAGTATGACGGCGACCTTCACATTCCTTCAAGATACCTCGTTTCTCCCCCCACTATTACAAATACTATGACAGAGTATCTCGTTTCCGCAGGAATCAGGGAGCTTGCTATTTCCGAAACTCAGAAGTACGGTCACGTAACCTACTTCTGGAACGGTAACAAGTCCGGTAAGTTCTCTGAGGAGCTTGAAACCTATATTGAGATTCCTTCCGACGTTGTTCCTTTCGAGGAAAGACCGTGGATGAAGTGCGCTGAGATCACTGACGAGCTTATCAAGGCTTTGAGATCCGGCAAGTACAAGTACCTTCGTGTAAACTTCCCCAACGGCGATATGGTAGGCCACACCGGTTCTTTCGCGGCAACTCAGTGCTCCATGGAGGCTCTCGATCTTCAGCTTGCAAGAATTCTTAAGGTTGTGGACGAGCTTGAGGGCGCAGCTCTTATCACTGCTGACCACGGTAATGCAGATGAGATGTACGAGATCGACAAGAAGACCAAGGCTCCCAAGGCAGGTAAGGACGGTTCATTCAAGGCTAAGACCAGCCACACCCTTAATCCCGTACCCTTTATCGTTTACGATAACTTCACCGCAGACAAGTACACTGTTAAGCTTGGCAGAGAGGACTTCGGTCTTTCCGCAGTAGCTGCAACCACAGTGAATATGCTTGGCTATGAAGCTCCTGAGATCTGGGATGAATCCATGATCGAAATCTAAATTTTTACTCGCAGTGGTGTCTGCCACTGCGAGTATTTTTTATCTCTGTGTCCGCAAGGTGTATATTTTTATGCCAAAAATCCGATAATAGAAAAATGACATTTGTACACAAACCACTAAAAAAAGGGGTATAATTGGTTGTTTTGCAAGAAAAAGTGAAATAAGTTCAAAAAAAATCATTTTATTCATACTTTAGACATATTCGTGCATTATAATAAACTCCGCTTT
>JAZLCY010000075.1:0-7307 GCA_045614485.1 Eubacteriales bacterium
GCAGAGAATAAAGAAAACTGAAAACTCCTCATCCGTCATACTCGCTATTGCTCGTATGACACCTTCTCCCGCAGGAGAAGGCTATTATACCTAACCCGTTTACGGGTAGCAAGTAACAGTTGCATGGCTGGCAGGCCAATAAAAAGCGCACTTGTGCGTAGCCGGTAGTATTAGGGCTATGCCCGAAACTGAAATACCCCCGTTTTACGGGGGATATTTTTTGTGCCAAAGGCTCTTTGCTCATATTTCGCCTCCACTGTGCAAGGGGAGGCGTTGGGGCTGAAGTCCTGTAAAACAGGGTTAATGCTGTCGTAAACGGTTTTAAATGCATATATCAGCTGCAAAAAGACGATAAATTATATTATTTATTGACAAAATGCAATTTATTTCATATAATTATTAGATGGTACCTCGATTGTACTGATATAAATGCACCGCGATTGTGCGAAAAAGAAAGGAACAAAATGAAAGGAAAGAACTGCTACGATCTTTCTCCGGCGCAGGGTGTACCCTACCTTCAGTGTAAGTACACACTTTTCAAGAGAGTTATCAACATTATGACTTCTATCACATTTGAAGAAGACGTTGATTTTGCTCTTATGGAAAGAGCGTTTAACATCGTTGTTGAACGTAACGACTGCTTAAGGATAAGATTCTTCAAGCAAAAAGGCAAGCTGAAACAGTACTTCAAGGATGAAGTACCGTATCAGAAAATTCCGGTTGTGGAATACGACACGGAAAAATTCAACGCTTTTGTAAAAAGATACAAAAAGCGCGCGATCAAGTATTTAAGGGGTAAGGTTATTGAACCCCACTTCATCAGATTGAACGGCAAGTGCATGATCTATTTCAAGGTATGCCACCTTGTTCTTGACGTTTACGGAACCTCCGTGATCTACAAGGATATGATCGAAGTTTACAATTCTCTTAAGAATAACACCGAGCTTCCTCCGAGCCCTGCAAAATACGAGGACGTTATCAAAAGGGATATTGAGAGAAACTACAACGACAGCCGCCAGAAAAAGCATGAGGAATTCTTCAAGGATCTACTCAGCGAAAAGGCGGAACCTTATTACACCGGTATTCACGGCCCGGACAATAAGATATGGCAAAAGAAGCTTAAAAGTAATCATCGCGGCATGAAGATGTTCTTCATCAACAATGATACCAAGGCGTATATCCACACTATCGGCAGCGACGTTTCCGAAAGAGTTATCAACTACTGCCGCGAAAACCAGATCTCCCCGGCGAACTTCTTTTTCTACACCTGCACGCTTACCGCCGCGATCCTTAACAACAAAACCAAGATATCTCTTCCTCTTTCGCTCTGCAACTGCAGAATAACACCGAACGAGAAGAACTGTGCAGGAACAAAGGTTCAGTCTGTTGCTTGCTACACAAGATACAGATATAAGAAAACCTTTGATGAGAACCTTAAGCGCTTTGCTTCCAATCAGGCAAAGGTTTATAGGCATATTGATTTTCCGGATATCAAGTTTGAATCGATGCTCCACAAGGCATTCCGTTCTTCATTCCTTGAAACCTATTATTCAATAGCATTCTCATTCGTTCCCTCAAACTTCCCCGAGGGAGTAGAATTCACTATGTATTCAAACGGCAAGGGTGCACTTCCCGGCTACCTTATCATGCTCTTTGATACAAAGACCAACAACATCAGGCTTGGATATGACGTACATACCAAAACTACCAGCGAGGCAAAGGTTGCAAAGTTCCACAGCATGTATATAAAGGTGCTTAACCAGGTTCTTGACAACCCCCAGATCATCCTCGATAACATCACTATTGAATAAGTGAAAAAACGCAACCTTATGGCATCGCGCAAAGCTAAGCGCATCGCCAACAGGTTGCGTTTTTATCTTTTGATCGGCATCCGTGTTAAATTATATAAATGTATATGATAAAATCTTTGTAAAGGTTTACATTCAAAAATGCTTGTGCTATAATAGGTTTAAAGATGAATAAGGGGGTGCTTATATGAAAAAAGTGAAAAGAATATTTTTTCCGCTTGTATTGGTAATTCTTTTGGCGGCAGTTGCGGTGTTTGCCACGGCATGCGGCGGTGATGATAAAAAACATTATTCACCCGCAAGCGATTTTATTTGGGAGATCGTTGACGGAAAAGTAAATATCATAGGGTACTTTGGCAACGACAAAGAAGTTATTATACCTCCTGAAATTAACGGAGCACCGGTTACGAGTATTGGTGGTGTTGCTGTATTCTCCAATTATTTCTACGTTACAAGCATAACGATACCGGATAGTGTAACGAGCATTGGTAGTTCTGCGTTTTCTGGATGCACTAACCTTACGAGCATAACAATACCGGATAGTGTAACGAGCATTGGTAATTCAGCATTCTACCGTTGCACAAGTCTTACGAGCATAACAATACCGGATAGTGTAACAAGTATTGGAGGTTATGCGTTTTCCCATTGCACAAACCTTGCGAGCATAATTGTGGACAGAAATAATCCTAACTATAGATCTATTGACGGCAATCTATATTCCAAGGATGGAAAAATATTAGTCGCTTATGCTGCCGGCAAGCAGGACTCATCCTTTATAATTCCTGAAGATGTAACAAGCATTGGATATTCTGCGTTTTCCGGATGCACAAACCTTGCGAGTATAGATATCCCGGAGGGAGTAACGAGCATTGGAGAAGCTGCGTTCTACGAATGCAAAAACCTTGCGAGCATAGATATCCCGGACGTAGTAACGAGTATTGGTGCGCGTGCATTTTACCATTGCAGAAGACTTACGAGCATAACAATACCTGACGGAGTAACGAGCATTGGTGAACGTGCATTCTTCGGTTGTAACGGTCTTACAAATATAACGATACCGGAAAGTGTAACAAGTATTGGTGATTATGCGTTTTCTTATTGTGATAACCTCACGAGTATAGATATCCCGGAGGGAGTAACGAGCATTGGAAATCTTGCGTTCTACGAATGCAAAAACCTTGCGAGCATAAAGTTCCCTTATAGTGTAACGAGTATTGGAGAAGGTGCGTTTTCCGGATGCACTAACCTTACGATTATAATAATACCTGAATGTGTAACAAACATCGGTTATTCTTCGTTTTCCGGATGCACTAACCTTGCGAGCATAATCGTGGACGAAAATAATTCTAACTATAAAT
The DNA here is from genome assembly GCA_045614485.1 of Eubacteriales bacterium. Lineage (GTDB taxonomy): Bacteria > Bacillota > Clostridia > Oscillospirales > CAG-272 > UBA1740. The sequence continues at coordinate 3,167 of JAZLCY010000075.1, forward strand.
CTATTGATGGCAATCTATATTCCAAGGATGGAAAAATATTAGTCAAATATGCTACCGGCAAGCAAGAAACATCCTTTATAATTCCCGAAGATGTAACGAGCATTGGTAATTCAGCATTCTACTGTTGCACAAGTCTTACGAGCATAACAATACCCGAAGGTGTAACAAGTATTGGATCAGATGCGTTTTATGGTTGCGAGAACCTTACGAGTATAACAATACCTGATGGTGTAACAAGCATTGGTGATTCTGCGTTTTCTCGTTGCACCAAACTTACGAGTATAACAATACCCGAAGGTGTAACGAGTATTATTGATTATGCGTTTTCCGGATGTACAAACCTTACGAGTATAACAATACCCGATAGTGTAACGAGTATTATTGATTATGCGTTTTCCGGATGCACAAACCTTGCGAGCATAACAATACCTGAGAGTGTAACAAGCATCAGTGAACATGCATTTGATAGATGCACAAGTCTTGAGAGCATAACTGTAGATACAAATAATCCTAACTATAAATCCATTGACGGCAATCTGTATTCCAAAGATGGAAAAATATTAGTCGTATATGCTACAGGCAAAAAGGAACAAACTTTTGTAATTCCCGAAGGTGTAACAAGTATTGGAGAAGCTGCGTTCTACGAACGTACTAACCTTACGAGTATAACAATACCAGATAGTGTAACAAATATTGGAGAAGCTGCGTTCTACGGTTGTACCGGTCTTACAAGCATAAATATCCCCGGCAGTGTAGTAAGTATTGAACGTTGGGCATTCTGCGATTGCACCGGTCTTACAAGCATAATTATTCCCGGTAGTGTAACAAGCATTGGTGATTATGCGTTCGGTAGCTATGACGTCGGCCTTACGATCTACTGTGAAGCTGTATTTGAGCCGAGCGGATGGGTTGATGGTTGGTGTAGCTCCAACTGCTATGTTTTTTGGGGTTATAAAATAAATAAAACAACCTAAAAAAATAGGAACACAGAATAGTTTACAAACTTCAGTATATACGAAGAGTAAAAACCAAAAAAGAGGGAACCTGTCGGCTTGTGAAGTGAACCCAAAAGTTAGGCACTTTTGGAGGTGCATATCATTGAACCGATTTGTTCTCTCTTTTTGTATTGGCCACAGGCAAAAGTGACTTTATTCACTTTGCTCGGGGTGATATTGCTTTATCAGATCTTACTGCTCGGCAGGAGTACTGGGAAGGGTGATCGTTGCGGAGTTAAGCCAGGTGATAAAGTGCTTGTTGTATTCTTCCTTGCTGTATGCATCCTCGGTGGTGCTGAAGGTAATGCTGTAAGCAAAATCACCGTTTTTCATAAATGCCTTGAGGTAAACGTACTTGCCGCCGTCTGCATCAAGGGTGAAAACGTAGTAACTTGCACCGTTGGTAGCGGAAACAACCCCGTCATCTTCTTCGCCTTGTGTGTGGATCGTCAATTTGCCTTTAACGTTATTTTTCTCCATTGTGGCTTTATCGGCATACAAAGCCTTAAGATTTTCCATATCGTTCTTTGCAGTGATCACTGTGCTGATCTTCTCAATAGTAACGCTGGTGCCGGAATTAGAGGTGTAGGTAATACCAATAACAACATTATGACCTTTATCGTCCTTAACAATACCGTTTTCGTCAGTAGCAAAAACATCTCTTGAAGGATTATTTTTTCCGGGTACAAATGACTCGGTAAGAGTTATCGAGAGGATGTTTTCTTTGTCAGTGTAAACCTTAGCGCTTGCCTTATGGTCCTTTTTGCCGCTACAAGCGGTGAGCGAGAGCGCAAGCACAAGCACCAAGGAAAGTACTGCTATAATTCTTTTCATATTTTTCTCCTAAATTTATTGCTTTATTGGGGTGGCAATTCCGGGATTGGAATTGCCATTATTTCTTAGATTCCCTTAAGGATATCCTTAGCGCGTGCAAGCGCCTCGTCGATCTTATCGGCATCCTTACCGCCGCTCATCGCGCTGTCGGGACGTCCGCCGCCGCGACCGCCGCAAATAGCAGAGATCTCTTTAAGAATGTTGCCTGCGTGTGCGCCTGCCTTAACTGCGTCAGCGCCTGCCGCCGCAACAAAGTTGAATCCGCCCTTGAAGGTTGCCGCAAATACGCAAACTCCGTTTGCAAACTTGGACTTAAAGCTATCGCAAAGAGAACGCGCCTCGTCGGGAGTTGCCTCAACCTTTGCGGTGATAACCTTGAATGCGCCGATCTCTTCAACGTCGTTAAGAAGCGCCTTAGACTTCATTTCGGAGATCTTGGAGTTAAGCGACTCGATCTGGCGGCGAAGTTCCTTCATCTCAGCCTGCTGGGAAGCGGCCTTCTTTGCAATGCCGTGAACGTCAGAGGTCTTAAGCTCCTTAGCGGTGTCCTTGATAAGCGCTTCGTTATCGGAAATAAGCTCCATAACGCCAAGGCCGGTAGTACCCTCGATTCTTCTCACACCTGCCGCAACGCTTGTTTCGGAGATGATCTTGAAAAGGCCGATAGCACCGGTATTGGAAACGTGTGTACCGCCGCAAAGCTCGGTGGAGGTAGAGCCGATCTTAACAACGCGGACGATACTGCCGTACTTCTCGCCGAACAGTGCCATAGCGCCCATCTTCTTTGCCTCGTCGGGTGTGGTCTCAACAGTTTCTGCCGCCTCAGCCGCAAGGATAGCCGCGTTAACGCGTGCTTCAACTGCTGCAATTTCCTCAGCTGTAAGAGCTGAAAGGTGTGTAAAGTCAAATCTCACTCTCTTCTCGTCAACGTAAGAGCCTGCCTGCTCAACGTGAGTGCCAAGCACCGCTCTGAGTGCCGCCTGAAGAAGATGTGCAGAGGAGTGATTTCTTCTTATAGCATTACGTCTTTCGGTGTCGATCTTAAGGGTAAGCTTGTCGCCAACCTTGATCGCGCCACCCTCAACGGTAACGTAGTGGATGTATATGCCGTTATTCTTCTTTGTGTCGTTAACGGTAGCGGTTGCAGTGCCCGAGATAGCACCGGTATCACCAACCTGGCCGCCGCCCTCACCGTAAAATACGGTCTTGTCAAATATGATAGCACCCTCGCCCTCGGTGATCTCGTCAACAGATTCGTTGTCAACGATGATAGAGAGAACGGTTGCTTCGCACTCGTTCTCGCAGTAGCCGAAAAACTCGGTCTTTGCAAGATTTTCGATAAGCGACTTCGAGGAGTCAGACCAGCCGGAGATGTTGCCTCTTGCCGCTCTTGCTCTTTCCTTCTGCTCGTTCATAAGGGAACGGAATGCTTCCTCATCAAATGCAAGGCCTGCCTCTTCCGCGATCTCACGGGTAAGGTCGGGCGGGAAGCCGAAGGTGTCGTAAAGTTTGAACGCATCCTGGCCCTGAAGCTTTTCTTCACCCTTTTCCTTAGCCTTTGCAATAAGCTCGTTAAGAATACCAAGGCCGGAGTCTATTGTCTGATTGAACTTGTCCTCTTCAATGCCGATAACCTTAAGAACGTACTCGCTCTTCTCCTTAAGCTCGGGGTATGCTACGTCGTTCTGGCTGATCACGATAGCGGAAAGCTCCGCGAGGAACTTGCGGTTGATACCGAGGAGCTTACCGTGGCGGAGCGCACGGCGGATGATTCTGCGAAGAACGTATCCGCGGCCCTCGTTGGAGGGGATAACGCCGTCGCTGATCATGAAGGTCGCGCTTCTCACGTGGTCGGTGATAACTCTTATCGAAACGTCGTCCTTTGCAACCTTGCCGTAAGACTTGCCGGCAATCTCGCAAACGGTGTCAAGTATCTTTCTGACGGTGTCAACCTCAAAGAGATTATCAACACCCTGCATAACGCAGGCAAGACGCTCAAGACCCATACCGGTATCAATGTTCTTCTGCGCGAGCTCGGTGTAGTTGCCGTTGCCGTCGTTATTAAACTGGGAGAATACGTTGTTCCAGATCTCCATAAATCTGTCGCAGTCGCATCCGGGCTTGCAGTCGGGCGAGCCACAGCCGTACTTTGTGCCGCGGTCAAAGTAGATCTCGGAGCAGGGGCCGCAAGGACCTGTGCCGTGCTCCCAGAAGTTATCTGCCTTTCCGAGCCTTACGATGTGCGCCTCGGGCACTCCGATTTTATCGCGCCAGATGGCATAAGCCTCCTCGTCCTCCTCGTATACGGAGGG
>JAZLCY010000076.1:0-20977 GCA_045614485.1 Eubacteriales bacterium
GTGATCAAACGAGATATGCTTCGAGGGATCTCCCTCGCCGTCATCCCCGTGTATCTTAAGCTCGCTTTCGCACTCTGTAACCTGTGCTATTCTCTTCGCGCTTGCGGCACATTTGGTGTACATAACAAACATACGTGAAAGGGACATCATTGCAAAGGAGATGAGGGTGAAGTACTGCATAAACGCAATAACCGTAGGCGCTTCCGAAAGGCTCTTGGATATAAGGTGTGCGCTCAGGGCTATAACTCCAACAATACCCATATTCATAAGCAGGGTCATAATAGGATTTACAACACCCATTATCGTGCCGGCTGTCGTTTCGCGCTTTTTAAGTGTGCGGTTTGCCTTGTCGAATCTTTCGTTCTCGTATTCAGTCTTAGAGAGCGCTTTGATAACTCGAATGCCCTGCGCGTCCTCACGAACAACGCGCACCATTCCGTCCACAGACTGCTGCACCTTGGTGTAAAGGGGGACACCCATTCTCGAAATGCTGTAAATAATGATGAAAACGACAGGCAACGTTGCAATCATAACAAGCGCCAGCCTTGCGTCCATTATAAGCGTGATAATGCTGCCGCCAAGGAGCAATATCGGTGCGCGAATGCCAAGCCTTTGCATCATACCAACAAAGTTCTGCACGTTGTAGGTATCCGATGTGATTCTTGATTCAAGGGAGGGAATAGTAAATCTGTCGGTATCCCTTGCTGAGAGCAGGAGCGTTTTTGAGAACAGATCTCGCCTCATCTTCTCGGAGAATATCTTGGTGGTCTTTGCCGCCATTCTGTTTGCCGTTATATTTCCAACGCAGGCAATCACGGCGCAAACCGCCATAAGAACACCCCAAAGAATTATTCTGTATTCATTGTGTGTTCTTTCATCTGCAATAACGTTTTCAAGTATATGTGAGAGTATGTAGGGGATAAAGAGCTCGGCAATAGTGCTGATGATCTTTATTGTGATGCCAACGGCGAGCCTGCCCGTCAGCGGTTTTAGTTGCTTAAGTGCCCATTTCATATCTTAGTCCTGCCTTTCGATAAGCTCGCTTGCGCGCGCTTGCATCCTTTCAAGAACCGAGTTAAAAATTGCAAGCTCGCCCTCGTCGATTCCATCGGCAAGAAGTTCCATCCACTCGCGCGATGCCTTTTTTATCTCGGGAAGCACTGCTGTCATCTTCTCTGTCGGATGCACGGAAAACTGCCTTTTGTCATTTGCCAGAGGCGTTCTTGTGATGTATCCGTTTTCTTCAAGAGACGTAAGATTTCTTGCCACGGTGCTTTTGTTTATGCAAAGCTCGTGTGCGATCTCCTCCTGCGATCTGCCGGGCTCATTGCAGATCGTAAGCACAAAGGCATATTGGTGCGGCAAAAGATCCTCTGCCGAAACCCTATTATGCCTGTATATCGCTTGCGAGCGGCTTATATTATTAAGCATCTTCATAAATTTTGACATAATATTACCTCAAAATAAATAGTTGCACGGTAAACTGTTGCGTGTGCAACTATTATAGCAAACCAAAAGACAAAAGTCAATAGAAAAGCGACAGCCGGCGGAATTTTCCGCCGGCTGTACGGTCCTGAAATTATTCAAGCACTATTTTGTCGATCGCATCAAGCTCTTCCTTGGTAAAGGTAAGGTTGTCGGTCATTTTGAGATTTTCCTTTATCTGTTCGGGCTTGGAAGCGCCGATAAGCACGCTTGTGATGCCCTCGCGGCTGTAAACCCAGGCAAGCGCCATTTGTGCCAGCGTCTGTCCTCTCTCCTTCGCGATAGCGTCAAGCTTGCTTATCTTCTCAAGCATTTCATAGGAAAGGTTGCTTTCCTTTAAGAATCTGCCGTCGGTTTTAACTCGGCTATCCTCGGGAATGCCGTTGAGGTAACGGCCTGTGAGCAAGCCCTGCGCAAGCGGACTGAATATTATCATACCCTTGCCGTGCTCTTTTGCGGCATCAAGTATCCCGTTTTTCTCCACAGTTCTGTCAAGGATAGAATATCTATTCTGATTTATTATAAAGGGGCAGTGAAGATCTTCAAGTATCTTTGCCGCCTTTTTCATCGTTTCGCCGTCGTAGTTTGAGAGGCCAACGTAAAGCGCCTTGCCGCTCTTAACTATGCCGTCAAGCGCCCACATAGTTTCGTAAAGAGGGGTGTCGGGGTCCATTCTGTGATGGTAAAAGATATCCACGTAGTCAAGCCCCATTCTCTGCAGGCTCTGATCAAGGCTGGCAACAAGGTATTTTTTCGTTCCCTTATCTCCGTACGGGCCGGGCCACATATAGTAGCCTGCCTTGGTGCTTACGATCATCTCGTCGCGGTAGGGTAAAAGATGGTTTTTAAGTATCTTGCCAAAGTTCTTTTCGGCACTGCCTGCTATCGGGCCGTAGTTGTTCGCAAGGTCAAAGTGCATAATACCTGCGTCAAATGCAGTAAAGCACATTTTGCACATATTATCAAAGTCGGCACTGTCGCCAAAGTTGTGCCACATCCCGAGCGAAACTGCGGGCAGCTTAAGTCCGGATTCACCTGAGCGGCGGTATTCTATACCGTCGTATCTTTTTTCGTTTGCCACGTATCCCATAAATCCACCTCAAAAGCTTGATTTGATACTATTATACCCTAATTTTCCACGGATTTCAAGCGCAAAGAGAGATTCCGTAGCTATCTGTTATCGGGTCTTTGAAAATGTTGAGATGCGGCGGAGTGAAGGTGAAAAGGATAAATGCTAAACCGATAAGCGAAAGTGTTGCTATAGCAAGCCACTTTTTGCAGTGTGGGGACTTTTTTTCTAACAGGTGGGTTTCAAAAACGTAGACTGCCGCCGCTGATATAAAGAATATCGCGATATTTACAAAGTCGGGCGATTTGCCGATAACTCCGTTATAAAGGTAAAAAAGTGTTGGTATCAGTCCAAGGCCAAGCAGCGTGCCCTTGAGCTTTATGCACCAAAAGTTCTTATAGGAGCGAAAGAAGAGGCTTTGTATCACGGCATACACGAGCATCGGCCAAAAAAGCAGCTTCATGTGCTCCCAGGTTGATTCATTCACGCCCGAAAACGGCGCTATCCACACGGCACCGCCAAGCCATTCGTAAAGAAAGTGCAATAGTGTTCCGCCAAGCGAAACCGCAGCGAATCCGAATATCTGCCATAGCCAAACCGTTCTTTTCATACACACCTCAATTCTTTTTAGATATTATATTCATACCGCGGCATATTTATGCCGAGTTAAACTCAGCACTTGCAATTTGCCTTGCTTGGTGGTAGAATAAATATAGAATATTTATCTTTGACCAAATGGGGGATATTATGCTTGATTTCAGTGGCAAGGTTGCCGTTATAACCGGAGGTGCAAGGGGAATAGGCAAGTGTATTGCCGATAGCTTTCGCAAGGCGGGGGCTACCGTTTGTGTTATAGACGTTTTGGATAACGGCTATTTCGTTGGCGATCTTTCGGATAAAGTGGTGCTTGAGGCTTTTGCAGCTAAGGTTATATCCGATTATGGCCGCGTTGATTTCCTTATCAATAATGCCGCGCCGAAAAGCTCTGGCATCAGCACCTGCTCGTACGAGGATTTTGAGTATGCATTAAGGGTGGGGGTAAGCGCGCCCTTCTACCTTTCAAAGCTCTTCCTCCCTTACTTTAAAGAGGGGGCAAGCATTATAAACATCTCCTCATCCCGCGATAGAATGAGTCAGCCCCAAACTGAGAGCTACACCGCGGCAAAGGGCGGCATCTCATCTCTCACCCATGCGCTTGCCGTGTCCCTTGCGGGAAGGGTGCGCGTGAATTCTATCTCGCCCGGCTGGATAGATAACAGCTTCGCCGAGTATATCGGCCCGGATGCTTATCAGCAGCCCTCCGGCAGGGTAGGAAATCCTATGGATATCGCAAATATGGTGCTCTATCTCTGTTCTGATATGGCAGGATTTATAACAGGGGAGAACATCTGTATTGACGGTGGGATGACAAAGCAGATGATATACCACGGCGATTTTGGTTGGTCGCTTGATAAAAAGGGAGAATGAATATGAGAAAGATTTTCGGCGCAAAAACCTGGCTTTATCCTATGCCTGTTCTGATCGTCGGCACTTACAGTGAGGACGGCACACCTAATGCAATGAACGCGGCATGGGGCGGAATATATGACACAAATCTTGTTATGGTTTGCCTTGCAGATGACCATAAAACAACCGAGAATATAAAGAAAACGGGCGCTTTCACCGTGAGCTTTGCAACGGCAGGCACAGTTGCCCGGTGCGACTACGTTGGTATCGTTTCAGCAAACGACGTGCCCGATAAATTCACACGGGCAGGCTTTACAGCCACAAAAAGCGAGTTTGTAAACGCGCCCATCATCAATGAATTGCCCATGGCGGTGGAATGCAGACTTCATAAGTTCAATGAGGACGGCATCTGCATCGGCGAGATAGTAAACGTCAGCGCTGAGCAGAGTGTACTCGGGGCGGATGGCAGGATAGATGCGAAAAAGCTTGACCCCATAATCTATGATAGCTCCTCTCACGCATATTGGAGTTTTGGCGAAAAGGTTGGCAAGGCTTTTTCGGACGGAAAGAAGATAAAATGAGAAATCCATACCTCAAGGATCTTGAAAAGATAGAGTTCGTTATCACAAATGCCTGCACCGGCAGATGTAAGCACTGCTCCGAGGGGGATCACGCGGCACAAGGCGAACGGATCGACCCCACCGTTGCGGCAGATGTCGTGCGCAAGGTTACAAAGGAATATGACATAAAAACGGTGATGGCCTTCGGCGGCGAGCCGCGTTTGTATCCGGATGCGGTGTATTCTATCATGAGCGCGGCAAGGGAATCCGGAGTTTCGCACCGCCAGGTTATCACAAACGGATTTTTCTCAAGAAATGAAGAGAAGATTGCCGAGGTGGTGAAAAATCTTGCAGACTGCGGTGTAAATGATCTTCTTCTCTCTGTTGATGTATTTCATCAGGAAACCATACCGCTTTCAGTGGTGATGGCATTTGCAAAATGCGCCGTTGATCACGGCATTCCGATAAGGCTTTCTCCTGCCTGGCTCGTAAGCCGGGAGCATGATAATCCATATAATAACGCAACTCGAAATATCATATCTGAGTTCGCACCTCTCGGCATTCCACAGGGCTCGGGAAACGTCATTTTTCCGGAGGGAAATGCTAAATGGCACCTTGCGGAATACTTCACAACATCCGCACCCGAAAACCCATATATAGACGACCCGTGCAACGTAAAATGCCTTTCGTTCTCACCAAATGGCGACATTTTGCACACAAATATTTACAAAACCGATATATTAAAGATCCTCGAGGAGTACTCTCCCAATAGTGCGAATGTATAGCAAAAAGCCGACGAAAATTTCGTCGGCTTTAATTCTTATTAAGCTTTGGGTGTCATTAGGCGCAGGGTGCTTTCAGCTTGCGTTCCAACGAGGTCTAAAAGCTCTTCTGCGGTTTCCTTTGTGTCGTAGGTGGCGTAACGCATAAGGATAACGTCGCCTTCGCATATAACCGTGCTATCACGCGTGCCAACGGCACGGGTGAAGGAAACAACAACGCAGGAGTTGGGCCAAAGAACGTCTGTAATGTTCTTTCCGATAACGAAAGAGCCACGGGCGACAGTGAGGGGTGCTACGACCGTTGTCGCCTTCTTACCTTTGGTAAGCTTATGCAGTTTCGCCTCGATTAACCAGATCGAACAATTTTTACAACAAATAATCTGCCGAAATGCAGAAAAGAGAGAATTTCAAAAAGAAATTCTCTCTTTTTTACTTTTTAATACAAATGTCCGATTTATCGTATATATGAAACTGTATAATTGAGTTACAGAGATAAAAACTCTTTGAAAGGATGAAAAAAGCATGGAAAGAACTATTACGATTAAGGGTATCGGGCGCGCTACGGCAAAGGTTGACACAGTTGTAATTTCAATGAAGCTTAACACGGCGGAGCGTGAATATGATGCCGCTATGGATAAGGCAAGCGAAGAAATCGAGACCCTGCGTGCAGTGCTGTTTGCCGTCGGATTTAAGAAGGATAGGCTGAAAACAACCGATTTTAACGTTGATACCGAGTACGAAAGCAAAAGGGATTCTGACGGTAATTACACAAGCCGCTTTGTCGGGTACTGCGTAAGTCATTCCTTAAAGCTCACCTTCGATTTTGACACCGACCTGCTAAATCGCACGCTTTGTACGATTTCAAGATGCACGGCTCATCCGAAAATTTCGGTATCACTCACCGTGGGAGATGCCACCGCGATAAAAGATGAGCTCTTGCGCTCCGCCGCACAAAACGCGCGCAAAAAGGCAGAGGTGCTTGCCTCGGCATCGGGTGTTACGCTCGGTGAGATTGTTAATATCGTTTACGATTGGGCAGAGATAAACCTCTTTTCGAGAATGCGTTATAATATAATCGATGCGCAGCCTCCGATGCTGTGCGAAAAGAGTATTGATTTTGAGCCAGAGGATATTGACGTTAGCGACAGCGTGACGTTTGTGTGGAGTATTATCTGACTGAAATTTATAAGAAAAGGGGCTGCTTCATTTGGGCATAACCGAATAAAAAAACGAGGTAGATATTGCAAAATGCAGTGTCTATCTCGTTTATTTTGCTATTTAAATGTTAATCGATGTTGAATACCTACGGTTTTCTTCATTTTATTATGTTTTTTATTCTATCGCCGTATCCTCGCTCGGTGTACCTTTGTACACTTCTCGCTCGTTATCCGACGATTTCTGCTCCAAAGCAAGCGAGCCCCGAAAGGCGCTTCGCACTAAGAATTCAGTTTTTATGCCGCTTTTGCTCTAATGCTTTGATTTTACTGAATTCTTAATGACTCAGCCCCTTTTTTATTTACCGAGTCTTTCTGCCTCGTCAAGATAATAGGAGTAGAGCGGCAGAAGATACTTATCTCTGTTTTCTACGTCCGAAATTTTTGCAAGAAGCGTCTTAACCTCGCTTGCTGTTTCAAGGAAGACGTTAAGATTTTCCTCGGTTTCAAGGTTTTTGTAAACTGCGTAAGCAATTTCAAGATTAAGGATTTTATTTATAAGTCCTTCGACATTGTTGCCTTCGGTAAGATTTTTCTCAACGGCATCCTCTATTGCTTCGTAATAAAGAATGTTTATTCCTATAAGATAGAAGCTCTGCTTATCAGTTGCCGAAAGAAGCCTGAACGCCTCGGCAAGCTTATAAATATCACCGTCAAAGCTATCGCCCTTGTACTGTGCGTACATAAGCGGAAGCGCGGAAACGATAAACTCGCGCACCTCGTCGCTCGCGCCCGAATATACATCCCAAGCCATCACGGCATTGCCGTTTGCATCAGCAATTGCAGAGGATATAAGCAGAGAAACAACAATTTCACGTGCTCCGAAGAACCTTCTGTCAAGTGTATATTCAACGTTCTCCTTCGTGTAAAGCTTGGTGTAAAAGGCGTTGATTGCCGTGCTGTTGCCGCTTGCAAGAATTGCCTTTTGCTCGGCACTCGCCTTTTCGTATATTGCTATTGCAAGAGGAACTAATCTTTGAAGGGTTGCCTCGTCCTCGGTGATGGATATTATTTGCATTATCTCGTCAAAGCGATCAAGCCAAGAGTCAAGATCGGCGAACACATCATCCATTCCGCCAAAAGAAATCGCGCCGTTGTTGAGTGCGTTTTCATAGAGCGGTGCGTATGCCTTGTATGCCGTACCGAGATATTTGTCAAAGGCATCACGCTCGGCATCTGTAAGCACGTTGTCATATGCATTCTTAATATCGCTCATATAGCCATTAAAGCTGTCAATCGCATCACTTTTCTCACCAACAAGGGAGAGATTTTCAGCTGCGAGAAGCATCTTGTGTAAGAGGGGTGCAACCGCCTCGGGAAGTACTTCCTCGTAATGAAGTGCTATCAAATATACAAGCCTTGAGTAAACCGTCTTTTCGTAATCAAGCACCATTATCGTACCCATAGAGGTATCGTAAAGGAAGTTCATCGACGAAAGGAAGGCGTGCAGCTCTGCGGGGGAGAGTGCCATAAGGCTGTTGAATATTTTTTCAATATCCTCACCGTAAGGGGTAATATCGTTTGGTGTGTTAAAAAGTCCGCTGTTAAGGAGCGCGATATATTCGTTCCACAATAGAACAACTCGCTCGTAGTCAAGCGCCTCGCCCATCTGGAATATGTAGCCAAAGGTAGAGCCTCTTAAAAAGTTAGCTACAAGATACTCACAACCGACAAGCTTATAAATCTCACGGCTTAATTCGTCACCCTCGGAAAGAACCTTTTCAGAAATTTCAAGCACTCTTGAGTAGTTATACATAAAGGTTGAGGTATCGTAAAGGTATGCACCGGAGTTTACGTTATATTCCATAAGCTGCTCCTGGTAAAGAGCTTCAATATATGCAGTGTACCATTCGCCAAGTATGCCGGGGGCAGGAACTTTGCCCCAAAGCAATTCTGCAATTTCTTCCTTGCCGTTTTCTCTATGATAGAAATAGTAGGTGTAGATTATTTCAAAATAATCGTCGTTAGTTCTCCAAGAGGAAACGGTGTAGTAGATGGAGGTGTAAGAGGCGCCCTTGTATTTGCTCATTATAATATCGGTAGCGGCGAAGGTGATGTCTTCCTTGTAGAGACGAAGGGACTCTACCGTCCAGTTATCCGGAATATTTTCAAGGTTTTTGTAAACGTCAATCATATGCTCGAAAAGTGATATGATTTCGCCAACCGTCTCGTCCGAGTGCGTTCTCAAATAATCACCGACGGTTATCTTGCCCTTAATCGTCTCGGATGCAAAATTCTCAAGGATTTTGCGCGCAAGGGTTGCGTAAACGTTGTAGGGGTCGTTCTTGTTGCCAAGGCGCTCTACCGCGTTTACCATATCCGCAAGCTCGTCCGCAACGACGGTTATGTAACCGTTTGAGTCGATTGTAAACGCATTCGAGAAGGAGTTACCCTCTATCGTGTAAAGCGTGTTAACAACGACTACCGCGGGGCGCAGGCAGGTGATAACGTCCTCATAATCGAGCAGCTTCTTCTCCGAGTCGGAGAGCTTGAAATACGCCATTATAGCCTCGACCGCCGCATTTCCGTCTGCTTCGGGAATCTCGGGGTTGTCTGCGCTCCAGTCAATCTTTGAGAGAAGCTTTGCGGTGTCTTCAATGATAAATATCTCGCTGTAAGAAACCGTAATATCAAAGCTGAAGGTCTCGCCCGCGTAGGCAAAGCTTACCGTCTGGGTAAGAGGCGTATCTATGTTGTCCGTGGTCGCGAGCGAGGGGTTAAAGCCCGTTATGCTTGCGGCACTAAGGTCAACGTATTTTGAAAAGCTCGAGTTTTTTGAGGTAACGTTGAAATATCCGCCGAGAAGGTCTATTTTGTCCTCGTGGCTCTTGTAGGAGTTCTTGGTGGGCGCCTTGAAATTAACTCCCGCTACCTCGTGTACGGTAACGGTAAAGCTCTTTTCGTAGGATTTACTGCCGACGGTGTAAACCGCGGTAACCTGTGCGGCACCCGCCTTTGAGAAATCATACGGCTTGAAGCTTACGTTATCATTATTGAAATTGTAGGTGTTGTAGTCTCGGCTTCCGCCGCCCTTTGCTACTCTTATTTTGCCTTTCGAGAAATCAAGACTCTCGCCGACGAAATAATTTTCCTCGTAGCCCTCAACGATAAGGCGCGGGATAACCTCTACCTCTACGGTCGCGGTCTTGCCGTCATACGTCAGGGTAACGTTCTGCTTTCCGATGGTATCCTTATTATATCCCGAAACAGATACGCCGCCGTCCGTCATGGGCACGTAGTTGGTATCGCCCTTTTTCGTTGTTACGGTTATAACGCCGTCCTCGAGGTCAAGCTCCTCTCCCTCGACGTAAACCGTCTTGGGAAGGTTTTTCGTCTCAACGAAGATGCTTTCCGCCGCGTTTGTGCAGCCGAAAAGCACGCACACGGTGAGCGCGAGGATTAAAAGGGGAGCAAAAACCGAAATTAGTTTTTTAAATCCGTTCATAATCTTTCCTTATTAATTAGTTTGATCGGGAGCCTGCGTATCAGTGGTATTATCCTCGATAACCGCCTCGCGCCAAATGGAGTACAGCCTCGTACCGTCGGGCGCGCCCGTTACGGCAGAGCCTGTATATTGCGCCTCGGTAGCCGAGGGGCTTTGAGACCAACCTAAAAATTCGTATCCGTCACGCACCTGCAAAAATTCTGCAAGAGGCGCGGCTTCATTTTGAATTGCACCGACTGCAAAAGATACCACGTAGCTTCCGTCCGAGGATAACTCACAGCCGTATATTACGGGGCGGTAGGAGCCGTTAAATCTCGCGTTCCACTCGTAATTTTCGCTATTGATTTCGTCGAGGGTAGCCTCGCAGAATATCGTAGCCTTGTTCATTCCGTAAAAGGCGTATTTGCCAATGGACGTAACGCTTTTCGGTATAACGAGGGTGTCAACGCTGCTCATTCCGCGGAAAGCGTAATTGCCGATGGATACGAGCGTTTTCGGAAGGGTAATTTTCTCAAGAGAGGAGCAACCGTAGAAGCTGTTGTTTCCGATGCTCTCGGTATACGCACCGAGCTTAAGACTCGTAAGAGCCTCGCAACCGCGGAAAGCGTAATTGCCGATAGCGGTCACGTTGTCGGGTATCGCCGCGCTCTCAAGCGAGATACATTTATAGAAGGTGTATTCGGGCAGGGAGGTAAGTCCCGTGCCGATGGTTACCGTCTTGAGTCCCTCGCAATTGTAGAAGGCGTGAGAGCCGAGGTAGGTAACGCTATTTGGAATGGTTATATCAAATATTCCTATACAATTCTGGAATGCACGCGAGCCGATGCTCACAACTCCCTCGTTGATAATAACCTCTTTGATAAGAGGGTCGAAATTTGTATCTCCGTTGGGGTAGAGCTGGCTTCTGCCGAGGTTTTGGCAATTTGCAAAGGCGTAATCGCCGATAGTCTTAACGCTCTTCGGGATAACGAGACCGACCATAAAGTTGCATCCGTTAAACGCCGAGCGTCCGATATTCTCAGTGCCCTCGGGGATTGCGGTAACTCCCTCGTCTCCAAACCAAGTCATTGCGCACTGATAAAAGGCGTAATCGCCGATTGATTTAAGATTTTTGGGCAGCTTTATCGCGCTGACGTTGAGCTGATAAGAGAATGCCGAGCGGCCGATATACTCTACCGAGTCGGCAATAATTATCGTGCCGACTGCGATGGTGTCGTTAAAGCAGTAATCTGCAATACCTCTTACGGCAACCTCGTCGTTGCTTATCGTAATGTTGCGTACGAGGTCGGTCTTAACACCGACCGCCCAGTCGCTGACGTATATAACGTCTTTTGCGCGGCTATACGCTACGGTGCCGTGGAAGGTGTAGGGGCCTACCGAAACGAGAGTTTTGGGAAGCGCTACCGACAGAAGAGAGGAGCAGTTCAAGAAGGAATAGCCGCCAAGATGGGTAAGTGATTCGCCGACGTTAACCGATTTGAGCTTGGAGCAGCCCGCAAAGGCGTATTCGCCGATAGTTAAAAGAGCATCGTCAAATATAACGCCGTAAAGCTCAGGGCAGGCGTTAAACGAGCCATCGCCTACGTATTTTATACCCGCAAGGCGAACCGTTTTCAGAGCGGGTGCTTCTGCAAATGCGCCGTCCGCAATTCCGTAGGTGCCCTCGTCAAGAGCGGTAATATTAGTAATGCCTCCCTTGTCGGTTGCCGCGATTGCCCATCCGTCAATATAAAGTATTCCGGTTGCGTCGTTATAAAGCTTCGTGCCCGCAAAGGCGTCAACACCAACCTTCGTAACGTTTTTGCCAAGGTTTATCGAGGAAAGCGCGGTGCAGCCGTAAAACGCGCCGCTACCGATTTCAACGATGCTTTCGGGCAGGGTTATTTCCTCTATTTTCGCGCAGTCAAGAAACGCGTTGGCGGAAATTTCGGCAAGTCCCTCGGCAAATTTAACCGAGCTAACCGACGAGCATCCCGAAAATGCGGAGCTCTCTATTTCGCCGATGCCATTCGAGAGGTCAATCGCGCTGAGCGCCGAGCAATCCGAGAAGGCGAACTCGCAGATTCTGTCTATTTTCGACTTTACCGTGAGCGTGGCGAGATTCTCGCAGTTGGAAAACGCGTATTCACCAATCTCTCTTACACCCTCACCGAGAGTTATTTCCGTAAGTGCGGAGCACCACGAAAAAGTGTAAGGGGAGACTGCCGTCAGGGTGTTGGGCAGGGTAACGGTGGTGAGTGCCTTGCAGCTCTGGAACGCGTATTCTCCGATAGAGCTTACCGCACTGTTTTCCATATAAACCCGTTCAAGCACTTTGCATGAGATAAATGCGCTCTTACCGACCGTCTTTACGTTCTTGCCAAAGGTGATGGAGGTGATGTTTCTGTTGGTTTGAAACGCCTGTTGAGCGATAGAGGTAACCGGCTTGCCGCGATAGAAGTCGGGAATAATTACGTCCCCTCTCGCACTACCCGCGCTCGTTACCTCGTATTCGGTGCGGTTGTTGATAAGCTTGTATTTAAGTCCGTTTTCGGGCTCTCTTACGAAGCTTGGGGAGAGGGTTGCCCATTTGGATCTTTCCTTGTTGGGATCAATGCCGAGAGCCCTCACCTTTATTTTGTACTCGCCCGGGGCAAGATGGTCAAGCGGAATTGAGTTTGCCGTGGTTTTTATCGGCTCGTCGGAGTCGTTTATAACCACCTCGTAGGAATAAGCGCCTACGACCTTGCTCCACTTGAGAGTGAGCGTGTCGTAGTCAATACGCAGTCCTACGGGCGCGCTCAGCTTGCCCTTGGCGCAGGATGAAAGGGAAAGCAACGCCAAAGCAATCAAAAGAATTGCCAATAAAACAAACAGTATTTTCTTTTTCATCATCTTTTGTTTGCTCTCCTTTTAATATCCTTTTTGGATTTGTAGTCTCTTATAATCTCGTGCGGCCATTTCCACTTGAACTTGCGAACCGCAATATCAAGAAGGAACAGCACTATTGCTATAATTATAAAAGGAAGTCTTGGGTCAATGTGAATATGACGGTAGGTAACCGCGTTTTTGTATACTTCAAGCGGCTCGGATATCACCGTTCCGCCGCCCTCCTCGGCAAGATAGGTTGCAAAATCACTTGCAACAGTCTCGTCAACGAAGCAATCGTACTCCTTGGAGTAGGAAAGAGCCTTGTATACGGTGTTCTCGGATATGAGAGCGCCCTCGGAGTCCTTCTTTTGCACGTGTATCTTGTGGATACCCGGCGTCTTTACGGCAAAGGTAAGCATGCTTGCGCTCTGCGCCTCGTCAAGAGTAAAGAACTGGGGCTCGGGGGTAATGCCGCTTTTGTCTTTGGGTGAGGTTACGGTAACCTCAATATAATCTCCCTTTGAAAGCTCGGTGAAGATATTGAGATTAGTCTTGTAGTTATCTCCGTCGAAAGTAAGCTCTATATCACGGGGATGGATATTCTTTGACGGAAGCAGGGACAGAACGATGTTTTTGATAATCTTCTCGCCCTCGTTGGAGTCTATAAAGTCCTTGGACCAGGTACCGTTAAGGTCGGACGAGAAGGTGCCAACTCTACCCTCGCCGTACTGCCAATAGGAGTAAAGCGGAGCAAATCTGCCCGAGAGAATCATAGTAGCCTCGTTCTTGATTCTCGAGCCGAAAAAGCCATTAAGCGCGGGGATGTCCTCTTGCTTGATGCCTGCCGTGATAGAGGTCGTCAATTCAATCTTGGGATTGAATTTGCCAACGTTAACCGCCTTTATCTTGTTAACCTCAAAGTCCTTTTTGATAGTGCCCGAGGCATCGTCAAGGCTTGTAACGTCGTGGAAATTTTCCGCCGTGCCGCCTGCGTAATCGGTAAGAAGCTTTACCATATTCTGTCTTGCCATCGTATTACACTGAACGCCGATGATAGAGGTGGTGATACCATATTTTTTGTTTTCTTCAAGAAAATATCTTATCTCGTCGGAGTCCTGGTTAGAGGGTTCACCGTCCGTAATAATGATGATGTGCTTTTTCTCAACGTCGTCCATAGCGTTAAGGGCTATGCCTGCGCGTTCAAGTGCCGAGGAGAATATGGTGCTTGAGCCTGTCGGTATATTTTCAATAGCGGAGAAGATTCTTGATCTTTGCGTGCTGGGGGTGAGAGGGAGAACCTCGGTGTAGTCCTCAGCAAGCGCCATAATACCGATATAGTCTCTTTCGTTAAGCATATCAACGCACGCCTTCGCGCCCTCTTTTGCAAACTTCAGCTTGTTATCGCTGTCGGGCAGGGGGTTGTTATGTATGTCGGTATACATACTTCCCGAGGTATCTATAAGAATCATAATAGCCGCGGGGGGAGTATATTCGGCAATCTCAACGGGGAGCATATCCTGGTAAATAGTATCCTTCATATCCTCTCTGGTGTATGCGTGCGCGGAGTCCTCGGTGTTGGGGTCTGCGCCTGTCTTGTGTCCGCAAACGGTGAAAAGACCGCCGCCGAAATCACGAACGTAGGATTGGAGCGCTTTATCAAATCCGTCGGGCAAATCCGAGTTCGCAACGTTGCAAAGAATAATCTCGTCGTATTCGCGAAGCTCGTTAACCGTTTCGGGAACGCTTGATACGTCGTGAATGTTAATCACGGTAACCTTCATTTCATCCTGAAGCGCGCGGCTTATAGCGGCGGATTCGTCCTTTGCGCCCTCGATAATGAGGATGCGGTCGAATACTTCAAGATAAACGTAGGAGGAGTATTTGTTGTTTTCAGTCTCGACGTCTCCGTTGCACTCAATGGCAAATGAGAGCTCGTGCATACCCGGCAGAGTAAACTCTATCGGCAATTTTACCGTTTGCGTGCCTGTCTTTAAGTTAACCGGAAGAGATGAGCATTCAACGTCGTTATCCTTTACGGTGATATAAGCCGCGCCCATAAACGAGCTTTCAAGAGTAATTTCGGCGTCGAATTTCTTTCCGACCTCGTGTCTTTCCTTGGGGAGCTGAACCGAGACGATTTGCGTTTCCGTATTCGTTCTGTCCTCGTAGAAGAAAACGGTATCAACCGTTATTCCCATAGCGGCAACCTTTTTTATGGCGTTGCTCGCCGTACCGTCGGTTTCAAGCGCGTCGGTAATGAGAACGATTCTGGCCGTTTCGGGATTTTTAAACAGGGATGCGGAATAGGTGAGCGCAGCGTCAATGTCGGTCGCGGTGGTATCGGGCTTCGGAGCGTTAAGATAGTCAGCGTAAACCGAGCTCATATCTTCCGTGAGCTCAACGGAGTACACCTGGTCAAAACCGAAGCTGACGATTCCGAGACGGAACATAGAGTTGCCGCTTTCAATAACCGATTGAATAAATCGGTTCTTTTCATTTTCACCCGCCGCGCCGCTCATAGACTCGTCCACAACAAGCAAAACCTCGTTTTCCTTGTTGGGCTTGTCGTAGTCTATCGCTACGCCTGCAAGTACCGTAACCGTAAGGAACATTACTATCGAGTGCAAAACTATTGAAACGATGCGGTTTCTCGTTGCTCGGTATTTCTTGTTCATACGAAAATACGGAATAATCGTTAACAGTATTGCAGGTATTATTAGCAGCAAAAGCCACGGGTGCGTAAAATTAATACTGAAATTCGTCATTTTCGTTTTCCTATCTGATATTGCTCGCGAGTGTTAAGCCACCATTCAACGAAGAGCAGCGCAACAAGCGCAATTGCGAAGTATATTATCAGGTCAACAAAGGTGTTTTCAACCTTCGCGTAGTATATAGGATTCGCAAGGGAGTCCTCGGTATAGTTGATATTGCTCTCAACCGCCGGCACCTTTACGTAAAAGCTGTCGGTAACTTCGTTGCCTGAAATGGGAGTTTGTATAGCGGTATATACGCCGGGGGTGGAGAAGTGCTTGACTGCCGGGAAGGATTCGAAGATATCGTTAACTCCGATTCCCGAAAGTTCAAGAGTCTCGCTTCTTGAGCCGAATATTACCTCTTCGTTAACGTCAAAGACGTGATCTGTGATGGTCGAGGGAATATAATATTCGAACATATTATACATCATAAGAGGGAAATCGAGCAGCAAGGGAAGGTTTGAGTAGTTAAGGCTGAACGACATTACCACAATCTTCTCCGAGGGCTCGTTTTTCGCTATCATAACGGGATAATTATCAACGAAGAGAAGTGGAGTGAATCCGTCGTAGCTCGTTATCGGACGAAGCTTGGTAACGGTTATCCCGTCTGCCTTTACACCCTCGGTTATGGGGTGCTTATCACCCATAATCATTGATATCTCGCTTGAATTCGTTGCCTCGCCGCCAAGACGGAAGCTTGCGTCCTTGGGTACCTTGTCGGGATCGGCAAGGATTACTACGCCGTCGGTGGGAAGCTTACCCTCGGGAAGCGCGTGCTCGAAGATGTAGATGTCAAAGCCCTCAAGTGCGGGCTCCTCGTCTGCCTTGAGCTGAACGAACTCTATATTCCAGCGATAGCCAAGCTGACTGCGTAAAACTATCGCGGAGGTAGCGAAGAAGTTGTTGGGTTCGGTACTGCTGTACTGTATTCTTATGGTGGGCTTGTTTCCGCCGTAGAGCCAGAAGCTATTGTCCTCGTCAAGCGCATCTTGGCCGTCAACGTAGACGTGAATATTCTCAAACGCGGTGATTTTAACGTTCTCAACGATGTTAACGTCGATTTCCTCGTCCTCGCCCAAATCCTCGGGGATATAGCCGAAGGCAAAGGTAGTAACCTTGTCCGATTCGCAAAGAACGCTTGCTCTAAGCGAGAGATTCTTCAATTCGTCGGACTCACCGTCGTCTGCTGCGGTTACGTCACAGAAAACGTCCACGGTATCGTTTGCGCCGTAGGACGCAACGTCAATCTCAATGCGGAAATGGTTATCCACGTTTACCGCGCGCACGTCGAGGATAGCGACGTTTCTTTCGCCCGTCTCCTTAACCGAGACTATCTCAACTCTGCCCGAATCGATATAGTTGGTGTCGGTAAAAAACTTAACCTTTACGCCATTGATAGCCGAGGTTATCTCTTGGGAAAGCGCAATCGCGCCGTCAATATCACCCGTGCCGTAGGTACAGGTTTTGTCAATCTTGATATTGCCCGTCTCGTCGCGCAAAAGCGAGTCAAGGTCCTTGTTGATAGTGTCGAGCATGCTCTTGTCGGCTCTGTTTGCCAAGAATTGCGCCTTGTCAGCTGCAACGATAACCGACACCTTCGCGTCGTCGTCTTTGTCGAAGAGGGTGGCGATTTCTTCCTTCGCGCCGGTAATAGCGCGCTCAAATCTGGTCGTATTGCCGTTTTTTGACATCATAGAGTAGGAGGCGTCAATGATGATAACCTCCTCCTTCGGCACCACGGTGCCGTTGTCATTAAAGGGCTGGGCGAGAATCAAGGTTGCCATAATCAAGGCAAGCACCTGGCATATTATAAGCAATATGTTGCGCAGCTTGTTTATGGGAAGCTTGTTTTTCTTGTACTTTAAGCTGAGCTTCCAAACGTACGTGCTCGATATATATTTGTTTTGATAATTAGGCTTTAAAATGTAGATTAATAATAGCGCGAGCAGGCTTATTAACCCCAAAAAACCAAGAGGAGTTAACCAACTCATGATATTATACCTACCTTTAATAATTCTTTAAATAGCATTTTTTCGATCGTGACATCGGTGCTTACGGATATAAACGCGGCGTCTCTTGATGCAGCAAAGGTGCGCATATCCGCCTGCATATCGTCAAGAGCTTCCTTATATGCGAGAAGGTTAGAGCGCGCTATGCGCATCTTGAGGTTTTTCGTGTCCTCCATACCAACCGCTTCGCAGTCGATAAGGTGAACTCTTCCGCTATACGAGGGGTCTATTTCTTCTGGCGTCAGGACCTGTATCAGAAGCACCTGCTTTTTCTTATGGCGCAGAAAATCTACGGCGCGCTTCCAGTCACTGTCGGTAAAGAAATCCGATATAATAACCGCAAGACCGTCGTTGGTGCCTATATCCTGGTCAGAGGTGATTGCCTTGTAAATGTCGGTCTCGCCGTCAAAATTCCACTCGTTAAGCGAGGTGATTGCGCCAAAAAACGCCCTTTTGCCGATAATCGTGCCAAAGGTGTTTTCCGCGTGCTCGCCCTGCATAAGTCTGAAGGAGACCTTATCCATATTATGTACCGAAAGGTAGCCGAGAGCCGCCGCTACAGCCACGCTGTATTCCGCCTTTTCGGGCGTGTTTTTGCCCATTGAAGCGGAGCAGTCGAGGTATATCTGCGTGTGCATCTGTCTTTCGTCGGTGAAAAGCTTCAGGAAGAATTTTTCAAAGCGGCTGTAAAGATTCCAGTCTATGCGGCGAATATCGTCGCCGAGCATATACTCGCGGTAATCGGCAAATTCCACCGTTTGACCGTAGGTCTTTACAAGATGCTTTCCTCCAAAGAAGCCGCCGAGGTCAGCGCGCAACTCAAGTGCCAGAGTTTCCAAACGACCGAAAAATGCGTCGTTTAAGATCGAAGGCTTCATTATTTTCTCCCGAATGCTTTATGCTTTTTGCCTGCGCCATCCTTAGCCTGTGCATTGGATGCAACTTCAAACATTTCTTCTTTTATGCCCGTACGGGTTATCATTTCGTTTACTATCATACTAACCACGTCGTCTGCGGATACTCTCTCGGCAATAGCCTCGAAGGTGAGCTTAAGTCTGTGGCGAAGTACTGCGTGTGCAAGGTCGTTTACGTCCTTATAAGATACGTTGTATCTGCCGTCCATAAGTGCCTTTACCTTTGCTGCGGAAATAAGAGCCTGTCCTGCTCTGGGGGATGCGCCGAGACGAACGTATTTCTTTGCCGCAGAGCTTGCACACTCGCTGTCGGGGTGGGTTGCCGAGCAAAGCATCATTGCATATCTCATTACGTCCTCTGCTACGGGAATAGCGTTTGCGGTCTTTCTCATTTCAAGAAGCTCCTCGCCGTTACAAGCCGCGTCCGCTACCTCTGCCATAGTCTTCTGTGTCATATTAACTATGTCCATAAGCTCGTCAAGAGAGGGGTTCTTAACTATAATCTTGAACATAAAACGGTCCATCTGTGCCTCGGGAAGAGGATAGGTACCGTCCTGCTCAACGGGGTTCTGGGTTGCAAGCACGAAGAAGGGCTCTTCAAGCTTTCTCGATACGCCCATAACCGTAACGGTGTGCTCCTGCATTGCCTCAAGAAGAGCCGACTGAGTTTTGGGAGTTGCACGGTTAATTTCGTCTGCAAGAATGATGTTTGAGAAGATGGGGCCGGGCTGGAATTGGAAGGTGGAATTGCCGTCCTCACCCTTAACTATGATGTTAGTACCCGTAACGTCGGCGGGCATAAGGTCGGGGGTGAACTGTATTCTCGCAAAGGGAAGGTCGAAAACTCTTCCAAGCGAGCGCACAAGACGGGTTTTACCAACGCCGGGCACACCCTCAAGCAGTACGTTACCGCCTGCTATCATCGCGATAACCGCGCCCTCTATAACGTCCTTTTGTCCTATGACGTCTCTTGATATTTCTGAAAATATCTTATTGCACTGTATGCTGAATTTTTCAATATTCTGTTCTGTTATCATTTTTGTTACCTTTTGTTTTCCTTGTAAGTTGTTTACAGAGCTGCTTTTATCTTACACTATTCCGAGATATGCCTCGATTATTTCGAGCTGCTCTTCGGTCAGATTATTAATATCTATCTCAAGCCTGTCTGCAAGGAGCTGTTTATACATTTCAAGCACCTCACGGTAATAGGTTTCGCCGTCAATTACCTGGTTTGCATGCTCGTATTTTCCCGTAAGCTGGCTGCCCGGCTTATTCTCGTCGGTGCTTGGTGCGGCTTCGGGGTCGTCGGTTACTTCCTTATCGGGACTGTCAACCGGCCTGTCGGAGCCACCGCCGCCATCGTCATCACCCTCAATGGGCATAAAAACGGCGATAAAAATCTTATCTTCGGTGATATTAAGATCGGTTCTTTCTGGGAAAGTATATCCGTCGCTCCATTCGCAAAACTCGTATCCCTCGTTTGCAACCGCGACAACGGTTTCCGCATTGCTTCCGTATTCAATGAGCTGGTCTGCCTCACCCGAGATATATCCGCCGTCCTCCGCCTCGTAGGTTACCGCAACGGGAAATTCCTGCACGAAGTCGTCGGGGTTGGGGATAACGCCGTGCGCACCGAGAGTATCAAAGACCATCATCGTTGACGAGAGAGTGATTGATACCGCAAGCATCACGATAAGAATAGGCTTAACCTTTATCTTAAGCTGCGAGCCTCTCACGCGCGCGAGGTGGGCGGTAGCATCTGTGCGCTGGAATTTTGACATAACGGAGTCGTCTTCCTTAAGCTCCAGCATGGTAATCATACGTTCTTTTAAACCGAGCGCGTCTATGCGCTTTGCACAACCGATTACGCTTGGTCTGAACTTTGCGAAGAAAAATATAGCCGCAGAGATAACCGTGACGCCGAATATGATACCCAGCGACAGCCACAGTCCTCCCTTAAAGCTCGTAAGCCAAGAAACAAGGGCAGAAATGAATCCGCAACCGAAGCCTATCGCAAGTCCCGTCATTAATGAAAGGAGGATAGCTTCAAAAACAAGCCGTATGTAAAGTTTTCGGAAAAACTTTTTTGCGTTCATTAGTGATCCTTTCCGAGCGAAAAATCGCTCATTTTCACCGTCCCTTTTCTAAAAGACGGTATAACCGATAAAACGGTTAATAATCGTATTACACAAAAGTATCCCTCCCCGACGCGTGTCGGGGGGGAATTTTCTTTGCGCTCTGCGGCGGTGCGCCGCAGAGCTTTTTATAGGTGGAGATTATCCTTTAGAGAGGATAGCCTTGTATTCTGCAAGCTTCTGCTGGAAGCGCTCTGCGAACGCGCTTGCAAGAGAGGGGTCCTTGATGTTCTTTGCGGTGAAGTCGTTGATGAAAGCGATTTCTTCAGCGGAAAGCTCCTTTGAGAAGGGAGCGTTAAGGAAGCCCTGAGCCTT
>JAZLCY010000077.1:0-2387 GCA_045614485.1 Eubacteriales bacterium
GGGTCTTCCCAGAGTTGAGGAGCTCTTCGAGGCCCGTAGACCTAAGAAGACTGCTGTTGTTACAGAGTACAACGGTACTGCACGTATCGTTTCCGATAAGAAGCTTTCTAAGGTTATTATCAAGGGCGCAGTTGATAACGACGGCGTTCCCGCAGCAGATGAGGTTGTATATGAGATTCCCTTCGGCATGCGCCTCTGCATTGAGGACGGCCAGGAGGTTAAGCGCGGTCAGCAGCTCACAGAGGGCTTCCTGAACCCTGCAGACGTTCTTCATATGAGCGGTATCGACGCGGTTTATGATTACATCATCCGCGAGGTACAGAAGGTTTATCGCGGTGAGGACGTTGAAATTAACGACAAGCACGTTGAGTGTATCACTCGCCAGATGACCAGAAAGATCAAGGTTGAAGATCCCGGTGATACCGAGCTTCTCGTTGGTACTACTGTTGACGTTCTTGAGTTCCGTGAGGAAAACGAGAAGATCGATGCGAGAATCGCTGCAGGCGAGATCAGTCTCCGTCATGCAGAGGGTGCTCCCATGCTTCTTGGTATTACCAAGGCTTCTCTTATGACAGAGGCCTTCCTCTCTGCTGCTTCCTTCCAGGAAACAACCAAGATCCTTACCGAAGCTGCTATCAAGGGCAAGTCCGATAGCCTTCTCGGTCTTAAGGAAAACGTTATTATCGGTAAGCTCATCCCCGCAGGTACAGGTCTTGGAAAGTACCGTGCCGTTGAGGTTGAGGATACCACAAAGAATGATGCCGTTGTTGTTGGCGATGAGTTCTATCCCGATGACGAGGCTGTGGCAGCTGAGAGCGACGAGATCGTTTACACTGCTGAATAATATACAGTTCGAAAGAACGAAAAGCGCACCGTGTAAGCGGTGCGCTTTTGCTGTTTTTTGATCGGATCTTGCAATGTTTTTCGCTGCTTGTTTATGCCCTTGGTATGCATCAATGAACCCGTCCGCATATCCATGAAGATTGAACTTATATATTTATATATAACATTTATCTATATATAACTACAAAAGATAAAAAATAGCACAAAAAATAATAAAAATATTTGTTAAAACTATTGACAAAGAATTGATTAGGTGGTAAAATGGGTTGTAACTGTGCGGATAGGGTAAACTATGCCCATTTGCACCATTTAAAGCTTATACCGAGTGGGCGGTAACCATGAATGCCGCTTGCGATGTATAGATAAACACTATACTAGGAAAGGAGAAAATCAATGCCAACCTTTAACCAGCTCGTTAAGAAGGGTCGTCAGGACAAGGATTACAAGTCCAAGTCTCCCGTGCTTCAGAGAGGTTTCAACGCTCTTAAGAATGCACCGATCGATCAGTCTGCACCTCAAAGAAGAGGCGTTTGCACCAAGGTTACTACGACTACCCCCAAGAAGCCTAACTCAGCTCTTCGTAAGATCGCCAGAGTAAGACTTACCAACGGAATGGAAGCAACCTGCTACATTCCCGGTATCGGCCACAACCTTCAGGAGCACTCGGTTGTTCTTATCCGTGGTGGACGTGTACGTGACTTGCCCGGTGTACGTTATCACATTATTCGTGGTACGCTCGATACTCAGGGTGTTGCGAACCGTAAACAGAGTCGCTCCAAGTACGGAGCAAAGCGTCCGAAGAAATAATTGTAAAGGTACACTTCGGATTAATATGTGCTTACGTGCTGTGGTATAGATGTTTATTCTAAGATCGCAAACGAGCACTAACGAATTGAAACACATTCGAGTACCTATGATATCAAAATTTATTGAAGGAGGGAAGTACAGTGCCTAGAAGAGGTCAAATTTCCAAAAGAGACGTATTGCCTGATCCGCTCTATAACTCCAAGCTTGTAACCAAGCTTGTTAACAACGTTATGTACGACGGCAAGAAGGGTGTTGCTCAGAAGATCGTTTACGATGCATTCGCAATGATCGAGGCTAAGAGCGGCGAGAACGCACTTGATGTTTTCGTAGCAGCTCTTGAGAACGTTATGCCCGTTCTTGAAGTAAAGGCTCGTCGAGTAGGTGGTTCTAACTACCAGGTACCCATGGAGGTTCGCGCTGAGAGAAGACAGACTCTCGGTCTCCGTTGGATAATCAATTACTCTAGAAGCCGTGGTGAGAAGACTATGGCTGAAAGACTTGCTGGCGAGATCATGGACGCCAAGGCAGGCATGGGTGGCGCATTCAAGAAGAAGGAAGACACCCACAAGATGGCAGAAGCAAACAAGGCTTTTGCTCACTACAGATTCTAATCGATATAATAAGGAGAATACAGGTAAATGGCAAGAGAATTTTCGCTTGAACGTACCAGAAATATCGGTATCATGGCTCACATCGATGCCGGTAAGACTACTACAACCGAGAGAATCCTTTTTTAT
>JAZLCY010000078.1:0-18808 GCA_045614485.1 Eubacteriales bacterium
ATTGTTTTTTTACTTAAAATATGAGCTTTTAGTCCCGAAACACTTGACATTCGCTCTTGGATGAACTATACTGTCCTTGTATCGAAAATAAAAAAATGTTGTATTTCAAACATTTGTTTTTTGAAAACAGTACGAGGTGAAGTAGTATGACAAAGAGAATCATAGCATTGTTGCTTTGTGTTTTGATGTCGTTTTCCATGCTTGTAGCGTGTGCCGGTGAGGTCGGCCCGCAGGGCGAGCAGGGACTCCAAGGCCCACAGGGCGAGCCCGGTGCACAAGGCCCTCAGGGTGAAACGGGTGCACAAGGCCCCCAGGGTGAAACGGGTGCACAAGGTCCTCAGGGTGAAACCGGAGCACAGGGTCCTCAGGGTGAAACCGGAGCACAGGGTCCCCAGGGTGAAACAGGTGCACAAGGTCCTCAGGGAGTACCAGGTGAATCTGCATACGAAATATACATAAGACTCCACCCCGAATATACAAAGTCCGAGGCTGAGTGGATGGATGATCTTGTTAACGGCAGACTTGCTGATGACTATGATCCCAACGAGCCCGAAAAACCATCCGAGCCCGCAACTCCTGCTTGGGCAGAGGACGGCGCGCTTAAAATTCTCGCTATCGGCAACAGCTTCTCAATAGATACCCTTAGCTATGCCTATGACGTTGCAAAGAGCCTCGGTATAGAGAACGTTACTCTTGGCAACCTCGTTATCGGCGGCTGCGTTATTGATACACACTATGACAATATCGTTAACGATAAGGCAAAGTATAAGTATTATTACAACAATAATGGTACTTGGTCGTCAACTCCAAATTACGATCAGAAAATAAGCACTACCATAGCAAGTGATAACTGGGATTTTATATCAGTGCAGCAGGGCAGCGCCGAGAGCGGACTTTCCTCTACCTATTCTAATCTTGCAGGCCTTTTAACTAAGGTTAAGCAGCTTGCAGGAGAGGATACACAGATCGTATTTAATATGACGTGGGCATATCAGTCCGACTCTACTCACTCCTCATTCCCGAACTATTCAAACGATCAGATGACGATGTATTCGGGTATAGTTAACGCAATGCGCGAGAGCGTACTTACCAATGCTGATATAGATATCCTCGTTCCCAACGGCACCGCTATTCAGAATGCAAGAACCACATATATCGGAGATAAGCTCACTCGTGACGGCTATCACCTTAACTACGATTACGGTCGCTATATAGCCGCCCTTACGTTCATATCAAAGCTTACGGGCATTTCTGTTGAGAATATATCTTACAAGCCCGCTTCGGTAAGCGAAGAGCAGAAAATTGTATGCATAGAGTCGGCGATGAATGCGCTTGATGCGCCTTTGGCAATATCTCCCTCTGCATACCCCACAGTTCCTAAGCTTGATGAGCCTGAGGTTGAGGTGCCCGAGACAGACGGCACCGATATCGATCTTACCAAGTACGAGCTCGTGGAGCTTGAAATTCAGATTGGCGTATTCTACAATTCATCCTTGGGCCACGAAAATTTGGTAACCAGCTCGCCCATTGTAAATCAGTACTTTGTAACGCAGAAGTTCACCAGAGAGACTCTCCCTGTCGGCAGTATTATAGTGATCGATTCCGATTGGTACTACCGCCCCGACGGTTGGGGATCGGGAACCACCCGTCCTGCTGAGGAGAAGGAAAAGACCGTCGTTGTTGTAACCGAGGAATGGTGGGGCAATTATCAGACCCGCGTATTCAACGTTAAGCGTGATGACTCCGCAGTTCTCACAGGCTACACCGTAGATGATCTTATTGGCGTATTGAAGATCTACGTTCCCAAAGCATAAATAAAAAAGCAGTCCCACAAAATGGGACTGCTTTTTATATATACTTCATCAGCTCTGCGGAGCTTAGAACTGCGCTCACGCCGCTTGCACCGCCACCGCAAACGATAACGTCATATTCACCCTTATTATCTGCTTTTTGAAAATTCAATAGAATTCATATTTTGAGTGCTCACCTTAGCAGGAATGAAGGTTATATTTTAAATATTTCTCCGCCGATAACCGTCGTTATAAGCTCGTTGTCCTCAGTAACCACGATAAAGTCGGCATCGTAGCCAACCTCAATGCGGCCTTTGTTAAGGCCCATATAGTCGGCAGGCGTGGTTGATGCCATGTAGTAGGCATCCTCTCTCGGTATACCAAAGGATATAGCGCGCCTTACGTCCTCGAACAGATGGCACCAGCTACCTGCAAGTGCTCCTGCTTCGTTTCTTATCACACCGTCCTTTATAATTCTGCGCTTTCCGCTGACAACGAAATCGCTGTCGGGCAGGCCTGCGCCCGAAACGGTGTCGCTTATCATTATCATTCTTTCCTTGCCGAAGGTACGGTAAAGCATTTTTATAATACTCGGATGCAGGTGTATTCCGTCGCAAATAGCCTCAGCATAGATCTCGCTCTCTACTGCCGCACCGATAGGGCCTGCATCTCTGTGGTGCAGGGGAGGCATCGCGTTAAAGGTGTGGTTAAGGCAGCTTGCACCGGCATCTATAGCCTCAATTGCGGTGTTGTAATCCGCGTTGGTATGTCCAATCGAGATTCTCACCTTTCCCGCCATTTCCTTGATATAATCAATAGCACCGTCAAGCTCGGGTGCAACTGTGATATATTTTATCTTTTCGTAGCTTTCAAAGTCTTTTGCATTTGGCAATCTCATATAGTCGGGATTTATAGCGCCTGCCTTCTTGGGCGAAATATATGGGCCTTCAAGATGCAGTCCTGCGATATTTGCGCCGGGGTAGGAGTCAAAATCAAGGGAGAGCAGATATCCAAGCTTATCAGCAGGGGATGCCGTGGTGGGATACCAGGTAGTTATTCCGTTTTTAGCATAATATATGCTAACGTTTCTGAGTCCGTCGTCAAGCATCGAGTCTTCAACACCGTAAATGCTGTATCCGTTTGCACCGTGGCAATGTATGTCGATAAGTCCGGGAAAAACGTCCTTTCCGCCAAGGTCTATGCCTTCCTCGTCTGTTTTGCCTATTCTGGTAAACTTGCCGTCCGTCACCTCAATATCGGTTATAATTCCGTTTACCTTGCAGTTTTTATATATAAATTTTTTCATATTCAAAATCCTCTATATTTCGTCCTTAAAGTACGCCCTTGTGTAGGCTTTCTTTCCGTCGGGGGCAGTAACCGTTATCCTGAAATACTTTTCATCGTGCGCAATACGGTACGATGCGCTTGTGATAAGCCCCGGCGCAGTTTCGGTTGGAATAACGTTCCTTCCCCTTCTTGACGAGGTGCTGAAGTTAACGCTCTGTGAAGGGGAGCATTTTACCGTAACTACACCGTCTTCAACGTAAAGCTCATAGATCTCAGGGCCTTCAGATGCATAAAAATCGCCGTTCTTAAGTGCATTGAACACCGTTTCATAATCAAGCCTTTCAGCCTTTATCATAGTGTATGCGCCGTATGAATCATTGAAATAGTGCGTGTTGTGATTGTCATCACCGCTAAGGCAATAAATCCTTTTACCACCGCGAAGCATATCGTCGTATCTTGCCTCGTTGTATTCCGGTGTTCCACCAACAATGCAGTTGTAGTTGCTTATCTCAAGGCAGTCGAAACCGTGATAGCTCATATAGTCCTCATAGTTTTCAAGCGACCAGGTAGGGTGATTGTAGGTTACGAAAAAGCCTTGCTCTTTTGCCGCCTTTATAAGATTGTTTACCTTATCGTGTGAATACCCCTTACCAAAATCCGCTGCCATGGGCGCTGTTTTTGTATCGGGCGTGGGGGCGAGCAGGCCAAGATGGCAAACCTTTCTCCAGGCGTATTCGGGGTCTTCTATATCCTCAACGCAGCTTGCCTCGTGCCCGTTGATAACAAGGAATTCATCATCGGTAAGGTCGTTGTGTGTAACAAAATTATCGTGGTCGGTATATGCAAAAACACTGTATCCGTGCGCTTTGTACATCTCTTTGAGCTCTTCGGGCGTTTTCACTCCGTCTGAAACAGTGGAGTGAGAATGCAGGTTGGCCTTATAAAATTTTCCGCCTTCCGGCAAAAGGTGTTTTTTCATATTTGAACCCTCGTTTAATAAATAAGATTTATTAAGGTAATTATAGCACTATGTTTTTCGTTTGTAAAGTGGGGTGCGAAAAAAAGAAAAAAGAGCGCCATATATGGCGCTCTTTTTGTTGCGCGTCGATATTCGGTATACGACGCGCAATATTATTTTAGAAAGACTATGTAATTAAGCTTCCTTCTTGTAGCCAAGGTTCTTCTCAGCAGCTGCGTCGAACTTGAAGTTCATGATAGCGCAGATGAGGTTGAGAACGGGAACGATGTAAAGAATGGTGTTGGACTTCCAACCCTCGGGCTTAAGGGAAGAGTGGTTGATGATAATGCTTCCGATGAAACCAAGGAAGAAAGTAACCAAGAAACGAACGAGATTCTTATTCTCCATTTTATAATCCTCCAATTAATTAAAAAATAGTGTTGTGCAACCGCAACCTCTCGCTAAATAAGAAGTTGGGCCGCAAAAATAAAGGTTTTGAAGGCCTAAACCGAAATTGGGCATCAATCCCTATATTTACGTACATTATATCATATTGTTAACGATTTGTAAATAGTAAATTTAGATAAAAAACAAGCATTTATGTAGAAAAAACAACCTATTTTTAATATATATTGACTAAAAATAACTCTTTTTTGCCTTCAGTTATCTAAATATAGTGTTGGAGCGTAGATGCACGAGCTATTTAAAGTACAGTTTATGTATAGTATGCAAAAAAATAAAAGAGCGCCACGTTTGTGGCGCTCCTGATGTATAGCATCGATATTCGGTATACGGTGCTTACAAGAATATTTAAATGGGTATGTAATTAAACCTTCTTGTAACCGATGTTCTTTTCCTTAGCGGGATCAAAGCCGAAGTTGCAGATAGCAGCAACAAGGGGGTAGATACCGAAGGTAAGACCGGAAAGGAAGAAGTAGGCAAGAGTTCTTGCCTTGTAACCCTCAGGCTTAAGAGCAGTAAGGTTGATGATGATGCAACCAATAAAGCCAAGGAAGAATGTAAGCAAGAAACGGATGAGGTTCTGATTCTTCATTTTGTAATCCTCCGATTAGTTTAATTTTATACTGTTTTGCAATCGGAAACCGCCATACCGAAAAAGGCAATCTCGGATCGCATAAAACAAAACTTGATAAATCTAAACCGAAATCGACTATCTTGTTCTGTACTATACACGTATTATAGCACATGGAAAATGCTTTGTAAATAGCATATTAGCAAAAAAACAACATTTTTGCATATTTAATCGTACAAATTTATAATTTATGCTCAAAAAAGACTGGTTCCATAGAAAATCAAGCTTTTCTGTGCAATTAACCCGTTGCCTTGGATTCAGTTTATGCTACGTTCCTTATCTGCGTTACGGTTGTGCTGTTTCTTTCGCGCGGGTAATTTGTTGTATATAATATTGAAAATGCTCTTGACACTCAGGCGAGCATAAGATATAATTTTCATATAATCTAATTATTGCGAGGTAAATTATATGGCACAGTGGAAACCCCAGATCAAAGGTGCATCGTGTATAAGAAAGCTTGATAAACCCATTCTTACGAAGAAGGATATTCCTTATGATGCGGAGTTCATATTCAATGCCGGTGTTGCAAAGATAGGCGGCAAGTACGTGATGATATTCCGCAACGATTATAATTTTGATATGAGCTGCTATCCGAAAAGCTGCGGAAATAACCGCGCGATCTCTATCGGTATTGCGGTGAGCGATAACGGTGTGGATAATTGGCAGGTGAGAGAAAAGCCCCTCGTTGATATGCACTGGATCGGCGGGGATCAGGTTCCCGGCGTGGATTCCCTTGGTAGAACGTTCCCGAAATATCCCGATATTTTGAGGCTTTATGATCCGAGAATCATTCCTATGGAGGATGGTATCTATATTTGTCTTGCCATGGATACCGTTCACGGCCTTCGCGGTTGCATAGCAAGGCTGAATGATTCCCTTGATGATTTTGAGATAATTTCTGCATCTGTGCCGGATAATCGCAATATGGTTCTTTTTCCTGAAAAGATAGGCGGTTATTACGTTCGCCTTGAGCGTCCTTTCCCTGTGTACAGCCGCGGTAAGGATAGATTTGATATATGGCTTTCCAAGTCGGCAGACCTTAAGTTCTGGGGCGAATCCGAGCTGGTTCTCGGCGTGGAGGACGTACCCTATGCCAACGATAAGATCGGCCCGTCCGCACCCCCTATCAAGACTAAATACGGCTGGCTCACTCTTTTCCACGCGGTAGATATGGAGCTTGAGGGCAGGGGACAGACAGAATGGGATCTTAATTGGAACAAGCGCTACACCGCAGGTGTAATGCTTCTTGATCTTGAAGATCCGGCAAAGGTTATCGGTATGAGCAAAGAGCCCCTTATAGTTCCTGATATGCCTTATGAATCGGACTACGGCTTCCGTCAGAACGTTATTTTCCCCGGTGGTATGATCGCGGAGGATGACGGAACGGTTAAGATATACTACGGCGCGGCAGACAGCGTTGAATGCGTTGCATTCTCCACCGTTGAAGAGCTTGTTGCGCTCTGCACCGAGAAAAGATAGTGAGCTAAGGGGAAAATATGAAGATTTCATTGATAGGCGATTCTATAAGAATGCAATATGAGGCAAAGGTGAGAGAGCAGCTTGGCGAGGATTTTGAGATTTTCGCGCCGGCGGAAAATTGCCGCTTTGCCAAGTACAATCTGCGC
This sequence comes from Eubacteriales bacterium, assembly GCA_045614485.1. GTDB lineage: Bacteria > Bacillota > Clostridia > Oscillospirales > CAG-272 > UBA1740. The sequence goes on from JAZLCY010000078.1 coordinate 6,754, forward strand.
GGAATGTGGGATTGGAAGAACGATATGGCAGGCAGCCGCATCGTTCACTGGAACTGTGGGCTGTGGGATATCTGCAATATATTCGGGGATGGAATGTTCACCTCAGTTGAGGAGTACGTTGCCACTGTTTCAAGGATTGCGGATATACTTCTTTCAAGGCATGAGAAGGTGATATTCGCCACCACAACCCCCGTAAGAGAGAACAACCCCTACAACGATAATGAAGAGATAAAGAAATATAATGAGGCTATAGTTCCTGTTCTTCTTGAGAAAGGAATTGTGATCAACGACCTGCACTCGCTTTTCGCCGGTGATACCGAAAAATACGTTTCAGACGATCTTATTCATCTTTCCGACGTTGCGATAGATATCGCGGCAGATGCCGTTGTAAAGTCTATTCTTGAAGCAAAAGATTCTCTTGCCGAAACAGAGTGCAAATCGCAGGATGTATCCGAGGAAAAGGCGGGCGCGCCCGTAAAGTTCAGGTAGTTATGGAAATTTTAGTTAAATCAACAGTTGACGGTAGTATGCAGCCGAGCCTGTTTTATCAGGCAAAGGAGGAGGGCAGGCCCCTTCTCGTAGGTTTACACACGTGGAGCTTTGACAGGCATAACCAGATCGATAATATGTTGCCCTTGGCACAAAAGCATGATTTCAACCTGCTTTTGCCTGAGTTCAGAGGGCCGAATCTTGTGAGCAACGAGAGATGTACTGAAGCTTGCGGTTCTGACGTTTCAAAGCAGGACGTTATCGATGCTATAAACTACGTTATAAAAGAATATAATGTGGATGCTGAGAACGTGTTTCTTCTCGGTCTTTCCGGCGGCGGATATATGGCGCTTATGCTTTGCGGCATCGCACCTAAAATGTTCCGTGCTGTCGGTGCATACGTTCCGATAACTGATCTTAAAAAGTGGACGCGCCAGAACCCGAATTATAAGGCGCACGTTGTTGCTTGCTGTTCGGGTGATGAGGATGAGATGCGCCGTCGCTCACCCGTTGCATACGTGGAGAATATAGCAAGAGCAAATCTTAAAATCTTTCACGGCAAATGGGATAACGTTGTGCCTATGTCTCACAGCATCGAGCTTTACTCCAAAATACAGGAGTATAACCCCAATGCCCGCGTTTTCCTTGAAATTTTCGATGGCGGCCACGAGATAGAAATGGACGTTGCTGAACGCTGGATCATCTCGCAATATAAAGGCGTTGCGAAAACTAACGTAACGGGATAAAAAGGATTTATTGACTTTTAAACAGAAGAGCGAGGATGCGCTGTGCATCCTCGCTCGTTTTTTATAAATTTATCGTGTATCCAAGCTTTGTATAGTTTTTTGTTTTGTGCAGTGTAAGTTTCTTGATCTCGCCGTGAATAGCTCTGTATTCTATGCCGCCGTCGGATACGATAGCAGAGGTTGATTCAAAGCCGTGCGCGGCAAAGGTTGACTTGCTATCGGCAGGGGTGATCATTTCTGCACCGATCATGTCGGCTTCAACCTTAAATTCAACGTCTATTGCATCTTTATCAAACACGTATTTGATAGAGAAGGGGATATCGGTCTTTTTGGCAATCTTGCCATCCATTTTCGAGAGCATTCCTTCTGCATTAATCTCGATTTTGTCAATAAAAGTTTGCATATTCGTTTTTGTATAATATTGCACGGGGCGGTACTTGGCTCCGTTTTTGCTTGTATATTCCGGAACAAAGTAGGGGTATTCCGCCTGCTGAGCCGCTTCAAGATATCCGCCCGAAATAGCAGGGAAAGGATAGTATGCCGCATGATTGCCCCACTTGTTCCCGAAGGCAACAAAGGGTAAAAATACAAGCTTATCGCCGCGCTTCAGTATATAAAGAGTTCTGGCTGTCGCCTCGTCCTTTACGAATTCTATTGCATGCGTTTGCCACTCTTCAGGCGTTGTAAAATCGTAGCTTATTTCCTCGTCCGCAACACCGGCTTCCTCATAACTCTTAAGCTCGTTATACATATGCAAAAGCGCATCAAGGTTAGTCTCAAGCAGTCTTTCAACAGGGCGATAAACATCGTGTCCGTGTCCGTCCCACCACATATTAAAGGAGTTCTTCTCGTAGTCAAACCAATACTTTGTTTTCTTCTCGTAAATGGCGTAGCAGTATGCAAGTGCAAGCGGTTTTTCATCGGGAGCGATAAGACCCTCGGCAAATGCGGATGAGAGCACCTCAGCTCCCGCACCGTCACCGTGGATAGCAACGCTTCTTCCGTAGCAGATTCCGTTGCCATTTTTGTTCGCCATAAAGAGCATCGCATCAACGGTTAATCTCATGTTGTCAAGTATAAACCTTGGTGCCTCAAGTCCTGCGAGCCTTGCTGTATCTGCAAATTCGGCAGCCAAAACGATAGAGTATCTGTCAAATCGTCCAAACGGTATTTCGTCGTCAAGCCAGCCGTTTATAGTCGTTTCTTTCAGTATATCCGAAAGCTTTTCCTTGATCTTTCTTGAATTTCCGTCGTTTTCAAAGCCGAGCTTTTCACGGTATGCAGCGCAAGCCAAGGCAACCTGCATATAGTTTGTTGCCATATTTTTGAGCTCTACCTTTTCCTTGTCAAAGAAGTCGTCGTAGTCGGTTCTGTCCTTAACAAGCTCTATGTGTTCCTTGGATATTCTGTCAAGCAGGCTGGCCGTGTGCAGGGTATTGAAGGCGCGCAGTATCGCAAGCTTGCCCCAGGTCTTACAAACGTTTTTTGCTGCTATCTCGATAAAAAAGTGCAGTCTTTTCAGCACCTCGTCCGCCCTCGCGTCACCGGTCTTAACGTAGTGAGCATAAAGGGTTGCCGCCGCGTTAACGAGCGTTCCGTGTGTAAACTTGGACTCGTCGTCAAGCAGTTTGATGCCAAGGTAGGTTACGTCCTCTCCCTCTCGGTAAACGAGATCGGTATAAAATTCAAATCGCGGATATATAAATTCTTCAATGATCTTTCTCAGCGTTTTCATATTTTCCCCCTGAGATCTGTTTTGTACTTTCATTATATCAACATGGATTGCAAAAGTCAATGCGAGTGCGTTTTTCATGTAGTATCGGTGCTATTAGCGATTGACAAGTGAATTTTTTTGTGCTATAATTTTCTCGCAAAAGATTTTATTATGAACGGAGAAACAATATGGCACTTAAAAGTTGTCCCAGATGCTTCAGGGAAATCCCCGAAGAAGCAAAGGTATGCCCCCATTGTAACACGGAGGTAAGAACCTGTCCTAAATGCGGCACACTTGCTTTGAAGGATGCGGATACCTGTTCGCGTTGCGGCATAAAGCTCCCGAAATTCAATCCCCTTATCGAAAGCTCCGATGTATCAGTGGATACCGTCGTTGATCACGTAAAGGCATTCAAAAAGAAGCATCCCATTATTGCACTTCTTTCCAATCAGTCACTCTGGTATGCCATCTCCATCGTTTTGATGGTTGCGGGCGGTATTATGTTCTTGCTCACCATTAACAAGGCAAATCTTGTCTCGTGGGACATCAATTCAACCATACTGATGCTCTCCATCGTGTTTGAATTTATCGCGTATAGCCTTAAAACCTTCCCCTTCGTGCTTTCTGAGGCGTTTGTTCCCAAAATGCTTTATAAGTACACCGAAAATACAGGTGTTAATATTATTCCGCACCTTGCAAACGGCGCAGTTAACATTCCCACAACAACAAGGAAAAGAAACGCCGTATCCACCCGTAAGCTCAGCTTTGATCTTGCAAAAACGAGTGAGTTTGCTAAGGCAAATCCCGGCGAGTACGTTAAGTATATGATATTCAATATCGTTCGCCTCGCAGTGATCCTTACAACCAGTGTGGGAACTCTTGTTGGCGTTGGCATTATGGCGCTCCTTGCCCCCAGCATCGTTGCATCGGGCGCTAACGTGTGGACAAGTGCTCCTATGATCGTTGAGTATATAGTTATCGTTTTGGAGCTTTTGACCTCTATCGGTCTTAATTTATATATGACGAGCTTTAACAAGGCAAGAGACGAGTGGCTGAAAACTGCCGTATAAGGAGTTTTTTCGCTAAAAAAAGCAACTCCCACCGCGGTGAGAGTTGCTTTTTTAAATTATTTCTTATCTTTCAGAAGCTCGCGGATATCCTTAAGAAGATCCTCTGTTGTTGGATTTTCAAGTCTATCGAGTCTTGCTTTTTCAGCAGCGGCAGCAGCTTCAGCAGCAGCCTTCTCAGCAGCAGCCTTTTCCTTCGCCTCAAGGTAAGCAGCAACTGCAACCTTGTTTCTGGGATTAACACCGGCAGCCTTGAGTTCAATATAGAACTGCTTCTTGCTTGTACCGTATGCCTGGAACTTTTCAGCATTTTCTCTTACAGTGTTAATGATCTTAACGATTGCAAAGAGAACAACTGCAATGATCATAAAGTTGAGTATTGCATTAATAAATGCACCCCAATCGATGTAGATCGACTGTGCAAGTTCGATCATTCCGTGTTTACTGTGCATAACTGCAGTGGTAGAGTCCTCTGCAGCTTTGTGGGGAATAAGAACGGTGTACATATTTGCCAAGCCGTTCTCGCCTTGGAATATCCAGAAGAGTATGTAATTGATCAAAGGCTTAAGGATAAAGTTGCTAAGCCCGTTAACAATAGCAGTGAACGCACTGCCGACGGTAACGCCGACTGCCATATCAACAACGTTGCCGCGGGTTATAAATGTTTTAAATTCGCCAAGTATTTTTTTCATATCGGTATCCTTTCGTAGATTTTGTTAATGAATATATTATATATTTCAGCGCGAAATTTGTCAATAAAAAACTCAAAAATTGAAACAGGAGAGTTAAAATTATGAAGCCAAAAGTCAGATTAAACGAGAATAAAGAGGTAGTTGAAACAATCAAGGCCGGCCTTAAGGCTAAGGGTGGATACTGTCCCTGCCGCCTTGAAAGAACAGAGGATAATAAGTGCATCTGCCGTGAGTTCCGCGAGCAGATCGCTGACCCTGATTTTGAAGGTTACTGCCACTGTATGCTTTATTATAAGGAAAAGTAAAGACTCTGTCTTTAAAGTAAAAAGGCTACGCTTTGCTACCTACCGTAAAGCAGTTTTATATTCAACAAAAAAAGGACGAGGTTTTTTCCTCGTCCTTTTTGCACACTATCCTGCCTTCACGGTACAGTGTTATACTTTCTTTTCGTTTTTCATTTATTATCCAAGCTGCTTGGAAATCCTCGTCATTATCATATCAAGAACAACGGGGTTAGATCCGCCGCCCGGCACGATGATGTCGGCATATCTTTTGTATGGCTCAACAAATGCGTTGTGCATCGGTTTAACCGTGGTAAGATACTGTGTTATAACAGAGTCAAGTGTTCTTCCGCGATCTTCGGTGTCTCTTATAATTCTTCGAAGAATTCTCTCGTCGGCATCTGTGTCAACGAAGATCTTAAGATCCATCATATCGCGAAGCTCTTTATCGTGGAAGAGGAGAATGCCTTCAAGCACGATAACGGTCTTGGGCATAACAGTAACCGTCTTGTCCGAGCGGTTATGCACAGTGTAGTCATAAACGGGCACGTCAACTGCCTTGCCATTTACAAGCGCTTTCACGTGTGATTTCAGTAGCTCGGTTTCGAATGCGTCCGGGTGGTCGTAGTTTTGCATGCACCTTTCTTCATACGTCTTATCGTTCTGTGCTCTGTAATAGCTGTCGTGGGTAATAACGGCAACCTTATCTCCGAATTTTCTTGCAATATGTGCGGCAAGAGTGGTTTTTCCGCTACCTGTTCCGCCCGCAACACCGATTATCATAACGTCTTTGTTCTTCATATCCACCTCAAGAGATTTGTTTTTCGCCTTATTTTATCATAGAACAGCGTGCCCCGTCAATAACTTTTCGCCATTTTCGACTGTTTATTACAATAAATTTAAAATAATACTTTATTTTTTCGTTATTAGGAGTTATAATAGGGGAAAGGAGGGCTTTTATTATGATTAACGTTTTGGTTGTTGATGATGATAAGAACATTCGATTCGTGCTCAGGGAAACCCTTGAGCTTGCAAGATATAACGTACTTGAAGCTGCAAATGGCATTGAAGCACTTGCCGTTTATGAGAAGGAACATATAGATCTCGCCATTGTGGATATTATGATGCCGGGTATGGACGGTTATGAATTCACAAGAGAGCTTAGAATGACAAATGATAAGCTTCCTATCCTTATGGTTTCGGCAAGGCAGTTGCCCGAGGATAGAAAGCGTGGATTCCTCGTTGGAATAGACGACTTTATGTCAAAACCCCTTGATCCCGAGGAGCTTATCCTTCACGTTAAAGCGCTTCTGCGCCGCGCAAGCATTGAGAGTGAAAGAAAGATCGTGATCGGAGACGTTGTTCTCGATTACGATTCATATACGGTAACCGGCCACGGCACGTCTCAGGAGTTGCCGCAAAAGGAGTTTCAGCTCCTTTATAAGCTGCTCTCATATCCCGATAAGATATTCACCAGAATTCAGCTGATGGATGAGATCTGGGGTGTTGACTGCGAAACCGGTTGGGAAACAGTTACCGTACATATCGGAAGGCTAAGGAAGAGATTTGAGGGCTGGGACGAGTTTGAGATCGATAATATCAGAGGACTTGGATACAAGGCGGTGAAGAAAAAATGAAAAAGAACAGGAAAACCATGGTAAATTTACCAAAGGTAAACCTGCCGAATAAGGCTACAAGGCAGCTTTATATGAGCTTTGTGGGTGGCACGGCACTCGTGCTTCTGATAGCTATTCTTTTTGCAACGCTGATGCAGTTCATTCTCGAGCAGTTCGGTGCGATCGATAACGACAAAGTACCGTTCGGTGTTATCGTGGTCAGCTTCTGTATCATAAGTGTAACGATAGGTTTTGCGCTTGCGTTCCTTGTTGCAAGATTTATTATGCGTCCTATTAAAAAATTGCTTGTCGGTATGTCCCGTCTTTCGCAGGGTAGATATCGCACCCGTCTTAATTTCGGCGAAAAGCACCCCCTCACAAGTATGGCAGAAACATTCAACGGCCTTGCAGGTGAGCTTGAGAAAACTGAGATATTGCGCTCGGATTTCATAAATAATTTCTCGCACGAGCTCAAAACTCCTATCGTTTCGATCAAGGGACTTATAACTCTGATGAAAAGCGGAAAGATCTCTCCCGAAAAGCAGAAGGAGTATCTTGACATTATCGAGGAGGAAAGCGACAGGCTCGCTATGATGACAACGAACGTTCTGAGCTTGTCTAAGATAGAGAATCAAACGATACTTGTTGATAAGAGCAAATATAACCTCTCCGAACAGCTTCGTATGTCGGTGCTTCTCTTTGAGAAGAACTGGACTGAAAAGCAGCTTGAGATCACGATGGATTTCGATGAGTATTACGTCAATGCCTCTGAGGATCTTTTGAAGCAGGTGTGGCTCAATCTTATTGACAATGCAATAAAGTTTTCATACGTCGGCGGCAATCTTATTGTTGACGTTAAGGAGATCGAAGGTAAAATAGCCGTTAGCATAGGCAACAACGGCAAGGAGATCACAGAAGAGGAAAAGGCAAAGATATTCGCTAAGTTTTATCAAACGGACAAGTCGCATACCAGATCCGGCAACGGAATCGGTCTTTCCATTGTAAAAAGCATCGTAACACTGCACGGCGGCGAGGTTGAGGTGCTTAGCGAGGGTGGAGTAAACACCTTCCGCGTCCTTCTTCTAAAGGAAGAAATTTGATTAGTTTATTTTTAGTTTATTTTCAGTTTATAATTCGGAAGTATAATCTTCACAATATCGCAACAATTTACGACATTTTATGTCCATTTTCGACATCGAAAGGAAGTCATAATGAAGTACATAGCATATAATCCCCATTCGGGACACGGTAAATCAGCAGAGCTTGCAAAGGAGTATGCTGAAAAGGTTGGCGCTCAGGTTGTTGATATAACCGAGATCGAGAGCTACGATAAGCTCTTTGAAAAACTTACTGCAGAGGATTCGTTTATTCTCTACGGCGGTGACGGAACTCTTAACCGTTTTATAAACGATATCGGAGAGCTTACCACCGAGGCTAAGATATATTATTTCCCCGCAGGCACCGGCAACGACTTTGCGGTTGATATCAATAAGGCAGATGCAACCGAGCCCTTTGAGATAGATCAGTATCTTCACAATCTTCCCACCGTTACCATTAACGGCAAGACCACCAAGTTTATCAACGGTATAGGCTTTGGTGTGGACGGCTATTGCTGTGAGGAGGGCGATAAGGTAAGAGCTAAGGGCAAGAAGCCCAATTACACCGCAATCGCTATAAAGGGTATGCTCGGTGCATTCAAGCCCGTTACCGCAACCGTTATTATCGATGGAGTTGAGAGAGTGTTTAAGAAGACGTGGATCGCGCCCGCTATGTTTGGCGGACACTACGGCGGAGGTATGCTTCCCACTCCCTCACAGACAAGAGACGGTGAGCGCAAGCTTTCCACCTGTATCTTCCACGGATCGGGCAGGCTTAAGACTCTTATGATATTCCCCGGCATCTTCAAGGGAGAGCATGTAAAGCACGAGAAATACGTTACCATTCTTTCAGGCAAGGAAATAACCGTTAAATTTGATCGCCCCACGGCGCTTCAGATAGACGGTGAGACCGTGCTTAACGTAACCGAATATACCGCAAAGATCTCGTAATAAAATATTGCAGGGCGATTTTCTCGCCCTGCTTTTTTAATTCGTTTTTTCTAAATTGTAAAAAAACTCTCGCCCTTATTGATTTTGTTCTTGTGGGTGTGTTATAATTAAGTGTAATTATAAAGCAAAGGAAGTTTCAAAATGGAGATCACCAAGGATATAAAATACGTTGGCGTTAATGACAGAAAAATTGATCTTTTTGAAGGACAGTATGAGGTTCCTAACGGAATGGCGTATAACTCCTACGTTATTATAGATGAGAAAATAGCGGTTATGGATTCGGTCGATGCGGCATTCGGCGGCGAGTGGCTTGATAATATCAAGGCAACCCTCGGCGAAAGAACTCCCGATTATCTCGTTGTTCAGCATATGGAGCCCGATCACTCTGCTTGCATCACCGCTTTTGCTGATGCATATCCCGAGGCAATAATCGTTTCATCGCAAAAGGCGTTTACAATGATGCAGGGATTTTTCGGTGTTGATTTTGCCGAGCGAAGAATTGTGGTGAAGGAAGGGGACAAGCTCCCCCTCGGTAAGCACACCTTGTCCTTCATTGCAGCTCCCATGGTGCATTGGCCGGAGGTTATCGTTACCTATGACGAGTGCGATAAGGTGCTCTTCTCGGCAGACGGATTCGGTAAATTCGGCGCTCTTGATACAGAAGAGGATTGGGCTTGCGAAGCAAGAAGATATTATATCGGTATAGTTGGTAAATACGGTGCACAGGTGCAGGCACTTCTCAAAAAAGCGGCGGCATTGGATATAAAGATCATCTGCCCCTTGCACGGCCCCGTGCTTAAGGAAAACCTTGGTTACTATATCAATCTTTATAACGTTTGGTCAAGCTATCAGCCTGAGGAAGAGGGTGTTGCAATAGCGTATACCTCGGTATACGGAAACACCAAAAAAGCCGTGCTTGAGCTTGAGAAGATGCTTACTGAACGCGGTGTAAAGGTTGCGGTAAGCGACCTCGCCAGGTGCGATATGGCGGAGGCGGTTGAGGATGCATTCAGATACAGCAAGCTCGTTCTTGCCACCACAACCTATAACGGCGATATTTTCCCGTTTATGCGTGAGTTTATAAACCACCTGACCGAGCGCGGATATAAGAACAGAACTATAGGCCTTATAGAGAATGGCACATGGGCACCTATGGCGGTAAAGGTGATGAAGGGAATGCTTGAGGAGCTTAAGGATATTACCTATACCCAAACGTCAGTTAAAATTACCTCTGCACTGAACGACGCAAGCCGTGATCAGCTCGCAGAGCTTTGTAATGAATTAATTTAATAGAAATGGAGATAATAATATGAGCGAAAAGAAATTTTATATTTGCGAAACCTGTGGCAACCTTGTAGGAATGATCCATTCCTCCGGGGTAAACGTTGTTTGCTGTGGCAAAAAGATGACAGAGCTTGAGGCAGGTGTTGTTGAGGCAAGCAGGGAAAAGCACATTCCCGTTGCTACCGTAAACGGCAATATTGTTGAGGTTGTTGTTGGCGATGTTCTTCACCCTATGGCAGAGGAGCATCATATTGCTTGGGTTTATCTTGAAACAACCAAGGGCGGTCAGAGAAAGGCGCTCACTCCCGGTAGCGAGCCTAAGGTCAGCTTTGCGCTCTGCGGCGAAGAGCCTGTTGCCGTATATGCATACTGCAACCTTCACGGGCTTTGGAAAGCAGAACTTTAATTTAAATAAACTTACCAAAAGGAGCTTTTAATTATGAAATACGTTTGCGACGCATGCGGTTGGGAATATGACGAAAACGAGGGCTACGCAGAAGGCGGCATCGCCCCCGGCACAAAGTTCGAGGATCTTCCCGAGGACTTCGAATGCCCCCTCTGTGGTGTAGGCAAGGATATGTTCTCCGAGGCATAAATGAAAAATAGCTTTCTCATTTGGACATAACCGAATAAAAAGATGTGGATACTGCAAGCGCAGTATCCACATCTTTTTTGCCACTTTTTGCTTGAAAGATTTGATTTTACCGAGTTCTTAGTGACTCAGCCATTTTCATCTGCTTTTGTTATTGTTCTTTTTCTTAAACTTAAAGAGCTTGAAAAAGCTTGCAAAGGTATTGATCGTTGCTTTGAAATCAAATATCAAGCATATTATAAGCGGAATCAACAGAAAATAAAATACTATTCCCGGTACCATCCAAAAGAACGGCCAATACTTTTCCTGTCCCGCAAATTCGCCTACGGGGATTTTCTTCATAAATCCGGGAGTCAACCACGAGAATAGAACTGCAACTGCATCGGTAGGACCCCAAATCAGAGAAGAGTTAGTGAAATTAATATTTAACATATCGCCGTTTCTTAATGGAATGATTCCAAGCTCGCTTTGAAGAACCTGATTGCAGATTATAAACAGTAGCATCGCGCACATGCATATCGGTGTTTTCCAAATGCGTTTTACGTCAAGTTTGTGTAGCCCTAACAATAATGTAAGCATCGGAATGCCAATAATAATGCCGTGGCAGATGTAAAAACGCCACAAATCCAACGTTAAAACACTCTTATTAAGTGCCTCAGTGGGATAAAGCATTGCCAAAAAGCCGCTTATAATACCCAAAAACACCATATAGTCCTTTGCCGTTTTGCTCTTTGATATGAAAATAAAAGGGAAGAATAATACGCTCGTTGCACAAACGTTAACAAACCACACCTCTCTCATTGCAAGCTCGGGATCTGTGCTGTACGGCGGAAAAGCAAGCTTTAAAAAATGAAGTGCAAGGTTAAAGAACAGAATTGAGCCAAGAACCCATTTCTTCGTTCTGTCTGTTCTTTTTCTTAGTAAAAAATAAAGTCCTACTATCGCGCCTGCTAAAAGAACTATAAAGAAAAAGTACCAAAAATTAAAAAGCTTAACCATAGTCGCTCCTTTATTTGTTTTTACCTTGTGCCCAAATTATAGCATGTAAAGGGAAAAATTGCAACAATGGGGTAAGATATATCATAATAGTTAAGTTTTTATAGAGCGGTGGTATGCGTACACCTCGTTTCGCTTTGCGAACGAGGTTTCGTCCCATCCCGATGCATCAAAAAAAGGACTCCCATCAAGGAGTCCTCTTTTTATTGGCGCAGAGGGAGAGGTATGGCTAGCGTGCGGTTGATTTGCAAGATGCCGTAGGCTTAAATGCTTGTGGGCAGGTATTCCCACGCAAACGCCAGATACCGCGGAAGCTTTGTTTCTCGAGGTGAAATTTGTGCCTGCGGTATGCGAACCGCGCGGTGCGCCGGATTCGTGACCGACCGACTGTACCAAAAAATAAAGGACACCCGAAAGGATGTCCTTCATTTTTGGCGCAGAGGGAGGGATTCGAACCCTCGTGTGCTTTTGGCACAAACTGATTTCGAGTCAGCCCCGTTATGACCGCTTCGATACCTCTGCATAAATAT
>JAZLCY010000079.1:0-1861 GCA_045614485.1 Eubacteriales bacterium
TTGATCGATTGGGAAAGATAAACAGATGGAAATGGTTTTTGTGTATGGCGCGTTTTATCCTTGATAACAAGGTTGGCGGTTACCGCTGTCGATCCCAAGTCCCCGAACACGGGATACTTAAGATCGTGCGCATGTATGAGCCTATCATCACAGAGTTTTTTGATAACGAGGAAGAAATGGCGAAATTTCAAAAGTGGCGTGAGGAATACGAGGAAAAGGAACGTTTGGAGAAGGAGGAGAAAGAAAAAAAGAAAGTGGGCGCGGCGTAATGTAGAGTAATTGTAAAAGCCTCGGCAGGGAGTTTCCTTGCCGAGGCTAAAACTATTTTAAGGATAGGGTCACAGCAAAGGGATTCACCCTTCGTTTTTGTATAGCGTTAATTTATCTTCCTCAGGGCGATAGATGCCGAGGAAGATCTCTTTCGCATCCTTGCATCCCTGTATATTTAACTGCTTTGTAAGCCAATTCACGTCCCTCCCCATTCGAGAAAGATTCTCACCCATTACGCGCCCGTCCATAATAACCTCAACTCCTATGTGCGTCGCTTTTGCCGTGATCTTCAAGTCATCGAGTGTTGCGGGACGGTTTGCCGCCTTGGGTAGGATCGATAGCTTTCCGTTGTGCTCGAAGATGGCGGTCTGAATCTCGTCAAGGTCAAAATATCCCTGCTCCCGACAAAGGAGCATAAACTCGGATAAGTCAAGCTTAGCCTTTTTGAGATTCTTTCGATAGAGATTGCCGTCATTCATGAGTATCGTGGGCGTTCCGTTGATATACTTACGTGTGCGCGGAATTTTATGTGCAAGCAAATTCAAAAGAAGCGAGGCGAGACCGTAAATAGCAAGAGCGATCAACGGCTTATATGGTTTTTCAAGCTCAGTGGCAAGCTCCGCACCGATCGAGCCGATAGTAATGCCGCTGACATAGTCGAAAAAGTCGAGCTGTGCTACCTGCTTGTGCCCCATAATTTTTGTAATGATGAATAACGACGCTACCGAAAGCAGAGCCGTTAGTATGACCTTGATTATTTCCATTTTAACTCCAACCGTTTCTTTTTAGTGTGCGATAAAATGAACCCCAATATGCGTATAGCTGTTATGAAAGCGACAAAAACTAATGATATTAAAGTGTGGAGGATAAATATGGAATCAATTTGGGAAAACGACGCACCACAAGTGCGATTTAATACATTAAAGGAAAGCAAAAGTGCCGATGTTCTGATCGTTGGCGGCGGTATTGCGGGAATCTTGTGCGCTTACAAGCTGAAAAACGCAGGTGTGGATTGTCTGTTGGTGGAAGCGACAGAGCTTTGCGGAGGTATCACCAAGAACACCACCGCAAAGATCACCCTGCAACACGGTTTGATCTACGACAAGATGATACGTCGCTTTGGTGAGAACAAGGCGCGGCTTTACGCAGAGGCACAGAAAAAAGCGTGCAAGGAATACGCCCGACTTTGCGAGAACGTCGATTGCGACTATGAAGCAAGGGGTTCCTACGTCTACTCCTTAAATGACCGCAAGAAAATCGAAAAGGAAGTCAACGCCCTTAACCGAATCGGTGTGAAAGCAGAGCTTTCGGACGCCGAAGAACTTCCTTTCAAGGTGTCGGGGGCTGTTCGCGTGACGGATCAAGCGCAGTTTCACCCGTTGAAATTCCTATATACGATTGCAAAAGAGTTGCCGATATATGAGCATACCAAGGTTGTGGAGCTGATGCCGCACAAGGCGAAAACCAACTACGGCGAGATTACCTACAAAAAGCTGATAATCGCAACTCATTTTCCAATGCTCAACAAGCACGGACTTTACCCATTGAAGCTCTATCAGCACCGTTCTTACGTGATTGCGCTGAAAGGGGC
>JAZLCY010000080.1:0-14410 GCA_045614485.1 Eubacteriales bacterium
GTAAAGTACGAAGGCATTACAGTAGCAGAAGACACCGAGCTCCGCGCCGCTCTCCGTAAGGCAGGCGTTGAGTACACAGTAATGAAGAACACTCTTACTGGTAGAGCATGCGATATCGCAGGCTACGGTGATATGAAGCAGTATCTCTCCGGCATGACCGCTATCGCAGTTAGCCAGGATGATCCCATCGCTCCCGCGAAGATCATGAAGGAATACGCAGACAAGATCAAGTGCTTTGAGATCAAAGCAGGTTTTGTTGACGGTGGCATTCTTGATCAGGCAGGCGTTGAGTCACTTGCAGCAACTCCCTCTAAGGAAGTTCTTGTTGCTAAGATGATGGGCAGCCTTATGTCTTCTCTCTACAGCTTTGCATACGTGCTTCAGGCTAAGATTGACAAAGAAAACGAAGGTGGCGCTGAAGAGGCAGTTACCGAAGAGCCCGCAGCAGAGGCTTAATTTAAAAACTGCTAACTAATTAATTCTAATAAATAATTGGAGGATAATAAAATGAACGAAAAGACTACACAGATTCTTGACCTTGTTAAAGGTCTTACTATTCTTGAACTCGCAGATCTCGTAAAGGCTCTTGAGGAGGAATTCGGCGTATCCGCAGCTCCCGTTGCAGCAGCAGCTCCCGTAGCTGGCGCAGCAGCTCCCGCTGTTGAGGAGAAGACCGAGTTCGACGTAATCCTTAAGTCTGCAGGCGCTAACAAGCTCGCAGTTATCAAGGTTGCTCGTGAGATCACCGGCCTTGGTCTTAAGGATGCTAAGGACCTCGTTGAGTCCGCTCCCAAGACTATCAAGGAAGCTATCGCTAAGGATGAGGCTGAGAAGATCGCTGAGCAGCTTAAGGCAGCTGGCGCAGAAGTTGAAGTTAAGTAATTTCACCTCTCTCAATAGAAAAGGTACGGTCACCTGCTGACCGTACCTTTATTTTTTTATTTTTCTTCCTGGCGCTGTTTTAAATACTTTTTTCTAACCTTGGTAAGAAAGGCAAGCACAAGCTCGGATTGATAATCCTGGTATGTCCAGATCAGCTTTTGCCATTTTCCCCTCGCAAAGAAAAGTGTCATCTCGGTGTATATTCCTCGTTTCAATGGGATGCGGAAGCTTGCGTTCTTCGTCGTTGGCAGCATGTATCTGCCGTGGCTCATAAATCCGGGGTCAAGATTGATAAGCCGCCTGTCCCCATCGCTGTACTTCTTTTCAAGCTCGTTGGTATATTCCTTGATCTCTGCCTGCATCGATGCGTCAACCAGCTCGTCAAAGCTGTATATCCTTCTCATTCCCTCGCCGCCAAGCTCCTCATCATAGTAGCTCGAGAAATTGCGGGAAAAGGAATATTCCTCGCTTATCATATCTATTTTACCAAACTTTTCTGTAAGCTCGGCAAGAACCTTGTTAAGCACGTCCTCGTCGTGATAGATAACGCCCATTAAAAGCTTTTCTTTTTCAAATTCAAAAACAGCTCCCATTATTTGTATAGCTCCTCGATAAAGTCGGCATAGCTTTTTGGTGCATCGGGAGCACCCGTGTCAACTTTTTCTTTCAAAAATTCATATTTCTGTGCCCTCTTGCGTGAGAGGATAAAGCTTTCTATCCAGTAGGAAAACTCAGTGTTTTCCGAAAGATATTCAAGCTTTTTCATTTTTTCGTACATGGGCAATCCGTCCGAGGCATCTCGCCAGGTATCAACAAAGGCGTAGTCGTATTTTTCCTCGGGCATCTCTTTTTCTGCATATTCAAATGCATCGGCATTTATAATTCTTATCTTATCCTTGCATTCAAATCTTGGCAAAACGTATTTATTGAAAAGCTCAATAACCTTTTTGCTCTTTTCAATAACCGTAACGGATGAAACGTTATCCTTCCTTGCCGCCATATATGCGTAGTATCCAAGGCCGAGTCCAAAGGTTATAACCTTGCCGTGTGCATCGCGTATCGCATCCTGCACGGTGTCAACGTCAATGGGGGTCAGTGTCATCCACTCGTTTCCACCTTCGAGCACTGCAGGGAATGTGAAATCATCATTAAAAAATCCAAGCGGCGCTATCTCGGTAAGATCGGGGTCTGTTATCATCTCGTCGCAGATTGCCGCGCGGTATGCCGGATATGTTTCCCATCTTATCTCCCAATCTGTGTCCTTCACTGCAGGTGGAGCAACGTTTTTGTAGTAGGGATCTTCGGTATATTTCTTTGTATCGAGTATCTTGACAGATCTTGCAAGGTATTTTCTTGCAAGCAGGCGGTCGTCCTCTTTTTCACTGTCTGTAAGCGCAAAAGCACCTGAAAGTATCGCTACTACGGCTTCCTTCTCGGTAATATCGGTGCCTTCTCTTATCTCTTCCACCATATCCTTTGTTATCAGCTCGGGATAGTATTCAAGATACTGTGCCTGCATATGTGTAAATCTGTAATTCAGCTGTATAGTATCATCAAGCTTCTTCAGCTTTTGTATATCGGTAAAGGTCATCTCGTTTTCCTCCAAAGGTATTTTACCCCAAAACTCTCTCTATGTCAAGAATTAGTGGGAAATGGTTGAACGATCGGCGCGAACAAATGGAAAACTCTTGTTCTTGACAAAGCAACAATCGAATGGTATAATATAGTTTGGTAAAACTATAAATACAACTTTTTGAGGTAGTTTATGGAATTTTTAAAGAGCAAGCGCAGGCTTCTGCTCCTGCTTATAGATACAGCGATATTTTCGTTCGTCTACATGCTCACCGTTGTGCTTATGGCTCTGTTCAATGCGGCAGAGTTCAGCGGAATTATGCCATTGGGCTTTGTGATCCACGTCGCAATTATGTTCGTTTGCATATTCTCCGCCAGAATCACCTCCGGTGTTTATAAAAGCATGTGGCGATATGCGGATTCTAAAACCTATCTGATGCTCGTTGTTGCCGATATTATGGGCGGTGTTTTGGCAGTTGTGCTTTGCCACTTTATATCATTTGCAACAGTTTCTCACATCGGTGCATGGCGCGGTTGTGCTTTCGTTGCTATGGCAAATGTAATGACGCTCTCGTCAAGATTTGTATATCAGCACAAGTACCGTTATCAGCGCTCCAATATAGCTGATAGCTCGAAAAAGATACCCGTTGCAATAGTCGGCGCCGGTCAGATAGGCTCTCTTCTTGCAGAGGAGCTTTACTTCAGTAAGAGTGCAAAATATAACCCCGTTTGCTTTATTGATAGCAATAAGAGTAAGATCGGAACAAGCATTCTCGGTCTTAAGGTTTATGCCGCTGATGAGAAAGTGCCTTCGATCATCAGGGAGCACGGGATAGAAGAGGTTTTTGTTGCTATTTCGGATATTGATGATAAAAAGCTTAAGAAGTTTTATGAGGATTACGGTGCACTTGGATGCAAGGTAAAGATCTACGATTTCCCGATCAAATCTGATGCTTTCGATCCCAACACCAAGCGCGCTCTTCGTGACGTTAAGATCGAGGACCTTCTTTTCAGAGATACTCTTAACGTTGTTAACGAGGAAACGATCTCCTTCTATAAAAACAGGGTAATTCTTGTAACGGGTGGCGGTGGCTCTATCGGAAGTGAGCTTTGCCGTCAGATTGCAAAATGCTCTCCCAAGCAGCTTATCATTCTTGATATTTATGAGAATAATGCTTATGAGATCCAGCAGGAGCTCAAGCGTAGGTATGCAGCAGAGCTTAACCTTGCAGTAGAGATCGCCTCTGTGCGCGACGTTGCAAGGCTCGATGCCATATTTGCATATTACCGCCCGGAAATTGTATTCCACGCAGCCGCGCACAAGCACGTTCCTCTTATGGAGCACAGCAACTGCGAGGCTATTAAAAATAACGTTATCGGTACATACAATACCGCAAACGCGGCAGAAAAGTACGGCACAAAGAAGTTTATACTTATCTCTACCGATAAGGCGGTTAACCCCACCAACGTTATGGGTGCATCCAAGCGCCTTTGCGAGATGGTCGTTCAGTGCCGTACAAACAGCAGCACCGTATTCGCCGCAGTAAGATTCGGCAACGTGCTTGGATCTAACGGCTCTGTTATCCCCCTTTTCCAGAAGCAGATCGAAAACGGCGGCCCTGTAACTGTTACCGATAAGCGCATTATCAGATACTTTATGACGATCCCGGAAGCATCCGGTCTTGTTATGCAGGCCGGCGCTATGGCAAGGCTTGGTGAACTCTTTGTTCTTGATATGGGCAAGCCGATCAAGATAATCGATCTTGCCACAAATATGATAAAGCTCTCCGGTCTTACTCCCGGTGTGGATATTGAGATCATCGAAACCGGACTTCGCCCGGGCGAGAAGCTTTACGAGGAGTTGCTTATCAAAACAGAGCATCTTGCAAAAACAAAGAATAACCTTATATTCATTGAGCAGGATCAGCCTCTCACCAGAGAGGAAGTTGATGAGAAGCTCAGGATTCTGAATGAGGCTGTAAAGAATAATGAAGGAAAGATCGCGTCAGAGGAGATAACGCTTGCTATGAAGCGCGTAGTTCCCACCTTCCATTCGCCTGATGAGGTCAACAGCTCCGCGGCAGAGTCTGATGAGATGAAGCTTGCCAACAAGTAATAAAACAAAAAGAGAACGAATTGATTTCGTTCTCTTTTTTTGTTTTTAATACCAGAAGAATACTCCGCAAACGTCGCAGTAACCGTCGCCGCCCTCAACGTTAACGTCAAGGTGAGTGTGGCATCTGCCGCAAACGTCGCAGATAAGATCTCCGTCGTTTTCAGAATCGCTGTGTTTCATATCCGAGCCGCAGTGGTCACAGATGCAGTTGTAATCTCCGTCGTAGTGGTACATATAAACGTACTCGTTGCAGATAGCGCACTTGCATGCTTCAGTGGGATGGCTTTCGTGCAGGGTCTCGCGCTTGCATATATCACAAATACAGTCGCGGTTTGTATCGGTATGCTCTTGCATAACGCGGCATTTGTCGCAAATACAGTCGCCGTTTTCGTCAACGTGCAGACCTTCTGTATGACAAACGTCGCAGATGCAGTCCTTGTTAAGATCCTTATGCACAAGCTGTGTTTCGCAGTTGTCGCAAACGCAGTTTTTATCTTCGTCCTCGTGATCGTATGCCTTGCCGCATTCATCACAGTGGAAGTTTCCGTTAGTATCTGTGTGATTGTCCTCGCAATCGGGTGCGTATTCAATATCGCAGTGGTCGCATTTCTTGTTTGCGTCCTCGTCATCGTGATCAAGGCAGGTATTACAAAGGTCGCAAAGCTTGTTCTTGTCCTGGTCATTATGCAGGCAGTATCCGCAGGCATCACACTTGTGGTTGCCGTTGTTGTCCTTATGTGCTATGCAGGTTACGGTGATCTTTTCCCCACATTTATCGCAAAGCTTGTTGCTGTTTTCATCCATATGCTCGGTACATTTGCCTTCGCAAGCCATAAGGGAAAGGATCAGGGACAGGATCGCAACTGCGGATATAAATAGATTAATAAGCTTCTTCATTCTTTTTGTTCCTTATCCGATTATATGAGGGGGCAGAATTACCGATCCTGAGCCGGGAACGTCCGCGCCGCACTCGTCGCATTTTTTGTTTCCGTTTGCGTCCGTGTGGCTTTCGCACTGGGGATTGTAGTCCTCATCACATCTGTCGCACTTCTTGTTGCCGTCCTCATCATAGTGATCGGTGCAAACAACGGCACATTCGCCGCCGCATCTCTCACAAATTCCGTCCTTGTTTATGTCGCTGTGTTCGGTACAAGCGCCACATTCATCACACTTGTGATTGAAGTTGTTGTCAACGCAGTAAATGCAAACGGGAGCGTAGTCAACGCCACAGTGATCGCACTTGTCGTTGCCGTCCTCGTCGCAGTGATCAAGGCAAGCGCCACATTCATCGCAAGCGCCGTTCTCGTTCTTGTCGGCACACTTGTCGCAAACAGGGGCGTAGCTCTCGCCACATCTGTCGCACTTGTCGTTGCCGTCCTCGTCATAGTGGTCAAGGCAGGCGCCGCATTCGTCGCAAAGCTGATTTGTGTTTATATCTCTGTGTGCAGTGCAGTCGGGGTTGTAGTCGGCATCACATTTGTCGCATTTCTTGTTGCCGTCCTCGTCATCGTGGTTGGAGCACTTTCCGCATTCCTCACATTTTCCGTTGTTGTCCTCATCTCTGTGAGTTGTGCAGTTGGGTTCATACTTTTCTGCACATCTGTCGCACTTTCCGTCCGCATCAGAGTCATCGTGGTCAAGGCAGGCGCCGCATTTGTCGCAGTGGTGGTTGCCGTTCTCGTCTATATGTCCGTCGCAGCCGATAGGATGTGAGTTATCGCATCCGATGAGTGCGGTTGCAAGCGCAAAAACCATAGCAATGCAAAGCATTACCGCCAATATTCTATTTAATTTCATACTGAGATCTCCGCTTTTAAATATTTTAACTATATTGTATCATTTTTTTTGCGCTATTTCAAGATGTTTTTTCAAAAAGAGATCTACAATAAGATAGAGGCGGTAAAAATTCCGCCCCTGCAGTGTTTATTCGGTTAAACTGCGCGTGATTTTGAGCAGGTCAGGTAGATGATCTGCTTTTTATCCGCCATCTTTTTAATGCTCTTGAGTGCCGCCTGGCATTTCTTGTCGTCAAAATGAGCAAACGGGTCGTCAAGGATTATAAATGGAGATTCGTTCTCGTAAAGCGAGTCAACAAGCGCAAGTCGGGAGCAAAGCGAGAAAACGTCGCGCGTGCCAAGGCTGTAAGCCTCGGTGGGCTGGCTCTTCGCCCCCTCGCTTTTAACAAGGCCAAAGCTTGTGTCCATGGTAAAATGCTCGGGATTTTCATTTCCGATCGCCTTAACGTATTCGGCAAATGCCTCGCGCGTCTTTCCAAGGTATCTTGATGTAAGATTTTCCTTTGCAAGTGCGAGGTATTCTTTTGCTCCGTTTATCGTTGCAAGTCTTTTTTTGCAGTAGTCGTAAAGATCTGTCAGCTCGGTTTTCTTCGCAAAAAGCTCATCAAGTGTGCTAACCCTTTCTGCGTTGATCCTGCATTCGTTTTCTATGAGCGCCGCCTCGCTTCTCTTGGATCTGAGTTCGTCGGAAATAGCGATCCTGTCCTCGTCTGTCAGCTCTGTGATCTCGTTCTTATTCGCAAGCGCCTCTGCGTCAAGACCGTACGTCGCCGACATATAGGAGAGGTCGTCGGTCATTTCCTTAACTCTTGCGCTGAGTTTTTCGTATCTTGCAAGATTATCTCTTATCTCGCCAAATGCATCGTCTGTTATGATAGGGAAGTTCTCAATAAAGCTTCTGTACTCTGTGCCGAGTCTTGCAAGCTCTAATTTCTTTGCATTTATGGAATCAAGCTTTTCTTCTTCTGCCTGCAATTCACCCTCAAGGCGCATCTTGATCTGCAAAAGCGCGGATCTGTATTCGCCCTCACCAACGTAGCTCATGCCGATCTTGGAAAGATATGCTCTTATGCTCTCCATAAGCGATGCGGAGGGCTTTGAGCCGATCTGCTTCGCCGCGTTTGCTACGCCGATCACGATAAGGAGCACCGCCGCTACTATAAGCGAGATACCGCCAACGGTTCCGCCCGCGCCAAAGCTCTTCACTGAGCAGAAGATTGCTCCCACTGCCGAGAAAACTGCTGCCAAGGGCAACAAAACAGGGAAGAGCATCATCGGTTTTTTCTTCTTGTCGTAGCTAACGAGCTTTTCGTAAAGCTCGCTCACCTTAGAAATATCCTCACGTGTGCGGCTCGCTTTTTCACCGTCGATCTTCTCGCCCTCGCTCTTTTCACTCAGGTCGATATACTCGTCGTAAACTCTTTCCGCCATTCTGATCTCCGCCGCTGTCGGCAGCTTTGCCTTGAAGAATTGTTCAACCTCAGCAAGTTCTTTTTTCGTCTGATCCCTGGCATCCCTTTTTGCAACGTACATCTTCTCGTTCGAGCGCAGGATCTTTTTGGATTCGAATTCAGCGAGCTTTCTCTCAAGTACGCCGATCTCCTTTGTAAGAAGAGAGAGTCTGTATTCCTTGTCCGGCAGTGCGCCTTGGATAGTCATTATCTCGCTTATCTGGTCGTCAACTCCTCCGATAAGCTCGCGAACGTCGCTGATCTTACCCGCGCCGCCCTTTTTGTAGTAGTATTTTCTTCTCTCTTCAAGTGCATCGATCGCGTTATCAAGCTCTCCAACGTCGCCGTCGCATCCAACAAGGTCGGAAAGCTTCGCGGATATAGTCTTGTTGTCGTTTTTTACGGAAAAACGTCTTTCGGAAAGGAACACCGTTCTCTCAAATCCGTCGGCATTGATGCCGAAAAGCTCTTCTCCAAGCACCTTGTCCTTCGGGAAGGCTATCTCGTTTCCGCTTGCGCAGTCGTAAAGGGCAAACGTGTCGTCCGCCGCCTTCTGCGCAAAGGTTCTCTCAATTTTGTATTTTTTATCGTTAACGGTGAACGTAAGTGTTCCGCCGCAAACGCCGCCCTGCCAGGGCAGGTACTTTTTTCTGTCGTTCTCGTCGATCTTAGTGCGCCTTGTGTCCTCAAGGCCGTAAAGCATGGACTTGATAAAAGCGGAAAGAGTGGTCTTGCCGTATCCGTTCTCTTCGTTTATAACGTTCAGCCCCTGTGAGAAGGTGTATTTATAGTCGGAAAGCTTTCCGAAATTCTCAATATAAAGCTCGTTAAGTCTCATTCGATCACCTCAATCTATGCTCTCGCCAAGCAGTGCGGCAAGTCCTGTTGCAATTATATCAGCCTTTTCCTCGTCGCTTATTTCAGCCGCCAGCACGCAGCGTATAAATTCACCCTTAAGGCTCTTGTCGTGCTTGTATTCCTCGGGGTCTATGCGAACGTGTGTGCCGTCCTTTATCTCGAGATAATAAAATCTCGTGTCAAATTTTGATTCAAGCCTTTCGGTGTCGATAGTAAAGGCAACCTCTCGCACACCGGTAAGTAAAACGCGCACGATATCGCCGGAATTGATGCCCCGTGTAACGTTATTAACTATATTTTCAATGTCAAATACGTTCTTTGCCTCACTGATATCCGCCTCAACTATCACAGCCTGCCGCTTCGCCGTGGGGATAAATCTGTGGCTCATTGTGTAAAGGTCGCACTCTACCTCAACGATACCCTTGTCGCCTGTTTCGTCAAATCCGCGCGGCTCGGGTGTACCGCAGTAAACCGCGGTGCATCGGGAAGAGAGCCTCTCTGCCTTGTAGGAATGATAGTGGCCGAGCGCGATATAGTCTATCGGCTTGTCCTCGATCTCCTTAACTCCGATATACCCGCCGGGCGCACTTCTGTCTGTAAGCTCGCCGTGAAGCACCACGATATTGCGCTTATCTGCATCTATCTCAAGGGTGTCAAACATTCCCTCCTCGGTAGTGCATCTGCCTGCGATAACGGTATTCTCGATTCTGTAATAGGTCCAGCCGTCCTCGAAGATCTTAAGGTTTCGGGGCAGGGTAATGCCCGAGTCTATTATAAGCTTTTTCTCGTGGTTTCCGAAAAGGTAAAAGAAGGTTATCGAGGGGGTGTTTTCGATTGTGTGCATAAAGGTTTCGATAGTGCTTCTTGCCGCCTTCTCGGTGTCAAAAAGATCGCCCGCGATTATGTATGCAACAGCACCTTGGCGCTCAGCCGCCTCAACCGTCTGTCTGAACGAGGTAATAAGCTCTCTTTTTCTCTCTCTTACCTTGTCGCTCGAAAGGTGGGAGGTAAGGGCGGAGTCGAGATGTATATCTGATGTGTGGATTATCTTCATTGCGTAAAGTCCTTTCTGAAGTCGCTCGGATTCTTACCGATGCGCTGGGAGAACACCTTTGAAAAATAGGATTGGTCGTAAAAACCGCAGGCATCTGCAATATCGCTTATGCTCGATTGCGTGTTTTTCAATAGCTTTGAAGCCTCCTGTATCCTTATTTCGCAAAGGTAGTTGTTTATTGTGGTGTTGTATTCGTTTTTGAATGCGGTAAGCAGTGCTGATTTTGAGCAACCAAGGGATCTGCAAATATCCTTTATCGTGATCTTGTCCGCATAGTTCTCGTGCAGGTATATCTTTGCCAGCTCCGGCAGTTTCGGTGTGCTTGAGGGGAGCGCGTTTATAAGTGTCATATACTCCGCGCACACCGTCATTATCTTGAGATAAGACTTTAAAAGCTCCTCTTTTATCCTCGGCACAGCCGCCGCGCATCTCACGGCCTGCGCGTGATCGTATCCAAGGTTCACAAGTGTCATTGCGAGTGCCTCGTTGTCCGTATCTCTGCAGGCAACCTGGCCCATCATTATATATCCTGTAAGTGTGCCGAAATTGTATAGAGGGCATATAACCTCCGTCAGCCCGTGTCGGCATTCGTAAATAAGCGGCTGTCCGTCCGCTTCAACGCGCCGGCAGGAGCTTTTATCACATTCAAGGCACAGCTCATATTCCTCTTTGTTGCATTGCAGGGCCGCGCAAAAGGGCAGCCTCTCTTCCGGATAGGCGGCTATTTCGTTAAAATCCGTTCCGTGCAGCGAAACTCTCAGCCCCGATATTTTGTGCATTTCACACAAAATAGAGATGATCTCATCTCTTTTCATTGTCGTCAATATCCTTTTTGTAATAAAAATCTTTGTAAAAAATCTTCAAAAAAAGTCATTTCTACAAAATATTATACTATTTTCCCTTGTAATTGTCAATCTACTTTATTATAATAATCTTGGTAATGTATATAAATTTACCGCGCGAAAGTTATGTTTTAATAAAAAAGTAATATAATAGAGAGGGTAAACTAATGTCGCATAAGGAATATTGTATCGGCGTTGACCTCGGTGGCACTAATATTGCCGTAGGTCTTGTTGATCTCGTATCGAGAAAAATCGTAAAGCAAACGAGCATGAAAACCAATGCTCCCAGATCCTGTCAGGAGATCTCGCGTGACATTGCTTCTATGTGTCGCACACTCTGCTTGCAGGAAAAGATCTCTATGAATCAGCTTAAGTGGGTTGGTGCAGTAACACCCGGTATTGTAAAAGACGGTGTGGTTAAGTCGGCTGTTAACCTTGGATGGAAGAATGCTGATTTCCGAAAGATCCTTGCTGATGCAACTCACAGAACCACTTATATTGCAAACGATGCTAACGGCGCCGCATATGCTGAGGCTCTTTGGGGCTCGGGCGAGGGCTCTTCCTCTCTCGTTGCTATCACCATTGGCACCGGTGTTGGTGGCGGTATCGTGTTTGACGGTGTTCTCTGGGAGGGTATGAACGGCTTTGCCGCAGAGATGGGCCACGTTATCATTGATGCTCACGGTAGGCAGTGCGGTTGTGGAAAGCGCGGATGCCTTGAGGCATATTGCTCAGCCACCGCTCTTATTAACGAAACAAAAAGACTTATGAAGCTCTATCCCGAGAGCTTGATGTGGAAGCTTTGCGACGGCTCTATTGACAGAGTAAGCGGCAAGACAGCATTCACTGCAAAGGCACAGGGAGACAAGGCGGCAGTTGAGGTTGTTGATACGTTTATTGAGTATCTTGCAATCGGTGTCGCAAATGCGATCAATATATTCCAGCCCGACGTTGTATGTATCGGCGGCGGTATATCAAGAGAGGGAGAAAATCTTATGGCTCCCCTTCGCGAGAGAGTTTATCACGAGAGCTTCGGCATAGACGGTGGACGCACCAAGGTTGTTGCGGCAACCTTCAAGAATGATGCGGGCATCTTCGGTGCTGCTCTTCTCGGTCTTCAGGAGGAAAAGATAGATATGAAATCAAAAGAACAGATTGTTTGCGAGAACTTTGACGTTGCAGGCAGCTTTGTAAGTGCAACCACCTATGGCTCCGGCCACATTAACGACACCAAGCTCGTTGTTATCAACAACGGCGGTGTTGAAACCAATTACATACTTCAGAGAATCAACACCAACGTATTTAAAGATCCCGTTGCTCTTATGGGCAACTTTGCATCTGTAACCGCTTATCTTGCCGAGTCTATCAAGAAGGACGGCGGTGACCCCACAAGAGAAACTCTTAACGTTATCAAGACCAAGGACGGCAAGAATTACTTCGTTGATGAGGACGGCGCCTATTGGAGAATGCTCGTGTTCGTAACCGATAGCGCAAGCTACGATAAGGTAGAGCGCCCCGAGCAGTTCTACGATAGCGCGGTTGCATTCGGTAACTTCCAGTATCAGCTTAAGAACTATCCTGCTGATACCCTTGCAGAAACCATAGTTAACTTCCATAACACACCCGATAGACTTCGTCAGTTCCGTGAAGCTCTTGCAAAGGACGCCTGCGGCAGAGCGGCTTCCGTTGCAAAGGAGATCGAGTTTGTTAACTCAAGAGAAGAGTTTGCTTCCACTCTTGAGAAGGCGCATGCAGAGGGTAAGCTTCCCCTTCGCGTTACCCACAACGACACCAAGCTCAACAACATCCTCTTCGATGCAAAGACCGGTAAGGCGCTTTGCATAATCGACCTTGACACCATTATGCCCGGTTACTCTGTAAACGATTTCGGCGATTCCATCCGCTTCGGTGCAACCACCGCTCTTGAGGATGAGAAGGATCTCTCTAAGGTTAACTTTGATATCTCTCTTTACGAGCTTTACGTTAAGGGCTTTATCGAGGGTGCAAAGGGCGGTCTTACCGAGGGTGAGCTTGAGCTCCTTCCTATCGGCGCTATGATGATGACCTTCGAGTGTGGAACGAGATTCCTTACCGACTACCTTAACGGCGATACCTACTTCAAGACCTCTCGTGAGGGCCATAACCTTGACAGAGCCCGCAACCAGTTCAAGCTCGTTTCCGATATGGAAGCAAGGCTTGATGAAATGCGCGCGATCGTAAAGAAATACGCTAAATAATTTTTGGAGGATACATAAAATGATTAAGATTGTTGCATCTGAAACCGCTTATGACGCAGGCATTGCCGCAGCAGAGGTAATTGCCAACATTGTAAAGGAAAATCCCACTGCCGTTCTCGGTCTTGCAACCGGCTCTTCTCCTATCGGAATGTACAAGGAGCTTATTGCTAAGTATGAAAGAGGAGAGATCTCCTTCAAGAACGTTAAGAGCGTAAACCTTGACGAGTACGTTGGTCTTTCCGCAGACCACGATCAGAGCTATGCTTACTTTATGAACGATAACCTCTTCGCTCATATCGACATTGATAAGAAGAACACCAACCTTCCCAACGGCCTTGCAGAAGATCCTGCAACCGAGGGAGCAAGATACGATTCCGTAATCGCATCTATGGGCGGTGTTGATATCCAGGTTCTCGGTATCGGTAACAACGGCCACATCGGTTCCAACGAGCCTAATGATTACTTCACCTACGGCACCAACCTTGTAGACCTCACCGATTCCACCATCGATGCAAACTCCCGTTTCTTCGCATCCCGCGATCTCGTTCCCACCCAGGCTCTCACCATGGGTATCGGTCAGATCATGGCTGCAAAGAAGATCCTTCTCATCGCTCTTGGCAAGGGCAAGGCAGAGATACTTGAAAAGTCACTCTTCGGCCCCGTAACCCCCACCGTTCCCGCATCTATCCTCCGCTTCTTCAAGGGCGAGGTGATCGTTTGCGCGGATAGCGAGGCTCTCACCGTTATCAAGGAAAAGCATCCCGAGGCACTCGCATAAGCAAGCCTATAACTTTTGCACCGCAAAATCATAACGCTTTGCTAAGCGAAGTACATAACAAAAAGAAGGAACGCCCCGCGTTCCTTCTTTTAATTTATAAATAAATTATGTTTACATTTGCCAAAATTTGTGATATAATTAACTTGCGACACAAAACTGAATAATCCATGCAGGGGTGTACTATGCCATTTTTTAGTACTCTCCATCTTTTCATATACCTGTATGGATAGTTTTGTGTCGCAGCAAATCGGGAGTATCTAAATTTTGGGGTGCGCTCGCTTTGCGGGCGCACCTTTTTTGTTTTATATAGGAATAAAAAGGAGAACAAAAATGAAAAAAGCAAGAAAAATACTTTTGCCGTTAATTATGGTTTTGGTATTGGTTGTCACAGTCTTTGCTACCGCATCCTGTGACAAATCCTATACCATAGAAGAAAGCGATGCCATGATTGCAGAGCTTAACGAGGCGATAAAGGCAAATAAAGCGGAGTATGATGCAAAAATTGCATCGCTTGAAGCAGACTGCAAGGCTAAAAACGATGCCCTAGCCGCTGAAATTGCGGCAAATAAGCTGTCCCTTGCGGAGTTAAAGGCAAAATACGATGCAGATCTTGCTTTGCTTAATAAAGCTGACGAAGATAATAAGACTCAAATAGAGAATCTCATTTCCGAGTATAATAACAAAGTAGCAGAACTTGAAGCGGCAGATGCACTGACAGACAAGGCACTCGCTGACCTCGCTGCAAAGTATGAGGAAGACCTTGCACTGCTCAACAAGGCAGATGAAGATAATAAGACTCAAATAGAGAATCTCATTTCCGAGTA
>JAZLCY010000081.1:0-2688 GCA_045614485.1 Eubacteriales bacterium
AGCAAAAGTGAATGGGAGACAGAAAGAGCAAAAATAAACAATGGTGGTGCAAGTGTTTCCGCTGCCGATGAAATCAAGAAATTCAAAGAACTTCTTGACATGGGAATTATCACACAGGAAGAATTTGATGCAAAGAAAAAGCAGTTGCTTGGACTTTAAACCAAAGAAAAAGGAGATGCCTCGGCATCTCCTTTTTTTATTATCTTTTCAAATCGATAATACTATGATATAATGAGTACATAAAGCAACAAATTCTTACGTCTGAGGTAATGATATGACAAGAGCAGAAGCCGCAAAAAAAGCCCGCGAGCTTGTTTCAAAAATGACAGTAGAGGAAAAGGCCGACCAGCTTCTTTATTGCAGCGATCCCATCGAGAGGCTTGGCATTAACGGCTACAACTGGTGGAACGAGGCGCTCCACGGAGTGGCAAGAGCAGGTGTTGCAACGGTGTTTCCACAGGCCATAGGCCTTGCCGCATCCTTTGACCCCGAGTTCGTGGGGGAGGTTGCCGACGTTATCTCCACCGAGGCGCGCGCCAAGTACAACTGCCACGTTGAGGAAAAGGATTTCGGCATATACAAGGGCCTTACCATGTGGTCGCCCAACATCAATATTTTCCGCGATCCCCGTTGGGGCCGCGGTCAGGAGACCTACGGAGAGGACCCCTACCTTACGTCAAGCGTTGGATGCGAGTTTGTTCGCGGCCTTCAGGGCGACGGAGAATTTTTAAAGTGCTCTGCCTGCGCAAAGCACTTGGCCGTTCACAGCGGCCCCGAAAAGCTCAGACACACCTTTAACGCTATCTCCTCACAAAAGGATCTTTTCGAGACCTATCTTCCCGCATTTGAAAGGCTTGTCAAGGATGCAAAGGTAGAGGGCGTAATGGGCGCCTACAACCGCACAAACGACGAGGCGTGCTGCGCCCACAGCCAGCTTATGGACGACGTGCTCTTTAAGCAGTGGGGCTTTGAGGGATATTTCGTTTCCGACTGCGGCGCAATATGCAATTTCCATAAGACACATATGATCACCCCCGACGGCCCTCACTCTGCCGCCCTCGCCCTCAGCCACAGATGCAACGTAAACTGCGGCGGCGCATATACCAATATTCTGAAGGCACTTGAGGACGGGCTTGTAACGGAGGAGCTTATTGACGAAAACCTTGTAAAGGCGCTGACCACAAGAGTTCTTCTCGGCGAATTTGAAGAGGTTCGCCCCTATACGGATATCGAATACGATATCGTCGACTGCGAGGAGCACCGCCTTAAAAATCTTGAGGCGGCCCGCCGCTCTCTCGTTCTTCTCAAAAACGACGGCACCCTGCCCCTCAGTCGCAAGGAGCTGAAAAGGGTTGCCGTCATCGGCCCCAACGCCATGTCACACTCTGCCCTCTCCGGCAACTACTGCGGACTTGCATCCGAGTACGTCACCGTCACCGACGGTATCAGAAGAGCCCTGCCCGATGCGCGCATCTACTACGCTATGGGCACACGCCTTTTCGATGATGATACGGAGCACGCAGGCGGCATCAGCACAGCGGCAGAGGCGGCAAAGCGCGCAGACGTAGCTGTAGTTTGCCTCGGCCTTGACCCCAACCACGAGGGAGAGGAGCTGACCGTCTCAAACGACTACTGCGACGGCGGCGACAGAACTACAGTTGCCCTTCCCGCAATACAGAAAAAGCTTCTTTCTGCGGTATGCGATGCCTGCGATAAGGTAATTGCCGTAGTTATGCAGGGAAGCTGCTGTGATATCGGAGAGGAGCTTCTTGGAAGAGTAAGCGCCCTCGTCCACGCCTGGTACCCCGGCGCACAGGGAGGAAATGCCATAGCCGAGCTTATCCTCGGAGACTTCTCCCCCAGCGGCCGCCTGCCCGTCACCTTCTATCGCGAGGACGACGAGATCAAGGATATCTGCGACTACGATATGGAGGGCCGCACCTACCGATTTATCAATACCGAGCCCCGCTTCCCCTTCGGCTACGGACTCGGCTATTCCGAGTTTAAATATACGGATGCTACTCTTCTCTCAAGGGACAGCGAGGGTATTACCCTCTCGGTCAAGGTAACGAATACGGGTAAAATGGATGCAAGAGAGATAACGCAGGTGTACGCCTCCTTTACCGATAGCAGGACCCGCACCCCCAACTTCCAGCTTTGCGCCCTCTCATCAAATATGATCAGAGCAGGAGAGAGTGCAACACTTACTCTCAAGGTCTCCGACTATTGGCTCAAGGCGGTTAACGAAAAGGGCGAGCGCATCACCCCAAACGGTAGCCTCTCCCTCTTTATCGGCGGCCACCAGCCCGACAAAAAAAGCACCCACCTTTGCGGCGAGTGCCTTGAGATTAAAATAAACTGATTAAAGTAAAAGGAGATGCCACGGCATCTCCTTTCCTTTTCTCTTCACTTTTCTCTCTTATCTCTTATCTGATACAAAAAACTCCCTGAAATTCAGGGAGTTTATTTGTATCATTTGATTATTTACAAGCCTCTTCGAAGCATATGCTACTGAACAGCCAACTAACCCTGCGGGTGAATTCTGTTATAACACAAGACACAGAACCGGCCCCTGTCTTCTTGATTATTTAGCATTTTAAAAAAGTGAAGCAAAAACTCCGATGAATATCAATATAGCTACAACGATAACCACGACCTCAACTGGGTGAGTCTTTATATAGTAAGCCA
>JAZLCY010000082.1:0-4484 GCA_045614485.1 Eubacteriales bacterium
TATTTACAGCGTAAAAAAATAGGGCGGTCATTACCGCCCTCAATAATAAATTTTAAGAATTAAAAGGAGAGTACATATGAGTACCAGAATTACAGTTTCTTATCAGAACAAGGATTACGTTCTTGAATATTCCAGACAGTCAGTAAGACAGATGGAGCAGACGGGCTTCGTGCTTGAACAGGTGAGCGAAAAGCCCATGACAATGATTCCTTTGCTCGTATACGGAGCATTTCTTAAACACAATAAGGGTATCAAACGCGCTCTTATTGATGAGATCTACGACAACATTTGCGATAAAGTAGGTGACGAAGAGAAAGAGGGCTTTGTTCAGGTTCTTCTTGAAATGTACGCCGAAACACTCAACACATTGACAGATAATAAGGCTGACGGTGACGAGGGAAACGCAGCGACTTGGACGGTAGCGAAAGGCTAACCGCCACGGAGCTTTTTGAGCAAGCCTGCCCCTTTTACATGAGTATCGGAATGTCCTACGAGGAATTTTGGTATAAGGACGTAGAGCTTGCCCGGTTTTATCGCAAGGCACATGAGCTTAAAACAAGGCGCGAAAACGAAATGATGTGGATGCAGGGGGTATACAATCTCAAAGCCCTTGAAGCCACGGTTGGCAATCTGTTCTTGAAAAAGGGAGCAAGTCCCAACACATATCCTACCGCGCCTTTTCCTATAACAGAGTCAGAGCATAGGGAACTTAAAGCAAAAGAGGAAGCTTTAAGACAAGAGCGAATGAAAGCTGAATTTGCTCGTTTTGTTGCTCAAATGGCTCAAAAGATGCCCACGGAGGCACACCCTTGAAGTAAGTGGGGTGAATAACGATGTCTACGACAATAGACAATTTACAAATAAAAATTGAAACATCCTCTCAGACGGGGGCGGCGGGCATTCGTGACCTCGCTTCGGCCTTGGGAGAGCTCAAGAAAAACGGCTCGCTCGGTACGGTCACTAAAAACCTTAAGAGCTTATCCGAGGCACTTAATTCGCTTGGCTCGGCATCTAACAGTGCGGGAAAAATCCACTCGCTTGCAAACTCACTTGAGCGATTGAAGGGCATTGGTTCTATCAGATCTATTGTGAATAACATCTCTCAGATCCCTGCAGCTATGAAAGCTCTTGAGGGCGTTAGCGCGGGCTCAGCTGAAGGCAAAATAAAATCTCTTGCGGATGCTATGGGCTCTCTCTCCGGTGTGAGTGCAAAGGGCTTTACCTCTGCCGTGAACAGTCTCTCGAAAATAGCCAACGTTACAAAAGCACTTGACGACGATGTGATTGAAGAATTTACCAATAAGGTCGAGAGATTGGTGAAAGCTCTCACACCTTTGTCAGCAAAGCTCACAACAGTTAAGAGTGGGCTCAGCGGATTTACTTCTCAAGCTCGTTCGGCAGGGAATGCTGCCAAGGATATGGGCGAAGGCATAGATGCCTCGGCATTGAATTTCGATGTGCTCACCAATAACCTTAGCACCGTAATTACAGCTATTCAGGGCGTTATTAACGGTATTGTTGAAATGACGCATACAGCATCTGAATGGGACGGTATCGCTACTCGTTTTGGTAAGGGTTTCGGTGAACAGGCACAAGAAACATACGATTGGATCGTGCGCTTAAATGAGGAAATGGGCATAAACATTCAACAGTTTATGCAGTACAGTTCCTTGTATGCGACAATGCTTAAGGGCTTTGGTGTAGCAAGTGAGGATGCTCATAAAATGGCACTCGGTTACACTGAGTTGACATACGATATCTGGGCTTCTGCCAACGATAGATATAAGACGTTCCAAGACGCTGCCGATGCCGTTGCAAGTGCGATTGCCGGTGAAGTTGAGCCTATCAGACGTGCAGGTTTTACTATCGTTGAAGCTACTCTTGAGGAAACGGCTGCGTATCACGGGCTTGATATAAGCATTGCAAACGCTACCGAGTCGCAAAAATCATACTTGCGATACTTAACGTTGGTAGATCAAGCACACGCGACAGGCGTTATCGGAACTTACGCTAAAGAGCTTAATACCGCAGAGGGCTTGATGAGAACATTCTCTCAGCAATTGAAATCTTTGACGCAAGCATTTGGATCACTATTCCTGCCTATCTTAGTAAGGGTAATGCCTTGGTTTCAGGCGTTTGTTGAATTGCTCACCGAGGCAGTATATTGGATTGCTAATATGTTTGGCATCGATATTCAGCCTGTGGATTTTTCGGGTTATGAAAAGGGCGCAGGTGCTATCGAAGACGTGACTAATTCCGCGGGAGATGCTTCAGGTGCATTAAATGATGCTACGAAGGCAGCGAAGGAGCTTAAAAATGCTACTCTCGGCATGGACGAGCTTAATGTTATTACTCCTCCAAGTGCTTCCGGTGCAAACGGTAGCGGTGGTGCAGGTGGTGGTGCTGGTGGCGGCTTCGCAGGTCTCGATATTGACTCTTTGTGGGATGAGAGCATTTTTGACAACGTTACAAAGAACGTCGATGCAATCAAGAACAAGATGAAAGAATGGCTCGGTATTACGGGTGACATCGATTCTTGGGCAGATTTGTTTGAAACTAAGCTTGGTAAGATTCTTATTGCTGTCGGTGCTATAGGCACAGGCATTGCAGCTTGGAGAATAGGCACCGGTATTGTAACGGCAATCAACGTTATTACAACGGCGGTGAACCTAATTAAAGGCTCGAAGTTTATCGGATGGCTCGGTGCATTCCTTTCTCTTACAAAAGAACACGGTTTTGTAGCAACCTTCAGTGCGGCGTTTCCTAAACTCTCGGCTGCGATTGCTTCTATGGCTCCCGTTGTATTGCCTGTAGTAGCTATTATCGGTGGTCTTGTGGGCTTTATTTGGGGCTTGATTGATGCAATTAAGGAAGGTTTAGATTGGATTAACGGTTTGTCAATAGCTCTTGGTGCAATGGCTACAGGTGCAGGTATTGGTTTCTTAATCGGTGGCCCGTTGGGTGCAGCTATAGGTGCTTTGGCTGGTCTTGTAATAGGTGTGCTTACTGACATAGGCATCTACCTTGCACAAAACTGGGATGATGTCAAGGCGTGGGTTAAGAACCTACCTAAAGAGATAGAAAAACTGGGTGACTGGCTTGATAAATTGCCTGCGAAAATCAAAAAATGGTTTAAGGATCTTACGAAGAAAATAGACCAATGGTTTGAGGATTTGTGGCAACCGATCAAGGATTATGATTGGAATGGGCTTGGCAAGAGAGCTGGAGAGAAGCTTGGTGAACTTGCAAAAACCGTTGTAGATTCTGTTAAGGATTTCTTCTCAGAGGAAACGCAGAAAGCTATTAAGGAATGGGCTAAGGACACTCTGAAGGCACTCCTTGATTTCTTTAAGAAACTGCCCGGTCGTATAAAGGAAATAAAGAAATCAATCAAAGATGGCTTTATTGACGTTGGAACGGCAATTCTTGACGGTATTTGGGAGGGAATTACCACAATAGGAACTGCTATCGGTGATTTCGTTACAGGCTTTATTGACGGTTTTAAAGAGGCATTCGGAATCAAATCTCCCTCTACTGTAGCGCGTGATGAGCTCGGCAAGAATATTCTTGCGGGAATACTTGAACCGCTAAAGCCCGAATCTCTTGTGAAAGCATTTGAAACGATGTGGAACAGGGTTGTTACTTGGTGGAACTCTAAGACTGAATTAAGCACGTATACTCCTAATGTTGGTTCGGTAAAGGATAAACTTACTGCCGCTTGGAATACCGCAAAGGAATGGTGGAACGGTGCTAAAGAAAATCTTAAAGAGTATATTCCTTCTATCGGCTCTATCAGAGATAAGCTTAGTTCCGCGTGGAACACTGCAAAAGAATGGTATAACAATAAGAAAGAAGCTCTTTTGTCCTATACTCCATCAATAGGCAGTATCAGAGATAAGGTTGTTTCTGCTTGGAATACCGCAAGGGAATGGTACAACACTAAGAAGGCAGCTCTTGCTTCATACACTCCTTCTATAGGAAGTATTAGAGATAGGGTTGTATCGGCTTGGAACACTGCACGCGATTGGTGGAATAAATCAAAGGGTGCTTTGTCAACATATACACCTAATATCGGAAGTATAAAAGACAGGCTTATTTCTGCTTGGAATACTGCTAAAGCTTGGTGGAATAAAAACGTAAAACTGAGTATTCCTTCTTTGAGTTTTAAGGTTACTTACTCAACACAGGGCTTAAATGTGGCACAAAAAGCTATAGTAAAGGCTCTCAACCTTAACGGATGGCCTAAGCTTCAGTTTGCTGCTAACGGTGGTA
Source organism: Eubacteriales bacterium (assembly GCA_045614485.1). GTDB lineage: Bacteria > Bacillota > Clostridia > Oscillospirales > CAG-272 > UBA1740. The sequence continues at coordinate 4,273 of JAZLCY010000082.1, forward strand.
TGTTCAATCAAGGCTCAATGATTTGAGCTGGTGAGCGACGTGCTGAAATCGTTGCTAACGCTTCCGGCGGTAAAACGGGCGTTATGAACGTAGATCAAATGTATCAAGCGGTTTACGATGCAGTTTTTGCGGCTATGACATCATCTAATTCTCAAAGCAGTAGCGGTGGCTCACAGAGTTTCAACCTTTATCTTGACGGCAAGCAGGTTACT
>JAZLCY010000083.1:0-15899 GCA_045614485.1 Eubacteriales bacterium
GCAATCTGCGCTCGCTCCCTTGTGCAAGCACAGACTCTGTTGTTGGATTATACTCCTTTCGGTGCAAAGCACCTTTGTGCTTTGCGCTTCGCGCTCTGCTCGGCTTCTCCGAGCGCACCGAGGAGCAATCTGCACTCGCTCGCTTGTGCAAGCACAGACTCTCTTCGCTTGATTATTATCCACCAAGCGTTACCGCGCGACTGTAACACGAGAGGCGGAAGCGCATCTTCTCACCGCCGGGGCAATGCTCTTTCGCGTAAAGGAACATCGAGTATAGCTCGGCTACGAACTCGCGCAGATCCCCCTCGGCAAATTCAAGGCCGAGTATTTCAAGCTTTGCCGGTTCTTCTCTCGTTATGTCTGACACAAATCCCGATAGCAACATTCTGTCCGAAAAATTGACTTCCTTTTTCATTATATATGTCCTTTCTTCAGGCGGCTCGCGCCCTCTTTCTTACACTTAAATTTTACCACTCCCCACCGGGAAAGTAAGTATCGTCCCCTTCCAAAATTCAGGTGTTTTAGAGGCGGAATTTTTGTGCAGGTAGCAACAATTTCGACAGTTTTTTACTCCCTTGCACTTTTATTGGTATTATATCTTGTAAATCGGGCGCGTTTGTGCTAAAATATTGCTTGGTAATTTTACCGAAGTATAATCTCGCCGCAAACACTCGCGCGGCATAGAAAAGAGCAAAAAATTGAAAATCCTTGCAATCGGGGACGTTACAAGCCCCAGAGGTGTTGAGCACCTCGAAAAAAATCTTTGGAAGATAAGAAAAACCTACGGCATCGACTTTTGCATTGTGAACGGAGAGAACGCATCGCTTATCAGCAGCATCTCGAAGGACGCGGCAGAATCCCTTTTGCTCTCGGGAGCAGACGTTATCACAGGCGGAAACCACTCCTTACAGAACAAGCCGACCTACACCTTTATGGACGACAATAAATCGATCCTTCGCCCATTGAACTTCGGAGACGGAGCGCCCGGGCGCGGATGCGGAATTTTTGACGGCGCGGGATACAGGATCCTCGTTATCAACGCGATGGGCAACGTTCATATCGAGCCCAACCTCGACTCTCCCTTCCGCTATATCGAGGCGGCGCTTAAGGAGAATGCGGGAAGATACGATTTTGCCGTGCTTGACCTTCACGCAGAGGCAACAGGAGAAAAATATGCCGTGGCATACGAGTTTGACGGCAGGATAAATGCGATCTTCGGCACGCACACCCACGTGCAAACGGCAGACGAACAAATTTTGCCGGGCGGCACAGGATATATAACCGACGTTGGTATGTGCGGCGAAAGCGGTGGAATTCTCGGCATAGACAAGGATACTATAATATATAGGATGAAAAATCACCTGCCATCCAAGTTTATCTCGGCAAGCGGTGTACCGGTGGCAAACGGTGTGATCTTCGATATTGAAAGTAACGGAAAATGCAAGTCCGTTACTCGCATCAGCTTCTAAATCATTGAAACGGAGCAAAAAATGGACAAACTTATTACACGGGTGGCGGTTATCGGCGCAGGCCACGCGGGAATTGAGGCGGCGCTCGCATCTGCAAGAATGGGTGTGGACACTGTGCTTTTCACCACGAATCTGGACGCAGTCGGCAACCTGCCCTGCAACCCCAGCATCGGCGGAAGTGCTAAGGGTCATCTCGTTTTCGAGATAGACGCGCTCGGCGGCGAAATGGGATATGCGGCAGACAGAGCCACCATTCAGTCGAGAACACTCAATCTCGGCAAGGGCGCGGCTGTGCATTCCAAGAGGGTGCAGGCAGACCGCCAGGAATACAAAAAAATAATGAAGCGCACGCTCGAGTGCGAGAAAAATCTCAGGCTCGTGCAGGCAGAGATCGTGGACGTTCTCACCGAAGAACAGGACGGCAAAAAGCAGGTCAAGGCAGTTGTTACACAGCTTGGCGAGGTTTGGTGTGCAGACGCGGTGGTTCTTGCAACCGGCACGTTCCTTGACAGTACGATATTCGTTGGCGATAAGACCTTCTCTGCCGGCCCGGACGGAATGCTCCCTGCAATCGGGCTTTCCGAAAAGCTGAGAGGACTCGGCATAAAGCTGCAGAGATTCAAGACCGGAACTCCGGCGAGAGTTAGCCGCCGCTCGATCAGGCTTGATATACTCGAGGAGCAGGCAGGCGAGGACAACCCCATTCCCTACTCGGTAAGAACGGGCGAGGAGTATCCCGAAAACGTGAACCTTCTGCCCTGCCACGTGGTTTACACCAACGCCTCTGTTCACGAAATAATAAACTCGAATATGGAGCGCTCGGCAATGTACTCCGGCAATATTGTCGGCCAAGGCCCGCGCTACTGCCCCTCTATCGAAACAAAGCTTGTTCGCTTTGCAGACAAGCCCAGGCACCAGCTCTTCGTTGAGCCCTGCGGACTTGACACAGAGGAGATGTATATACAGGGATTTTCTACCTCAATGCCTACCGACGTGCAATATGATATGTTGCGCGGACTTGAGGGATTTGAAAACGCCGAGATCATGCGCTATGCATATGCGATAGAGTATGACTCGGCAGAACCGACGCAGATGCTCCCGACTCTTGAGTTCAAAGAGATTCAAGGACTTTACGGTGCAGGCCAGTTCAACGGTACATCCGGCTATGAGGAGGCCGCCGCGCAGGGTCTTGTTGCCGGCATCAACGCGGCGCTGAAGATCAAGGGTGAAGAGCCTATGATTCTCCCCCGTTCATCATCGTATATCGGCACTTTGATAGACGACCTTGTTACCAAGGGAACGGAAGAACCATACAGAATGATGACGTCGCGCTCCGAGTACAGACTCATTCTCCGCCAGGACAACGCAGATATGCGCCTTACCGAGATCGGCCACCGTGTTGGTCTTATAGACGAGGAGCGCTACCAAGCCTTCCTCAATAAGCGCGCCTTGATCGAGGGCGAGGTTGCAAGAATGGAAAAATGCACCGTTGCCCCCTCAGATGCAGTCAACGAGCTGCTTGAAAGCCTGAATTCCGCGCCAATAAAGACCGGAATCAAGCTTGCAGAGCTTGTAAGAAGGCCTGAGCTTTCCTATTCTGCGCTCGAAAAAATCGACACGGGTCGCCCCAACCTGCCAAGATCGGTAAAAACCACCGCCGAGATCCTGATCAAATACGACGGCTACATCAAGCGCGAGCTTGCCGAGGTTCAAAGGCATATGCGCCTTGAGGAAAAGGCGCTCCCAACCGATGTTGACTACTCGTCGATCCTCGGCCTTCGCCTCGAAGCCGCAGAAAAGCTCAACAAGATCAAGCCCCAAAGCGTCGGCCAGGCATCACGCATCAGCGGTGTAAACCCTGCAGACATCAACGTGCTCCTGATCTACCTCACCACCAAGAACAAAAAGGGGTAAAGGTTGATCGGCAACCAAAAGCAAAAGCATATATAATAAAGATCCCACCCGCAAAATCGGGTGGGATCTCGTTTTTGGGGTGAAGCAGCCCTTTAAAGTCTTCTCTGTATAGCTGAACCGCCTCCACCGTGTAGCTGAAAAGCCTCCCTGTTTGGGGGAGGCTTTCGTTTCGCTATCATTCCTTGAGAAAGGAGCTTTAGGTACTTTTTCCCGCCGAAAAGGCTTATTTTTCATCGACGAACAAAGTTTAAAACTTTGAATATACTGTTATCAAGGAGGGTGGCGCGCCACCGCGTCACATTCCCCTTTTTAAAAACATTTTTCAGCGCGGCGCAAGAGCAAAATCGCACCAAAGTGCGCACAAACCCACATCTGTGTCGCATTTTAAGGAAAAAATATGAAAGTCGTTATAGTACATCCGCCAAAGTTTTTGTCTAAGATCATATCAAAAATTATCGGCGTCAAAAAGAATTAGCCAACCCCAAAAAAGCTAAAAAGTCCTCTCATCTGAGAGGACTTTTTTCATTCTTCGTAGCGCTACTTTCCCTATTACGCGCCACGTCGTTTGCGGCCAAGAAACGCATAACACTTGCATCTGCAAGAATCCCTTGCACTGCAGGGTTTCATCGTCCCTGCGGCTTTATCAAGATATGTCGGGAGCTATTCTTAGCGGAGCTAAGATTTTTTCCGCAGGCAAGGTTATCTCTTTCCAACTCTTCTGACCTGCGTGCCAAGGGGGGTGCCGGACTTAAACCTCTCGATCGCGGCGGAGATCTGCTCGCCCGACTCGGTGGAGAAGATGAAGTGCTGATGGACGACGCCGTGGCGAGCAAGCTCGTCCTTTTTATCTCCCATATAGGTGTGGGTGGAGTTGAAGATCACGTTGCGGTGCCGGTATTCGCGCATCATGGGGAATGAAGCGCCCTGCCTATCCACAAGCTTGGCTGTGCCTGCCCTACATTTATCGCAACCGAAATTATCGGTGATAAAGCACCTTTGCGTTATCATAAGGGGGAGTCTGCCGTAAACGGTTACACCGCCGCCAATATCCCTCGCCTGAGGAAGAGTAAGCTCCGGGGAGAGAATGATCTTTTCCACTCCAAGCTCCCTGTAGCTCTCTTTGGTAAAGGAATTGGTTACGTTGAGCCTGAAATCGCCTATCACCGAGAAGCCATGCTCCACAGCGGTGCTTATCTGACCAACGTTGCCGACAAGCGCATATTTAACACCCTTTTCCCTCGCAATTTCGAGCATTTTTTCAAATTCGGGGTACTCCGTGTCAAATATTACAGGCGGAAGCGCCACACCGCTCGGTGTGTTTTTTGCCTTTTCGATCTCAAAAAGGGGTATAAATTCTATATCAAAAAAGTCGCTTTTCGCTATTTCCTTGTACCTCTCGTATGAGGAAAGGTTAAAGAACTGCGCCGTTCTGAGCTTGCCTTCCCCCTTGCGCTTTGGCGCGGTGGGGGTGGGAATATCCTGATATTCCCTGCCGGCAAACTGCAGTGCCGCGGCGGCACTTCTTCGAAGCTCGTTGATAGCCGAAGGGGGCAGGTTTATACCCTCGTCAAGCTTGATCTCAACGTCCTCGGGTGAGAGCGAAATAAAGGTGTTTCCCATTTTGCAAAGCCGCGTGGCAACCCCCTCTTTGTCAAGAGGCGCGGATATTGCTTCCGTGGGGATCGCTCCGGTTACAGTAACACTCTTTTCGCCTGTTTTCAGCGTCATAACCGAGGGCTTGCCAAGAGAAAGCTCAACCTCACAGCGAGCCTTTACCTTTTCGGGCGCGAAAGTCTTTTTCTCGGTGGCGCGGGTCTTGTTTTTATCGTCCTCACTGCGCACACCGGTCATATTCTTTCCGTAATTACCGGTGAAATACCCCTCGGCAAAGCCGCCGCGCGAGAATATCCTGCCGAGCCTGTCCCACTCGGAATTATTTGCCGACCTGTGCTCGTCAAGGAGGCGGCGATAGATACTCGTTACCTCATAAACGTAATCTGCCGACTTCATTCTGCCCTCGATCTTAAGCGAGGAAACACCGCTTGAAATGATCCTTTCTATATGCTTGGCATAGGAAAGATCGCGCAGGGAGAGAATGTATTTGCCGTTGTTATACGGCAGGCGGCAGGGCTGAGCGCATTCACCGCGGTTTCCACTGCGCCCACCGACAAGGCTGGACATCAGGCACTGACCCGAAAAGCTTACGCAAAGCGCCCCGTGTAAAAATATTTCAACCTCAGAGGGCGAGTTTTCCACAATATCCGTGATGTTTTCAATATCCAATTCGCGCGCAGGAACGACCCTTTCGCACCCGAGGGAATATGCCGCATTCGCACCGCCGACAGAGTGCACCGACATCTGCGTTGATGCGTGGATAGGCATACCGGGAATTATGCTTTTGATGAGGGAGATCGCGCCGAGATCGGCAACGATAAGCGCATCAACACCTGCTATGTAAAGCGCCTTGAGATACTCCGCAAGCTCAGGCATTTCTTTATCAAAAATAAGGGTGTTTACCGTAACGTAGAGCTTGACCGAATGCATATGGCAGTATTCGACCGCGCCCTTTATACTGTCAATATCGAAGTTCTCGGCAAAGGCGCGCGCGCCAAAATTCTTGCCGCCGATATATATTGCATCCGCACCTGCGGCGACCGCCGCCAAAAGCGCCTCGTAACTGCCTGCGGGAGCAAGAAGCTCGGGCAATTCACCGCTTCTTCTCATACCAACACCACCCCTTCTGTGAATTTTTGCGGAGTTTTCTCCGCCGAATAATCTTTTAGATTATTGTAACAAAAAAGCACACCCGTGTCAAGTGTGCTTTTTGCCTGTTTTCAGCCGTTAAGGTAGGAAGAAGGAACTCGCTCAGATAAACACCGGGCGCGCCTGCTCACCCCTCATCATTGCGAAGTAGCAATCGGAAAGCCTCGAATAATCCGCAACGAGAGAGTGCGGCTTTCCCTTTGGGCTATCCTGCCGCATAGGAACGAAGTACACCGACTTGCGCGAGAGCATCATGCCGATGTTTTTGAGGTTTTGCGAAAGACCGTCGTTGGTGGCGAGGGCGATGAGCAAAGGTCCATCGCACCGAAGGTGCGCCTTTGCCGCCATTGTTACGGCACTGTCGCTGATACCTGCGGCAATTTTAGCGAGAGTGTTGCCCGTGCAGGGCGCGATGATCAGGGCATCAAGCCTGTTCGGGCCGAATGGCTCAGCATCCTCCACCGTGTGCACAACCTCCCTGCCGGTTATCTCCTTTGCAAGCCTTATAAGATCCTGTGGGTCGAAAAATCTCGTTTTTGTGGAGTATATCCGCTCGCTCATTATCGGCACGGCATCAACACCCATATCAACAAGGCTCTTCAGCCGGTGCATAGACTCCATCGCCGTGCAGAACGATCCGCAAAATGCATATCCTATCATAAAGCACCGCCGAAAAGATGCCGCTTTATTCCTTCAAAATAGAGCTTGGCAGACGACTCGGGATAAAGCCTATCCGGAATAGACGGCAGACGAACGACACCCGAAACACCGGCAAAGTTATCCCCCGATGCCACCTCTATCACCGAAAGCCCTGCCGGAATACCCGAAGGGAAGGTTTGGCCGAGGGGCTTTGGCGCGGTGTTCACGATAATATCGAGCCCCGAGACGTTCGGTATCACGCCGCACTCCCCACCCATATACTCGCTTTCCACTCCGCACTCGCCAAGCGCCACCCGTGTTGCGTTTTTCGAGGTGTAAACACGCACTCCTGCCCCAACTGACAGCAGCATACCGGCAAGATACCTTCCGATCCTGCCATAGCCTACGATACCGATCTTCATATCCCTTGGCGATTTTTTTGAGGCAGTAAGTATATGCCCGAGTGTTCCCTCTGCAGTTAGGCGCGCGTTCTCGGTAAGAAACGCCTCATCCTGCGCCGCATCATAAACCTTAGCACCGCGAAAGATCATCATCTCCCGATCTCTGCCGGGTATCGCATAGCCGCACACGGCATCTGTGCTTGCCACAGCGCCCGACACCTCGGACACCAGCCTATCCGTGCCGGATATATGCACCCCATCACGCGAGGTGGGAATGGGGAGAATGATAATGCGATCTATATCTTGCGCCGGGTGCTCCTCGCAAAACGAAAGCAAAAGCCCAAGCACTGCCGAGCACCTGTGCCCTGCCCCGTAATTTTCAATTTTCATTTTCACTCCTTGCGCGCCGTTTTCACGGCGCTACCGTCAAAAACACTTATGTCTTTTCGGGATTTCTCCCGATACTTTATTCTATGCAAAAATCGGGTGTACAGTTCTCGCTAAAAAATTCTCATCAATGCGTGGCATTGTATTTCAACCTACGTAATCATTCCATAGGAATGTATGGATTTCTCTACTCCAAGCCTTCCCCAGTGGGGGAAGGTGGCATACGAGCATTTGCGAGTATGACGGATGAGGTGTTTGCTTTCTCTTCATCAAATCTTCCGAGCGGCATTCCTTGCCCTGACACCTCATCCACCGCAAGCGGTCCCCCTTCTCCCACTGGAGAAGGCTTCTTAAAATCAATGCGTGGCATTGTATTTCATCCGTGCATATCCCACTACTCCCCTTCCTTTTCGATAACTCCCTTTATTTTCCCGGTTGCGCCCTCGATGAGTTTGCGCCCCTTATTTGTTATTGCAAGCGCGCCAACCACCGCGAGAGCTCCAACGGTAACGTACATACAGGCGGCGCATTTAGATCTGGTATTTTTTGCAAAAAGCATATTTTATCTCCTTTCCGCTTTTGCTATATCTTTCCCGCGCACGCAAAAAATATCCACGCGTGTTGACAAAGGCGCATATATGTTGTAAAATTAAATAAAAAGAATTTTTTTGGCGGTTGACTGATGATTCTATGTAAAAACTGCGGATATGACGGCAAATACACCGGCATTATCTGCCCCAACTGTAAAAACAGAATAGTGCTTGATACGGCAACGATGAATCTTTTGCGCCGCGAAATCAGTGAGCATCTTTTGAGAAAGGGCAAGCGCGAGGAGGTGGCGGAAAAATACCGCATTCTTGCCGATATGGGCGACACCGAGGCGCAAAGAGAGTACGGCCTTTTGCTTGAAAAGGGCGGCGCGGGAATCCCCCGAAACATCGATCTTGCGATGGACTTTTTCCACCTTGCAACCAAGGGCGGCGATGCTTTGGCGGCATACCGCTACTCCAGGCTTATCTCGAGAATGAACGTGGAGAAGAGCGAGTTTTACCTTGCGCTTTCAGCGTTTTTGGGCTGCCGGGAAGCCTATCTTCCCGCGGCGGAAATGTATGACAGAAGGGCATGCAAGCATATTGCAAGCTACTACACCTACCGTGCCGCAGAAGCAGGGGATACAGACGCAATAATCAAAATGGCTATGCGCCATATGACAAGCGACGGAGTTACCGAATCGCAAGAATATGCGAAATGGTATATGGACAAGCTCTCCTTCCCACCCCTTCACGCAGTGAAGCTTTTCTACAAGCTGCGCGCCGTTGCGCCAAAGAAAGCACCCACTATTGAGCTTGAAAATTACAAGGCACACTGTGAGCAGCTGCTCTCCTTGGCGATCTCATTAAAGTGCGACTCTGCCGCGATCATCCTTTATTCCGCGCTTGCCGATCTTGGCAGCTGCGAGGCGCTTTACGATATGGCAAAGCTGTATCTTAAGGGCGGCGAGGTTAAAAAGAACCCCGATGAAGCAATGCGCTCGCTTACAAGAGCGGCGGCATCCGGCTATGCACCGGCATACACCGCTATTGCGGATATGTATCTTAACGGCGAGGGTACAGTGCGTAACGTTGACGTGGCGATCGCCACCTACGAGGAGGGCGCAAAGCTTGGCGACGGCTTGGCATACGAGCGCCTTGGCGATATTTACCACGAAAAAGGTTACACGGATAGGGACGTTGCCAAGAGCTACGAGCTTTATATGAAGGCCGTGGAGCTTGGTGTTGAGAGCGCTGTTGAAAAGGCGGCGGCAATCAGGATCAGCCGCGAGGAATACTATAACAAGGCGGAAACCACAAAGAATAAGGAAGAGGCCTTCTTTGCCTACGGTGTTGCCGCGATGATGGGACACTCCGGCGCGATGCTGAAGCTTGCGCAGTGCTATGCATTTGCAAGCGGCACAAAGAAGAGCCGCCCAGATGCTTTTTATTGGTATCGCGCGGCGGCGCAAAACGGCCAGACCATAGCCTACTTCCCCCTTGCGATATGCTATTCAAGAGGTTTTGGCACGGCATTCAATTTTGAACTTGCGATAGAGAATCTCGCACTTGCGCACAAAACGGGTGATGAGAGAGCGAAAAAAGAAATGCTTCGCCTTTATGACAACAAAAAGCGCCATATGGCAGGCAAATTCTACTCCACCGCCATGCGCCTGATACACATTAAGAAGTTCAACGTTGCGCGCGAATACCTTGAGGTTGCGGCAAGGCTCGGCCACGCAAAAGCCACCTACACCCTCGGCTGCCTTTATGAATTTGGCCAAGGAATGACCGCCGCCAACAAGGACGAGGCATTCAAGCTCTATAACAAGAGCGCCAAGATGGGCTACGCAGACGAGCGCACCGCATACAAATCCAAGATCCTTAAAATGATCAAAAAAACGAATAAAAAATAAAAAGGAAGCCCTCTTTTGAGGGCTTCTTCTATTTGTTTATCTTAGCAATTCTTACAACGCTCCGGCCGTAGGGCTAAGGGGTTGTGAAAACCGAAACGTCATCCGCCTTATAGCCCCAAACGACAGGACAGTTTGAACAATTCCAATCAGAATCCCAACCACTCGGCATGATTGTAGCTTCGCAGTAGATCGTAAGGTTGGTGCACTCATAGAACGCTAAAGAGTCGATGAATGTTACACTATCAGGAATTACTATGTTCGTAAGGCTGTAGCAATGATCGAACGCAGAATTGCCTATGCTTGTGACGCTATCGGGAATAACAATGCTCGTAAGGCTGGTGCAACCCTCGAACGCACAAGCGTCGATGATCGTTACACTATCCGGGATCTCAATACTCTCAAGGCTTGTGCAATTTCTGAACGCATACAGTCCGATGCTTGTTACGCTGTTGCCGATCTTTACACAACGGAGGCTTGTACAATTTTCAAACGCAAAATCGCCGATGCTTGTTACACTATCAGGGATAACTATGCACTCAAGGTTTGTACAACCGGAGAACGCATCCAGTCCGATGCTTGTTACATGCTTTGGAATAGTGTATGCAGTGCGTTTTTTTCCAAGGGCATACTGAACGAGCGTTTTCCCGTTTTTAGTGAAAAGATTTCCAAGTTTGCTTTTGTATTCGGTATTAAAAATACCAACCTTAATGCGTTTGATATTGGTACAACCCCAAAACGCCCGATCACCAATGCTTGTTACTTTATTTCCAAGCTTTATGCGACGGAGGCTTTCACAACCGGCAAACGCCCCATCACCAATGCTTGTTACTTTATTTCCAAGCTTTATGCGACGAAGGCTTGTACAATTATCAAACGCAAAATCGCCGATGCTCTCTACGCTATTTCCAATCTTTACACGACGAAGGCTTGTACATTCGTAGAACGCAAATTCATCGATGCTCTCTACGCTGTTGCCGATCTTTACACGACGAAGGCTTGTACATTCGTAGAACGCATAATCGCCGATGCTTGTTACTTTATTTCCGATCTTTACACTTTTAACATCTGCGCAACCGGCAAATGCGTAGCTGCTGATAGCAGTTACGGCGCGGCCTTTGTATCCCCTTATTACGATACGGGAATCTGTGCACTCACCAATTCCAACCAATGTGTACGTACCGTCTTCGTTTTCCTCAAATTCAAGCCCCTTAGAGCTGTTCAAAAGGCAAAATTTTCCCGAGGAGCAAGAGCAGAGCACACAGATGGCGATCAGCAAAAGTGCCGAACATATGATCCATCGCAAAAATTTCTTTTTCATTTTCTTTCTCCCAAAATTATTAAAATCCAAAAAGAAAGCGTTCGTTAGATATTTATCTTAGCAATTCTTACAACAACGCTCTGGCCGTAGGGCTGGGGCTTGGTGTTAACGGTGACGGTCGTGCCGTCTTGCGTGAATTCAACGTTGCCGCCGGTTACGAGCCACTCAATGCTCTTAACCTTTTCGGGCAGGTCAAAGCTGATATTGAAATTATGATCCGTCATACGCGCCTTGGCAATATCGGGAGATGCCGCCATGGGCAGGCCGTGGCAGAAAAGGTAATACGCGCCGTTGCCCTGCATAATAAAGTCACTCTCGGAGCCGACAAGCTTAATGCCTGCCGCCTTGGTGCCGACACACGCCTCCTTGAACGTCTCTATCCACTCGCCGAGTGCATTGAGCATGGCGGTATCAAGCGGACGGAGCTTACCCGAGCCCATAGGGCCGACGTTGAGAAGGAAGTTGGAGCCGAATCTGCGGCAGATGCAATAATCCTTGATAATATCGGCAAGGGACTTGAAGTTATAATCGAGCGCCGCATATCCCCAGTGATCGCCGAATATCTGGCACATCTCACTTGCGATATACTTAGGCGAGCCCTCCATATTGATGGGCTTGGGAGCACCTCGCTCAAAGGTTACCGAGTCAAGCTCGATATGGCCGAGCGCACCCATAGCACCCATACCCGTGTTATTTATTATCATCGCATTCGGCTGATGCGATCTTATCATACCGTAAAGCGCATCCTCCTCCCAATCGGCATCGCGCTTGTTCCACATTCCGTCAAACCAGATGCCGCCGATCTCGCCGTATCTTGTGCAAAGGATCTCAACGCTTGAGCGCAGATATTTGAGGTACGCCTTAAAATCCGACTCATAGGTGGGCTCGTGCCAGTCAAGGAGAGTGTGATAGAAAAAGGGCTTTAAGCCGTGCGCACGGCAGGCATCCACAAACTCGCGGATAAGGTCACGCCCAGCGGCACCGTGAGGTGCATCGTAATCGGACACGGGGGATGCGTCGTAAAGAGAAAATCCGTCATGATGGCGGGTGGTGATGGTAATATACTTGCATCCTGCCGCCTTTGCCGTTTTGGCAAGCTGATCTGCCCAGTCGGGATCGGGATTAAACTCGTGCATATGCTTCATATACTCAACGTCCGACTCCTCGCCGTACATATGTATCCACTCACCGCGGCCGATCACACTGTAAAGGCCGAAGTGCACGAACATACCAAACTCAAGATTTTCAAAATCCTTAATATACTGCTTAACTATCATAATTCTCTCCTAAATTCAAAGGTAATAACAGATCACGGCGCCAAATCCTCCGAAAAGGATGCCGAATAGCGCGCCCACTATAATATCGCGCGGGTAATGAATGCCCACAAGGGCACGCGGCAGGCAAACGCCCACCGCAAGCGGAATCAGTGCAATAATGCACCACGGGGTGAGGGCAAGCGAAAGAATCGCTATCACAACAGCCGAAAAAGCATGGCGGCTGGGAAATGATTCACCCTTTTTCTCCCTTGGCGGAGTTTTGGTGAAATCAAGCACCTCATACGGTCTTTTTGCCGGGATAAGCTTGCGCATAACGGTAACGAAGCCGAAGCCCAAAAGCGCCGCAAGGCCAACTGCCAGCGCCACAAAATGCCGCATAAATACCATATGCAAAACAAGCTGCGCGGCAAAAAAGAGGGCTATCAGATACTCACACACCTTGCCGAAAACAATTAAAAAACGGCAAAGGTTGGGGCGCCGCCAGATGCGCCTTAATCTTTTCTCGATCCTGCTCTCTCTCCCAGTCAAAGCTCCCCCTCCTTTTCCGTAATTTCAAAATTTCAAATTAAATATTTATAGCTTTGCCGCCCTGCGCCTTAGACTCAAGGATCGCGTCGCGCGCCTTCATAAGCTCGAGCGTTTCCGCCTTATCAAAAGAGGCAACACCCGTTTCAAAGAAGCGAACTATATCCTGCATCTGATTATAGAATATATTAGACTGAATGGGCAGATTTGCGGTTGTGCCGTTTTTATCCGCGAGGAAAACGTGGAAGCCAAGATAAGCACCCATGCTGATAACAAGGGTTGCCTGCCTGCCGTCGCCATAGGTGAGATGAACCCACTCCTGCTCTCCCCTTGCCTCCCAGCGCACACAGCTGATGCCAACACCCATACAGGATATCGCTATTTCAAGGTAATGCACTGCGTAATCCACCATATCAACACCGCTGCCGAATGCGAGAACCGACTTGCAGCTATCAAACCCAACAAGCTCGGATGCAAAGCGCAGGGATGACGAGGAATAAAGAGGCGTTTTGGTTTCGGCCGCCTTATCAAAAATGCGAACGGCAGATGCATAGCTGTCGGTAAAGGTCTTATCCATAAACACAGGCTTGTTTGCAAAGGACATAACCGCCATCGCATACTCTTCCTTTTTCTCGCTGTTGTCGGGCGCGAGGATCATTATTCCGTCCACCGCCGAAACAAGCTCTGCAATATCCAAGGCTCTCTTGATGCCGTGCTGCGCGCAGAACTCACCGTTTGTGATACCGCCGGCATTATCTATCTCGCCGTATGCGGCATATATCTGCCAATCCGTGCCGTGCTCCTCGTTATATCTTTTAATGCTGTTGAAAGCCTCGTGCGCGTGATACTCATCAAGGAAATAATCTACAAGACCAATTCTTTTCATTTTACTTCAAGCTCCTTCTTCTCATCAGAGGATTTGTAAAGCATATCAAGAAGGCGCATCGTTTCAAGCACGGTATCAATAGTGTTCCTGGTTTTAACACCCGTTCTTACCGACTCAACAAACGCCTTATCCTGATGTGCCCAGGCACTGCCAAGCTCGGGCTCGGGGCGAACAGACTCAAGAGTTGCGCCGTCCCAGAAGGTGAAGTGGCCGAAGTAATCAAGGCGCGCACCGCCCTTATCACCGAGAATGTCAATATACATCTCATTCTTATTTACGTTCTGTGCCCAAGCGCCGTTGAAACAGATGCTTGCCTTGTCTGTACGAACGTAGCCGGTGATGTAGTCGTCAACGTCGTTAGTTCCGGTTTCGGTATTGGAAGTGTCCTCTGCCCACATATATTCGTATTTATAGGACTTCATATCCTTTGCAAGCTCGCAATATGCATCGCAGGTTGCGGTTTTAACCTTAGCACCGCCAAGGATATAAAGAACAAGGTCAAAGAAATGCACGCCCCAGTCGATAAGAACCCCGCCGCCGCTCTCGCTCTTGGTGGTGAAAGAGCCGCCAAGACCGGGAATACTTCTGAAGCAACGGAAGGAAAGATTAACGTGGTAGATATTACCGAATTTACCCTCCTTGTTCCACTTCTCAAGCATCTCAACAGAGGGAGAATAGCGGTTGCAAACACCTATATCGAGAAATAGACCCCTCTTCCTTGCCTCGTCCGCCATTTCGCAGGAGAGCTCGTAGCTTATGGTGATGGGCTTTTCGCACAAAACGTGCTTGCCTGCCCTGAGCGCGTCCATTGTGATCGTGTAGTGCGAGTAGTTGGGGGTGAGGACCCAAACCGCCTCAACCTCGCTATCCGCAAGAACCTCTTTATAATCCGCAGTAACGTTTTCGATCTTCTCGTTTTCAGCCTTTGCCTGCTGTGCCTTTTCGATAATTATATCGCACGCATACTTGATCCTTACGTTTTCAAGCTCGCAAAGCGCAGGAATATGTATTTTGGAAATTCTGCCGCAGCCGATAACCGCAATTACTGTTTCTTTCATAAAGCGCTCCTTTAAAAAATGTACTATATTTAATATAGTACACCTAACGAGAAAAGTCAATGTTATTTTGAAATGTACGGCAAATTAATTGCCAAAGTGTATTGACCTTGCGCGCACGCGTGTGTTAAAATAGATGTAGTTAACAAAAAAGAGAGGGATCAAACTATGAAAAAGTTATTTTCCGCTTTAATTATTTTGGCAACGGTGCTTGCACTCGCGCTTTCGCTCATTTCCTGCTCTCCCGATAAGGAAGAGGCGGCGGCTAAGAAGGTGGCTGTGACCGAGCTTTATTCTCAAGAAGAACAAGAGCCTGCACCCGCTTGGCCGAGAACAAACCAGGAGGTTTTGGATATTATCTACTCGATTGAAGCCTCATCTACTTACGAGAGAATTTACAATCTTACAGACGCTCCCGACACACTTCTGGCACTTTACAGAAACAACGATTTCTTTGTTGCATACACCAAAACGAGCTCCGCTTACGTTGATGTTGAGACCGAGGGACTTACCTGGTTTACACCGGACGGAACGGTTGTGTATTCCACCATTCTTACTTGGACTGTGGGACACGGCATGGATTTTGGAGATTTCCCCGGCGGCTTTGTCGGCTACGCAGGCAATGGTATATATGACGTTGAGCTTGTAACCGGTGCAACCGCCACTTCAGAGCATTACAGAGATGCTGTAAGAGAAGCCTCACTTTACGTTATTGATTATTCTTACGTTGGCCCCTCCTTTACCGAGGAGGAAATAGTGTACTTTATCTACGGCTGGACCGGCAACTATGCTTCATTGGCTACCACCGACGGATTCACC
>JAZLCY010000084.1:0-18807 GCA_045614485.1 Eubacteriales bacterium
GTTCCATATACCGAAATAGAGGCAGATCCCAACCTTGGCGCATACGTTGCCGAGGCAGGCACCTACGTTGATATTGACGTTACCTCTGCTGAGAACAAGATCGTTTACAACGAAGCAGACGGATATTATCACTACGGCAGCCTTATGGGCCCCATTGTGCTCGTAAAGATCGGCGTTGTAACCGAGGAGGCAGGCGTTAAGAATGCATATCTTCCCGAGTTCTCCTTCGCATCGTACGAGACCATATGCTCAACCGACTCTATGTGCAAGTATTTCTATGACGAAAACGGAAGCATCGTTAAGAAGGAAAGATATAACAACCTTATCAACACCTATGCTTCTCTTGCAGGCACCTGCTCTATCAGCTATTCCGAGACCGAGATCGTTGAGTATAAGGTAATACCGCTTGATCAGGCTCTTGCAACCGCTATTCAGAATACTGCTGAGCACAGAATGTGGTTTGATGCATATACCGGTATATTCGGTGCAAACAGCTCCTCGGTAAATCCCGAGCTTGCATGGCTCTACGCTTGTTGCTATAAGGAGCTTTAATAAATTCATTTCAACAAAACAAATTTAATACGACAGAGGAAAAACAAATGAAGAAGATTATTTCTATTTTTGCCCTCGTTGCTATGCTTGTTTCCTCCTTCGCTCTTATGACCGCTTGCGGCGGTGATAGCGACGGCGGTGTGACCGAGCCCTGCACAACCTGTGTAGATAGCAATACAGACGGCAAGTGTGATGTTTGCGGCGGTGATGTTCAAGCTCCCGCACAGAAGGAAGTATATACGGTTATCGTTAAGGATGCTGACGGTGTTAAGGTTGCAGGTGCTAAGGTAAAACTTACAACTCACGGCGGCGCAGAGAGTGCTGTTGCTACCACCAATGCAAACGGCGAGGTTACCCTTGAGATCGCTGCAGTTGCATACGTTAAGGCAGTTGTTGTTGAAGTTCCCGACGGATACGTAAAGCCCACTAAGGACGTTCTCTTTGACGAGGGCGCTACCGAGGCTACAGTAATCCTTGAGATCGACACCAGAGTTACCTATACCGTTAACATCGTTGATGAAGCAGGCAACGGTATCGAAGGCATTATGGTAGGCATTTGCGATGATCTTGGCTGCAAGACTCCCGTTTCTACCGGTGCAAACGGTGTTGCTACCTTCAAGATCGAAGTTACCGGCGCTGCAAAGGTTCAGTTCATTATGCTTGAGGGCTATGAGATCACCTCTCACACTCAGGATGATGCAGGCTACGTTCATTTTGAGGACGGTGCTACCGAGATAACCATTACTCTTAAGGCTATCTGATTTTAATAAAAAAATGGGAATCCACAGGATCTCCCATTTTTTCGTTTTGCAAATAAAAAATGGAGAAATTCAGTGAATTTCTCCATTTTCTTTTCGAAGATCCCGTAGGGATCAGTTGTTTGACTCAAGAGCAAGTGCAATAGCATCAACAAGCTCAGCCTTGCCTATCTCGTGCATGAATTTCTTAACGATAACACCGTTTTCATCAAGCACCAGGGTGATAGGATATGCACCTGTACCGCCAAGCATCGTGTAGTATGCATCAGCGCCTGCCTCTGCATCCGCATCGTCGCGGCCGAAGATTATGTCGGAATCGGGATAATTCTTTGTAATATAGTCAGCCTCGCGTTCAGAAAGAAGCTCGGTGTGAATTGCAAGAACGGTAACCTGATCCTTATATTCTGCAGCCACCTCGTTGAAGTAGGGAAGCTCCTTAAGGCATCCGGGGCACCAAACTCCCCAGAAGTTGATGATAGTAACCTTGCCGGGATTCTTTGCGGGATTGAACGTCTCGCCTGTAGCGCCGTTTTCATCCCAAACCTTGATATCGTACGGGAAGCAATTGTCGCCTTCGGCATTTCCGTATACGATGTTGCCCTCGGAAAGGAGCTTATCGCATTTGTCGCAAAGACCGTCTCCGTCACTGTCATAGCAGGTGTGAGGGTCTTTTACAATAACGTTGTAGTAAATGAGCGCACCGGCAAGCACGGAAATCATAAGGAGCGCTGCAACGATCTTAATGATCATAGCGCGTACCTTGACCTTCTTTGCCTTGCTGTTAACTGCGAGCTTCTCGTTTTCTGTAAGCTTAACAGTCTTCTTTGTAAGCTCGGCAAGTCTTAATTCGCGGGCTCTTGTTGCCTTGGCTTTTTTCTTAAGAATCGGGCCTAAGTAGCAACCCGTGATAAATAAAATCGCAGAAAGTGCGATAGAACCGAATATAATAAGGGCTGTATATCCGTGGATCGCAGCGTAAATCGTTGCACCGATTACAACAACTGCAAGCATCGTTTGGATAAGAGTAAATCTGCGTGTCTTTTCGTCCTTCTCGATCTGCTTTGGAGTCTTCTTGTTCTCCTGCTCGATCATCTGGTTTGCAAGGGCAACCGTCTTGTCCTTAGCGGCATCGATCTCATTCGGGGGAAGTATGATCTTTGATCCGCGCCAGCTTATCGCATTCGTTGGGCAAACGTCGATACATTCGCCACAGTTAACGCACTCGTGGTCGCCAACACGGTTTATATCAACCTTACACTTTGAAATGCAAAGTCCACAGTGTGTGCACTTAGATTTATCGAGCTTGATGCCGAATACTGAGAAACGGTTGAAGAGTCCGTAAAGTGCGCCAAGGGGACAGAAGAAGCGGCAGAAAAATCTGAAGATGAATACGCACGCAACCGCAAAGCTTATCATCAGTGCAAATTTCCAGGTAAACAGCGGGCCAAGTGCACCGAGCATACCCTCGTTAAGCGGATGGATAAGAAGTCCGAGCGCACCCTCAAGTGTTCCGGAGGGGCATATGTACTTACAGAATGCGGGAAGGGGAAGATCGCGCAGACCGTAAAGCGTAGGAATAATTACAACAAAAAATACGAGTATTACGTATTTAAGATATGAAAGAACCTTTGTGAAAGCATTCTTCTTGAGTTTAGGAGTCTTGATCTTGTAGATAAGCTCCTGAATGAGTCCGAAAGGACACATATAACCGCATATCATCCTGCCGAAAAGAATTCCGTACAGTATGATAATACCTATCATATAATACGGCGCTCTCTTGCCGGATTCATAAAATGCGTTCTGTAGAGAACCGAGGGGGCAGGCCGCACTTGCCGCAGGGCAGGAATAACAGTTAAGTCCGGGTGCGCAGGCTTGCTTAGCTCCCTGCGTGTACATATATCCCGAGAAAAAGCCTTTTACGTTCGCATTTGTTAAAAGGGCACAGTAAAGCTGGATCAGCTTTCTCTTTGTCGGGAAAATGGATTTGATCTTCTGAAATATCTTTTTCATCCGCATCACCCCAATCCTATGCATTCGGAGCAAACCTTCTTTGCCTTCTCAAGAACGTCGGCAGCGCCGCCGTTATTTATACCGAGCACGATGAGTACAGCGGCTGTGCAAAGGACTGTGATTTGCAGAATGAATATCAGTTTTTTTGACACGGGTATGGTGTTTTTGGCAATAACGTCAGCATTTTCGGGTAAAATTGCAGGTTTTTGTTCACTGCCTTTGCCGTCCTGCTTCTTGCTCTTTGCAATTCTTGCAGTGCTTGATTTCAAAACCTCGATTTCTCTTTGGCAGCTTGTGCGGTATGCGCATATGCCGAACAGTGAGTACAAAGCAAGGGGTGTGAGGCACAGAAGGAGCAGGGAAACTGCTTTGATAAATTCGGAGTTGATAGCCTCGGGGCCGGCATAGCCGAACCTTTCGGGTGTAAACACGTAAAACGCGGGGTAAACGATAGAAACGATAAAGAGTATAACACCGCCGCCGATGATAAAGCATCTTATGCCTCTTTCACGGTGAATGTCGCTAAGCTCAGCTGTGTTAAGCTTTCTTTCGTCGCACAGCTTTGCAAGTCTTATCCTTGTGAAGTGCGGATTCTTTTCGGCCTTCTTCTTTTCCTTAAGCGGCAAGAAGAACGAAAGGAGTGCACCAGCCAACGCTACAACGACAAAAACAAGTGTTGGAATCAAAATTTCTTTAAATGCAGTGCTAACGCTTTCCCTTGTAAACGGGCGCTCACCTGAGTTGTAAATTCCGATGCACTGTGCTATAAAAAGCGCTCCGACAGCAACCAGAACTAAGCTTATCGTAACAGAAAAAGCCAGGTGTATTATTTTCTTGGTTTTTTCGCTCATTTTCCTTCACTTGCTTCCTTTCTGTGAGTATTTTTTAACATCTTATTATATCACGTCGAAAAATCAAAGTCAAGAGGCATATTTGTAGGTTTTTGCCCCCTTTTTGTGCTTTGATGTTGTAAGGTGTGCTCAACAACAAGTTGCATAATCAAACCCCAAAACTTGCAAAATGACGCTTATTAAAGAGAAAATGAAGGAAATTTGACAGTTTTTGAAAACCGCCCCTTCAAAATGCAAACTGTACAAAAATGTGTCGAATATATGTGCAAAATGTTAAAAATATGCCAAATTTAACTATATAAATAAAAAAAGACTTGAAATTTTGCGTTAAATATGTTATCATATTACGCGTGCTATAATATAAAGGTATATTTCGTACCGGCGAGTGTCCGTATTTTGGAAGCAGATGCTCGCAGAACGAACAAGAAAGGCAAAACGATCAATGAAGAAGAAAATCCAAACCAAAATCACATCATCGCTCATAGTTGTTATTCTGGCTTTGGCTATGCTTTTGTCGGTTGTACTTCCCACTTTCGGGCAGGCGCAAACGCAGGGCAATGGCATTGTAAAGCTGGAAAATGTAGTTAACAACTATCAGCAGTACCTCGACTCGTCAGTTATATTCAAGCTGCCGAGCACCATTAGTGAAACCGACGATATCTCGGTTATCATTAAGCTTGACGATAATGCTATCGTTGATGCATACAATAAGACAAATAAGTCGATGACTTTGCTTGAGTTCTCTCTTACCGAGGAGGCTGATAAGATCAGAGCTTCCGTTGAGGCAGAGAAGTTCTCTGTGCTTACAAGACTTCAGAATGCCGGCGTTAATTACTCCACCGGTGTTGATTACGATACTATCATTGCAGGATTTGAGATCGTGATCAAGGCTAAGGACTTTGCCACCACCTGCTCGCTTCTTTCAAGCAATCAGACGGCAATTCTCGGTGAAGTTTACAACGTTGCTGAAACTCAGCTTGTAAACAACAAGGTTGACTATTACGAGGAAACCGGTATATTCGATAGCTCAAGCTTCGGTTATGACGGCACAGGAACTGTTGTTGCAGTGCTTGATACCGGTCTTGACTATACTCACTCCGCGTTTTCTGTAAACAACTTCAAGTACACCGAATCCAGCCTTGGACTCACCAAGGGCGAGGTTGCGGCAATCGTTGGCAAGACTGAGGCGTCCAAGCTTTTCCCCGGTCTTACTGCGGATGACGTATATCTTAACGCAAAGGTGCCCTTCTCCTTTGACTATGCGGATGAGGATTCTGACGTTTACTCCATGCATAACAACCACGGTACTCACGTTTCCGGTGTTATTGTAGGTAAGGACGACGTTATCACAGGTGTTGCTCCCAATGCACAGCTTGTATCCATGAAGATCTTCTCAGACACGATGGATACTGCGCGTTCGTCTTGGATCCTTGCAGCGCTTGAGGACTGCGTGCTTCTCGGTGTTGACGTTATCAACATGTCTCTCGGTACTTCCTGCGGATTCAGCAGAGAAGACGATAAGGAGCAGATCAGCGGCGTATATGACAAGATCAGAGCAGCAGGCATCAGCCTTGTTGTTGCCGCTTCAAACAGCTATAACTCTGCATACGGTTCGGAGAAGAACGGTAACCTTCCTCTTACCTCCAACCCTGACTGCGGTACTGTAGGTTCTCCCTCTACGTATGACGGAGCTCTTTCCGTTGCGTCCATCGCAGGTGAAAAGACTCCCTATATCCTCTATGGCAACACCATTATGTACTTCATAGAGGCAACTAACAGCGCATCCGAGGAAAAGAATTTCTTCGACGAGCTTCTCCCCAGCAGCATAAGTGATTCCACCTTCGTTGATTATGAATATGTAACTATACCCGGTGCGGGCCGTAATGCCGACTACATGGGACTTGATATGACGGGCAAGATCGCTCTTGTTCGCCGTGGCTCCACCACATTCGAGGAAAAAGCAACAGCCGCTGCAAAAGCAGGTGCTGCCGCTATTATCATTTACAACAACGTTGCCGGTGATATCAAGATGAACGCCGGACGTGTCAATATTCCGATTTGTTCTCTCGGTCAGGATGACGGTGAGCTCCTTGCTTCTCAGGAAACCGGCGTTATCAGAATCAGCCGCAGCCAGAAGTCCGGTCCCTTCATTTCCGACTTCTCGTCCTGGGGCCCCACTCCCGACCTCCGCATCAAGCCCGAGATCACAGCTCACGGCGGTAACATTCTTTCTGCTGTAACCGCTTCTACAGGCGACTCCGGATACGATAGACTTTCCGGTACTTCTATGGCGTGCCCCAACATTGCGGGTGTAACTGCGCTTATGCGTCAGTACGTAAAAGAGAAGTTCCCCGAGCTCAGAAACGATCCCGTTGAGGCAGCTGCGCTTATCAACCGCCTCCTTATGTCTACTGCAGACGTTATGCTTAACCAGAACGGCTTGCCTTACGCGGTAAGAAAGCAGGGCGCAGGTCTTGCAAACCTTACGAGCGCCGGTTCAACCACTGCATACATCATGACATATGACAGACTTGACGGTTCTCTTATGGATAAGTCTAAGATCGAGCTTGGTGATGACAAGAACAAGACAGGTGTTTACACCCTTAAGTTCTCCGTAAACAACTTCGGCTACTATGACCTTACGTATGACGTAAATGCATACGTAATGACCGAGGGTGTGAGCGAAACCAAGACTCACCAGGGTGAAACCACTGTAACCCAGGAAGGTTATATCCTTGGCGGCGCAAAGGTTGAGATCACCTCAATCTCGGGCGGTACTAAGGACGGTATGCGTGTTATCATCCCCGCAGGCGAGGTTGTTGACCTTACCGTAACCATTACTCTCAGCGATGCAGACAAGAAGTACCTTGACGAATCGTTCGAGAACGGTATGTACGTTGAGGGCTTCCTGAGACTCAATGCGGTTTCCGGCACAGAAGTAAGCCTTGGTGTTCCTTACCTTGCATTCTACGGCGACTGGACACAGGCTCCTCTTTTCGACCTTGACTACTATGAAACAAATGCAGACGAGCTTGATGATTCGATCGAGCTTCTTGATAAGACCCTTCCTGATGCTTATGCAACAAGACCTGTAGGTTCCGTTGAAAGCGACTACATCAGCTACCTTGGTGCATACTACTTCATTCAGGATCCCAAGAACAAGCCCATCGTAGCAGATAGAGACCGTATCTCTATTTCTATCGTAGAGGGTTCTGTTCACACCCTTGATGCTATCTGGGCAGGTATGCTCAGAAACGCAGAGAAGGTAGTTATCACAATTACCGACTCATCAACAGGCGAAGTTATCTTCGAAACTACGGACTACAACGTGCGTAAGTCCTACGGTGACGGAGGATCGATCTACCCCGCAGGTATCGATATCGACTTCGACGCAAAGGCGCACAACCTTAAGAATAACACAAGATACGACGTTAAGGTTGTAGGCTATATCGACTATGAGAACGGCGGCCTTGAAACCAACGAAAAGAACGTATTTGAGTTCCCGTTCTATACCGACTTTGAAGCACCCGCGATCACTGACGTTACCTACCGTACCGAGTACGATAAGGATCAGCAGAAGATGCGTCTGTTTGCAACCCTCGCTGTGTACGATAACCACTACGCAATGGGTATGCAGGTTGGTTACATAGGCGAGCGGCTCACCGAAAACAATCAGTACGAGATGATGTTCCAGATGTTTGATACATATCCTGTACCGATCTACGCCACAAGAAACAATACAACCTACGTAGAGTACGAGCTTACCGATTACATTTATGAGATCAAGGCTAACTCCCTCTACAAGAACTCCTTCGCAGTTGCTTGTTACGACTATGCTCTTAACGAGGCAACCTACGAAATACCCCTTCCTGATGACTTTGTTGACGTAATCTTTGACTTCGACGAAGAGAAGGAAGGCAACCAGACCTCTCTTACCCTCAGTGTTAACGAGGTGTACTCGCTCAACCCCATCGTATATCCTAACGGCGAGTGGGCAGAGTTCATTCAGTACAGCTGCGCTAACAAGAACGTTGTAAGGGTTGTAAACAACAGAATAGTTGCCGTTGGAACGGGTAAAGCAAGAATTCTTGTTAATTCACCCACCGGCGCATTCCAGGAAAAGTATATCGACGTTGAGGTTATCGGTGAAGGACACCCCGACTTCAAGTGGTATGCAAAGCCTGTTCTTGACGTCTTTGAGATCACGGGATATGAAACCCTCATGGCTTACTACAATATGTCAACCGAGGATAGAGATATCGGTACTACCGGTCAGACAACTCACTTCACCGGAAACCTCTCGGTTAAGATGTATCCCTCTGAGTCTATACAGATCCTTTACAGACTTTATGCATATTTCCCCGAGGCAACCGAGATCAGATTTGAGTCTGCAAACGATTCGATCGTAACCGTTGACAAGAACGGTGTTGTTGTTGCTCGCGAGGAAGGTTACTCCTCTGTTTCCATCAGTATCTGGATGGACGGCGAGATGACCTACTATTCACAGACAATAAGCATCGAGGTTAAAGACCCCTACGTTAACTCCGGTCCTGCACTTACCCACTATTACGGTAACGGCGGCACAGTAGTTGTTCCTGAGGATCTTCACCTCACGTCTATCGGTGCATTCGCATTCTCTAACTTCGAGTACGTCGCAAAAGATCCCAGCGAGATATACGAGGATGATAACAGCACCACTAAGCAGTGGTTTATCGGTGATGAGAGAAGTACCGCGGTCGGTAAGATCAAGAAGGTAATTCTTCCCGAGGGTATTGAGAAGATCGACGCATACGCGTTCGCAAATCTCACCGCTCTTGAGGAGGTAGTTCTTCCCAGCACCATTCAGGCAATTGAGTACGGCGCGTTCTACGGATGCGTTCGTCTCAGCTCCGTAAAGGGCATTGAGAACGTTCAGCTTATCAACGATAGCGCGTTCTTCGGATGTAGCCTTAACGGTACTATCAAGCTTCTGAATGCTTACGCGATCGCAGACTATGCGTTTGCAAACAACACTCAGCTTGATGAGCTTGTATTTGCAGAAACACTTCGTTCTATCGGTGCTTATGCATTTGCATACAACACTCAGCTTAAGAACGTTGATATCAAGGCAGATAGCATTAAGTACGGTGCGGGCGTATTCTACGGATGTAGCTTACTCACCGAGTATGAAATGAATACAGCGGTTATACCGAGAGAAGCATTTGCGGGCTGTAAGAAGCTCTCGAAGGTAACTATCGGTAAGGACGTAGCTCAGATCGGTGAGCTTGCGTTCTACGGCACAGCTATCTCAAGCTTCACTGTTGAAGAGGGTAACAAGCTCTTCAAGTCTCAGAACGGCGGCGAGTATCTCGTTAATGCCGAGGGCGATACCCTTGTGCTCGTTGCTCCCAAGACCGAAACACTCTTTGTTCTCAGTGATGCAAACATTACCACTATCGGTAACGGTGCATTCTCCGGCAACGCCACAATCAGAGAGGTTGTGATTCCTTACGTAACCGTTATCTCCGATTACGCGTTCTACTCCTGCGATAGACTCAAGACCGTAACCCAGAACGTTTACGTTGATGGTCTTGGTGCTATCATAACCGATACAAATACTATAAACGCAAACCTTGCAGCAAATAAGCCTTACGACGTTGAAGGCAAGTTCGATTATATCGGCACTTGTGCATTTGCTTCAACCTCCATCACCGCTCTTCCTGAAATGTCAGATAAGCTTGATGAGATCGGCGCTTATGCATTTGCGCACAGCGATATTGAAGTAGTTGACCTCAGCGCATATAACGGCATTGAGATCGGCGAGGGCGCGTTCTACAACTGTAAGGAGCTGCGCAGAGTTATCCTTGGCGATAACGTAACGATCGGCGAGGGCGCATTTATGCGTGACCGCGAGTTCTACAACAGCGATAATGAATCTGTTCCTTACTATACTGACGAGAACGGCAAGAAGGTTTACTACGTTGCATTCAAGTCTAACCTCGGCGTTGATAAGATAGTTACCGATGCAGTTGAGGTTGGCGGCAACATCACCTACGTTGACAGAGTGGTTATTGAGGGTAAGGTTGAGATCGGTGCAAATGCCGTGATCGGCAAGGCAGCATTTTTCGGCGCAGTTAATCTTAAGAAGATCACTGTTGGCGAGGGCGCTGTTATTGGCGACAATGCATTCTACAACGCAAGCTCCCTTGTTGAGTTTGAAGGAATTGATAAGGCGGTTTCGATCGGTGATTATGCATTCGCCGGCGACGTTTACTACGATTACGTTGACAAAACGTACAGCACTCCCTACGTTAAGGATAATATGTACGTTTACAGAAAGTTTGCTACCAAGCTTACTTACGTAGATATCTCTTCCGCAACAAACGTTGGTATGTATGCATTCCAGTACAACGAGCAGATCGCAACCGTTGTTCTCGGCGATAAGCTTGAAAGCCTTTCTACAGGTGCATTCAGCGGCTGTCCTAAGCTCACAAATATCAATCTTGATAAGGTTGTTTATATCGGTGATGAGGCATTTGCAGAGGCCGGCCTTGTTAACGTTGATCTTTCTTCCGCTAAGGAGATCGGCACTTACGCATTCATCAGCAACTCCGCTCTTGTAAGCGCAACACTTAATCCCGCAGGTTGTGTTCTTGGCGAGGGTGCATTCGCTAACTGCGTTGCACTCAGCAACGTTGAGAATCTCAATAAGGTAAGCTCGATCGGCACTTATGCATTTGCTTATGCCGCTCTTACAAGCGCAGATCTTTCCTCTGCAGTAAGCATTGGTGACTACGCATTCAGCAAGGAAACTCTCACTCCCTTCGCGGTTATCCTCGGCGATAGCCTCGTAGAGCTTGGAGACAACCCCTTCGCTATGTGTCAGCTCGCTCCCTTCAGCATCACTGCTAAGGATTCTTACGGCATTGAATATAACATTTACACATACGACGTCAGCGATACCGTTAAGGTAATCGACGGCTCTCTTTACCATACAGTTCCCAAGGGACTTGAGCTTATAACCTTCACCCAGAAGCGCGGTAATGCTAACGAGGTGTTCAAGGTTGCAAGCGGCACTGTAAGAATTGGCGCTATGGCATTTGCAGGCGCAAATATCAACAGGGTAGAGCTTCCTGAGAGCGTTAACACCATCGGTCACAAGGCATTCTACGGATGCACAGAGCTTTCGTTGGTAATCTTCAACAGCTTTAATGCACCCATACTTGAAGAGGAATTTGACCAGTATTACCACGATACCTTTGAGAATATTCCTGCAACAGGTGATTACGAGTTTACTATTAACGACGGTTCACTTGGAGGCCAGACTGTTGTGATCAAGGGTATTGAGATCGTTCCTTTCTATATGTGGAACGTTTCTACCGGCGGTTATCCCACCGTATACTACGGCGCAAACTTCATTGATTATATAGGTCATATCAAGGATAACGATAAGATCCTTATGGTAAGACCTTCTAACGGTAACTACTACGAGACGTTTATTTACGGCCAGTACTTCAACACTGTTGTTGACGGTACAGCAGCTCCCGATGATGCAACTCTTGATGCAATCGAGAAGATCAGCGCTCTTCCCGAGAAGATCCTTCTTGAGCATGAGCACCTCGTTATCGCAGCTCGTGAGGCTTATAATAAGATAGTTGACAATACTCAGCTCGGTCTTGTAGATGAATACTACAGCATTCTTTCGAAGGCTGAGAACAGAATCAAGGCTCTTAAGGGACTTCAGGATGAAGATACTCCCGAGATCATCGTTCCCGAGGTTGAAGAGGTTAACCCTGTTGTAAGAGCTAACACCATCACCGTTCTTATCATCACCGGCGTTCTCGCTGTTATTGGTGTTGTTGCGGTAATAATCAGATGGTTCCTTGATAAGAAAGCGGTTCCTGCTGCTGCGGGCGCTTCGAACGCAGAAAAGAAAAACGAAGGCAAAGATTCCGATGTCAACAAGGCAGAGGATGATGCCTCCGAAAAATAAGATGTAGGGGAAAATAACGTTAATATGAAAAAAAGAATATCATTATTAATTGCCGTTATGGTGGCTGTTGCCGCCTGTGTGCTCCTTGCATCTTGCGGTGGCAAGGGCGCACCGCCATATGAGGCATATGATGAGAGTGGCTTTAACGTCAGCGTTAAATACGACGCTAACGGCGGTTATTTCTCAGCTAACACCTCGGTTATAGTAGATAGCTATAACGTTACTAACTACACAGTTGATTCCGAGGGCATGGCTTCTTTGAAGCTCATTGCCCCGGATGACACAAGCCGCGGTAAACCGAACTTCTTCACTGCATCAAACTCCAAGCATTGCCTTGCGGGTTGGTACACTGAAAAGAAAGCGCGTACAGATGCTAACGGAAATGAGCTTGATGCCAACGGAAACGTTGCAGCTATAACAGGCGAGCCCGTTGCATATGATTACAGCGGCAGATGGGATTTCGAAAACGGCAGACTCAAGGTTGATCCCAAGGCGGATCACTCCTCCGAAGAGCCTGTGATCACGCTCTATGCTGCATGGATTCCCGAATTTTCCTTTAAGTTCTGTGATCTTGAGGGTAAGGTTCTCGGTACTTATTCATTCGACCCCATGTATTCAAATGAAATTGACGTTCCCGCATGGGATAAAACTACCGGAGCTTTGAAGCTCTTCAAGTTCCCCGACGTAGAGAACAAAACCTTTAACAACGTTTATCTCGATCCCGCAGGAAAAGAGAAGGTAACCTCAAGCAAGGTTATCCACACCGGTACTGTTGACCTTTCAAATGCTACGGTAAGTGGCAATGAAATGATCCTTTACCTCGACTTCCTTGACGGAAAGTGGACAAACGTATACACTGCAGAGCAGTTCCTTAATAACGTAACGCTTTCAGGTAATTACAATATCTGCGCAGACCTCGACTTTGCAGGTTTGTCTTGGAGCTCCGCGCTTATAAGCGGTAACTTCTCCGGTACTATCAACGGTAACGGATACAGCTTCAAGAACATCACAGCGAAGCAGACTGACGCAAACCAGATGAATTCCGGTCTTTTCGGTAACCTTACATCCGATTCGAAGATTACAGACGT
The DNA here is from genome assembly GCA_045614485.1 of Eubacteriales bacterium. GTDB lineage: Bacteria > Bacillota > Clostridia > Oscillospirales > CAG-272 > UBA1740. The sequence continues at coordinate 13,232 of JAZLCY010000084.1, forward strand.
TAACTTTGAGAACGTTTCTTTCATTATCGGTGTCGGTTCGAGAATGCAGGGTGCAAGCTTCGGCCTTTTTGCAGGCTCTATCAACACCGGCGCAGTTCTTGAAAATATAAGTGTTAGCGGTAAGCTTTCGGTAGCACCGTCCGACCTTATTAAACCCGAAACAACAATTGGACTTCTTTGCGGTATGGGTTACAGAGAGGATATCGATATTTCTGCTATTACAGCAGAGGCATTGCTTCCTTCTGACGAATATACCGACCCAATTGAGCTTGTAGTAGACGGTAACACCGTGACCGTTGCGATCAAGCAGCAAAATCAGGATTAATAAAATTAGAATATATAAGGAGAAATGAAATGAAGAAAAAAATCTTGGCACTCCTGCTTTGCATAGTAATGCTTTCAGGATCTGCGCTCAGCTTCAGCGGATGCGGTAAAGAAAGTGCTCCCGATGCTTTCGTTATCATGTCCGATGCGCTTGACGGACTTTTCAATCCCTTCTTCTCGACCTCCGGTGCTGACAGTACTATCGTGTCTATGACACAGATCGGTATGCTTACCTCCGTATATGAGAACGGCAGCATCGCAGTTGGTTTCGGCGAGAATGAGGCAGTTGTAACCAAGGATTATGAATCCACCTACAACGCAAGCAAGGATGAAACCACTTACACATTCGTAATTAAGAACGGAATCAAGTATTCCGATGGCCATCCCCTTACGATAGAGGACGTTCTTTTCAACCTCTACGTATATCTTGACCCCGTTTACACCGGTTCGGCAACCATGTATTCCACCGATATCAAGGGCCTTGCAGCTTACAGAACTCAGAGACCCGGTGCTTCGTCCTCCAACAACAGCGACGACACTATATCCAACACTGCTAATACAAGAGCACAGAACCGTATCAACGAGCTTATCAACCTCTTCAAGTCTCAGAAGAAGGCTCATCCCAACGATTCTATCGACTATGCTACAATGGTTGATGCTATCAACAAGCATTCTCTCAGCTTGGGTTATAAGCAGGCTATCTCCAACAACACCTCCGAGGTAACCAACGCACAGCTTCTTGCGGACTACGAGTTGGCTCTTAAGCTTTTCAAGGAAGAGCTTAATCGCGACTACGTTGCAGCTCAGGAATCCTACGTTGATGCTCCCTATGATACCAGAGATGAGTTCAAGGATCCCATCTTCTGCTTCATGTTCACTGAGGGCTACGTTTCTGTTGAGTACGAGAGAGATCCCGTTACCAACAAGGTAGATAAGTCTAAGTTTAAGTCTATCACCAAGCAGTACAACGATAAGATCATCACCACCAAGGAGCAGGCTATCCAGTTCGTATATGAGGATAAGATCGGCAACCAGCTTGACATCATCCTTTCTTACTGGGCAACCGCTCAGGAGCTTTTGACCGACTTTGCTGCAAAGGCTAAGGAGGTTGTGCTTCACCAGAATATCAAGGACGGTGAGCTTGTAGTTAAGAACATCGAGGGTATCGTATCCCTCGGCCACGATGCTGCTACCAAGGGTACCACCATCAAGGTTAACGGCAACGAGTATAAGATCGCTTCTTCTCACAATGCAGACGGTACTCCCGCTGCAGCTGATGAGTATGACGTTCTCCAGATCACCATTGAGGGCGTTGACCCCAAGGCAGTTTGGAACTTCGCATTCGCAGTTGCTCCCCAGCACTACTATGGCGATCCTGAAAAGCTTGCCGTAGATATCGAAAATAACAAATTCGGCGTTGAGTTCGGTAGCTTCGGCTTTATGACTGACGTTATTCAGAGCCCCAGAAACATCAAGGTTCCTGTTGGTGCAGGTGCATACAAGGCAACCGACCGTTCAAATGCAGATAATCCCGACGGTAATGCATTCTACCGCGATAACGTTGTTTACTTTAAGGCTAATGAGCACTTCTACACCGTTGGCTCAGGTCTTAGCAACGCTAAGATCGAAAAGGTTAGATACCAGGTTGTAAGCTCTAACAACGCGCTCGAGGCACTCAGAGCAGGCTCTGTTCACTACGTAACTCCTCAGCTTACCAACAAGAACTTTGATACTATCGAGGGCATGAAGTCAAGCGGTATCAACTCGCTCCTCTCCAAGCAGCTCGGTTACGGTTATATCGGTATCAATGCTTCTAAGGTAACCGACCTTAATCTCCGTAAGGCTATTATGTCCGCTATGAACACTGCGCAGGCTATCCAGTACTACCGTACCGGTACTGCTGAGCAGATCTACTGGCCTATGTCCACTGTAAGCTGGGCATATCCTAAGGATGCAAGCGGCAAGCCCAGCACTGACAACAACCATAACTATCCTCAGATGGGTATGTTTGATGAGCAGGTTGCAAGAGATGCTATTTCAGACTACATGAAGGCTGCAGGCGTTTCCGCCGGCGATTCCAAGCTTAAGATCACGTTCACTATCGCAGGCTCCAGCCTTGACGATCACCCTGTATACACCGTATTCAGAGATGCAGCAGCTCTGCTTAACGATATGGGTTGGGATATCGACGTTGTTCCGGATACTCAGGCTCTTACCAAGCTCTCCACAGGTTCTCTTGAGGTTTGGGCAGCAGCTTGGGGATCAACTATCGACCCCGATATGTACCAGGTATATCACAAGAACTCTACCGCAACCTCCACTCTTGCATGGGGTTATCCCTCTATCAAGACTCAGGGTTCAAGCCAGGAAAAGGCTATCCTCAACGAACTCAGCGATCTTATCGACAGAGCTCGTGAAACTGATGACCAGGAGCTTCGTACCGAGCTTTACGAGCAGGCAATGAGCAAGGTTCTTGACCTCGCTATTGAGCTTCCTGTTTACCAGAGATCAACTGTTTACGTTTATAATGCAAACATTATTGACGCAAGCACACTTCCTTCAGCAGATGAAATGAACCCCTATACCTCTCCCCTTGACAGAATCTGGGAAATTGATTTTGTAAAATAAAACACCCTCGGAGTGAAAAATGTTAAAATACATACTTAAAAGATTAATGATGTCCGTCGTTATTCTCGTCGGTGTTTCAATGATCATCTACTTCCTTATCCGTCTTATGCCCGTTGACTTTATTCAGAATAAGGTTAACGCGATGAACCAGGGCGGTGCAACGGTAGATGAGGCAACCGTTAAGAATATGTACGAGATGTACGGATTAGGTGACGGAAGTCTTTGGGGTCTTTTAAAGGGATATTTTACGTGGCTTGGCGCGTTGCTCCGCTTCGACCTTGGTAAATGCTTTGTTGGTGGCTCTCCCGTAGCGGGAGCCATCGCAAAGAACATGGGTACCTCATTCAAGGTAGCGCTTATTGCAACGTTCTTTGAGTTTATGATTGCGATTCCCCTCGGTATTACCGCGGCAACGCATCAGTATTCTTTCCGCGATTATTTAGTAACCGTGCTTGTAATGATAGGTATATCATTACCTTCGTTCTTCTTCGGCCAGATGCTTAAGGACTTCTTCGCTATCAAGCTTGGATGGTTCCCGATATCCGGTCTTTCTGATACAACGGTTGATAAATCGTTGATAGGAGAGTGGATAGACCAGGCAAGGCACTTGTTCATTCCTATTCTGACAGTCGTCATACTGAGTATAGGCGGTCGAATGAGAATGACGAGAACGAATATGCTTGAGGTTCTTAATGCGGATTATATCCGTACGGCAAGAGCTAAAGGCTTGCGCGAGAGCAAGGTTATTTATAAGCATGCGTTCAGAAATACGCTTATCCCTATTGTAACCACACTTGCAGGACTTTTACCCTCACTGTTTTCGGGCGCACTTATCACCGAGCAGGTGTTCGACCTTCCCGGTATCGGTAATGAAGCCCTTAAAGCTATGAATTCGGGAGATATTCCTTTCATCATGGGATATAATATCTTCCTTGCAATTCTTAGTATAATCGGCGTATTGCTCGCCGACCTTATGTATGCGGTCGTTGACCCGAGAGTAAAGCTTAAGTAAAGGAGGTTTTGGATTATGGATGAAAATAAAGAAATTATTGAAGAAGTAACCGAAACTACCGGCGATACTGAGCTTGCTCACGAAGAAGAGATATCCACTGTCGAGTTGCAGAACGATTTGGCAGTGGAGGTATCCTCCGATGATGAGGATATTTCTCACGTTGACACCGAAACACCCCTTGACAAAAACGTAAAACTTATGTCGCCCACCCGTATGGTAATGCGCCGTTTCTTCCGTTCAAGGCTCTCTATCGTGGGTCTTTGCATGGTTATCGGTCTTTTCGTGTTCAGCTTTCTCGGCCCTCTTGTGTTTACAAACTGGGGTGAGATCGAGGTAGACGAAAGAGGTAAGGTTGCTTATGCATCCTCAACCTATACCTATATTGACGATGAGGGTAACAAAGTCAGCGTTAAGCAAACAACAGAGACAAATCTTAAGGACAATACGCTTGCAGCTCCCTCACTTAAGGACTCTAAGGGTGATGGCCGTGCCCACCTTCTTGGAACTGATAAGCAGGGATACGACGTATTCGTGCGTCTTATGTACGGTGGTAGAATTTCACTTACCGTTAGCTTCCTTGCCGTATTCGTTATCACGATGCTCGGCGTTGTTCTCGGTGGTCTTGCCGGATACTTCGGCGGTTCTATCGACAACTTCATAATGCGTATATGTGATATCCTTATGTGTTTGCCCGGTGTTCCGATCCTTCTTATTATAAGCTTGATACTTGACTCTGCAGGAGTAGACGGTAAGTATAAGATATATCTTCTTATGATCTATCTTACACTCTTCTCGTGGCCCGGTACTGCGCGCCTTGTAAGAGGTCAGATACTCTCTCTTCGTGAGCAGGAGTATATGGTTGCGGCAGAGGCTATGGGTTATTCCGTACCTAGAAAGATATTCAAGCATCTTATTCCCAACGTTATGCCCCAGCTTATCGTTCAGATGAGCTTGTCCCTTGGCGGTATGATCCTTTACGAATCAACTCTTTCGTACTTGAACCTTGGTGTAAAAGCACCTTATGCCGCATGGGGTACAATGATCAACATCATATCTACCGATATGGATATCCTTCAGAATTACTTTAACGTATGGGGCCCGCCCGGCATCTGTATCGTTATTGCGGTTCTTGGCTTTAACTTTGTAGGCGACGGTCTTCGCGATGCGCTTGACCCGAAGATGAGGAGGTAATGCCATGAAGAACGATAAGAATATGGAAATCAAGTCGAGCAACAAAAACTCGCACTACCTCTCCGGTAGAGAAATCCGCGCAATAGCCAAGGCAAATGCCAAGGTTATGAAGCGCCTTGAAAAATATAAGTACCGTAAAGCTCCCGAGTCTGAATACGTTACCGAGATGCAGGATGATGCCAACATCCTTGAGATCGACGATCTTCACACCTACTTCTTCACCGATCAAGGTGTTGTAAAGGCGGTAAACGGTGTATCTCTTTCCGTTCCGAAGAACAAAACTGTCGGTATCGTTGGTGAGTCCGGTTGCGGTAAGTCTGTAACAAGTATGTCCGTTATGCGTCTTCTTCAGGGACCGCAGGGACAGATCTACTCTGGTAGCATCAGATTCAAGGCTTACGACTACGTTCGTGATGCCTCC
>JAZLCY010000085.1:0-7438 GCA_045614485.1 Eubacteriales bacterium
GAACGCACTTGACGGTATCTCTACCCTTCCCGGCAAGCTTGCAGACTGTAACGAGCGCGATTCCAGACTCACAGAGGTATATCTTGTAGAGGGAGACTCCGCAGGAGGCTCTGCAAAGGGATGCCGCGACAGCCGTTTCCAGGCTATCCTTCCCCTTCGCGGTAAGGTACTTAACGTTGAAAAGTCAAGACTTGACAAGGTTTATTCAAATACCTCGCTTATCCCGATCATCCAGGCGCTTGGCTGCGGTATCGGTGATGACTTTGATATTGAGAAACTCAGATACGGCAAGATAATCATCATGGCAGATGCCGACGTTGACGGATCTCACATCAGAATTCTTCTTCTTACCTTCTTCTTCAGACATATGCGCCCGCTTATCGAGGGCGGCCACGTGTTCCTCGCTCAGCCCCCGCTTTACAAGGTTCACAAGGGCAAGCAGTTGAGATATGCATTCTCTGATGCTGAGAGAGATAAGTATATTGAGGAGCTTGGCGGCAAGGGTGTTGAGTCCGAAAGATATAAGGGTCTTGGTGAAATGGACCCCGAGCAGCTTTGGGAAACAACAATGGACCCCGAAACAAGAACGCTTCTTAAGGTTGACATCAATGATGCAATCGCGTGCGACGAGGTATTCTCTGTGCTTATGGGCGATATGGTTGAGCCCAGACGTGAGTTCATCTCCAAAAACGCAAAATTCGTTCAAAATCTTGATATATAAGTGCATAAGCATTTAAGGAGTTAATAATGGATCATAATTACAAAAGCTCTGATATAGAATTTCCTATGCAGAAAATAGAGCTGCGTGATATGCGTAAGGAGGTTGAAACCTCTTTCATTGAGTATTCAATGAGCGTTATCACCTCCCGTGCTCTTCCCGACGTTCGCGACGGTATGAAGCCCGGACAGAGAAGGATCCTCTACGCGATGTACGAGGATAATCTCACCCACGACAAGCCCTTCCGTAAGTCTGCGACAACAGTTGGTAACGTGCTTGGTAGATACCATCCGCACGGCGACAGCGCCGTTTACGGCACAATGGTAAGAATGGCGCAGGATTTCTCCCTCCGCTACACTCTCGTAGAGGGCCACGGTAACTTCGGTTCTATCGACGGCGACCCGCCTGCAGCATACCGTTATACCGAGGCAAGAATGTCAAGGATCGCAAGCTACATGATGAGCGACATCGAAAAGAAGGTCGTTCCTATGACACGTAACTTTGACAACACCCGTGATGAGCCCACCGTTCTTCCCTCAAGATTTCCCAACCTTCTTGTTAACGGATCGGTTGGTATTGCAGTTGGTATGGCTACCAACATTCCCCCTCACAATCTCTCTGAGGTTATTGACGGAACTATTCACAGAATGGATAACCCCGAATGTACCGTTGACGACCTTATGCAGTACATAAAGGGCCCCGATTTTCCCACTGCGGCAATAATCTACGGCTCCAAGGGTATCCGCGACGCATACGAAACCGGTAAGGGTAAGGTTTATATCCGCGCACGCGCAAAGATCGAGGACGATCACAAGAGGATCATCTTCACCGAAATACCCTACATGGTAAACAAGTCTATGCTTATTGAAAGCATGGCAAATCTCGTTAAGGAAAAGAAGATCGAGGGCATTACAGCGCTTCGAGACGAGTCCGGCCGTGGCGGTATGAGGATCGTTGTTGAGTACAGACGCGATGCAAACGGCGAGGTTATTCTTAACCAGCTTTACAAGTACACTCAGCTTCAGGACACCTGCTCTGTTAATATGCTTGTTATCGACGGCGGCGAGCCGAAGATTTTGCCCCTTGCAGATATTCTTGACAGATACATCGAGTTCCAGAAGAGTGTTATCATAAACAGAACCCAGTTTGATCTTGACAAGGCGCTTCGCGAGATGCATATCCTCGAGGGTTACAAGATCGCTATCGACAATATCGACGAGGTTATATCCACTATCAAGAAGAGTGAGTCTATTCCCGACGCTAAGGAAAAGCTCGTGGCGAAATTCGAGCTTACCGAAACTCAGGCGCAGGCTATCGTAGAGATGACTCTCGGTAAGCTTTCCGGACTTGAAAGACAGAAGGTTGAAGACAGACTTGCAAAACTCGCGGCACTTTCCGAGGAGCTTCGCTCAATTCTTGCAGATGAGAGCAAGGTAAGGGACATCATAAGAAGTGAGCTCACCGAGATCAAGGACAAGTTCGGTGATGAGCGCCGTTCCGAGCTTTGCGAGGCGACAGAGGAGATCGACCTTGAGGACCTTATCGAGCGCCACACCTGTGTTATTACAGTTTCACACACCGGTTATATCAAGCGCCAGAGAGCAGACGTTTACACTGCTCAGAACAGAGGCGGTAAGGGTATTATCGGTATGACCACAAAAGAGGACGACTTTGTTGAAAACGTTCTCGTTGTTAACAGCCACTCTCACCTTCTCTTCTTCACAAGCAAGGGCAGAGTTTACGCAAAGAAGGCGTACAGAATTCCCGAGGCGGGCAGAACCGCAAAGGGTACTAACCTTGTTAACATCATCGAGCTTCAGGAAGGTGAGCACGTTACCGCTATCATCTCGGTTAACGAGTTTGTTGACGGCGAGTTCTTGACCATGGTTACCAAGCGCGGTATCATCAAGAGAACCCTCCTTTCCGAGTTTGAGTATCAAAGACGCGGCGGTAAGATCGCTATCACCCTTGACGATGATGACGAGCTTATCTTCGTAAGACACACCACCGGTAACGAGAGCCTTGTTATCGCAACACGCGAGGGTAATGCAGTTCGCTTTGACGAGAACAACGTTCGTTGTATGGGACGCGGTGCTCACGGTGTAAGAGGTATCAGACTTGAGGGCGACGACTACGTTGTAGGTGTTGCAGTTGTTGATGAAACAAAGAAACTGCTTACCATTACCGAGCGCGGTATGGGTAAGAGAAGCGAGTTTGAGGACTTCCGCCTTATGAAGAACCGCGGCGGCCGCGGTGTTCTTGCACACAAGATAAGCGAGAAGAGCGGTAAGCTTGCGGCTATCATCACCGTTGCAGATGACGACGATATTATGATAATTACCAACGAGGGTACTATCATACGCACACCCGTGTCAAATATCAGCGTATATTCAAGAACCGCGGGCGGTGTTATCGTTATGAGACTTTCCGAGGGCTCGTACATCAACAACATCACAAGGATAGAAAAAGAATCCGAGATCGAAGAAAAGGCAGAGATCGAGGATGAAGAGATCAAGAACAGCGAGCCCGCACCCGTAAAGCTTCCCGAAGAGGAAGAGGGTGCGCAAGAGGTTGAAGGCGAAAATGAATAAGAGAATCATAAGAATACTTTCACTTATTCTTTCATCCCTTATCCTTTTATCTACCGTAATATTGCTTGGATCCTGTAAGGGTTCGGGCAATACCGGCGGTGGTAACGGCGGATCTGTCAAAGACAGAGAATATAACGAGGCCGAGGTGCTTGAGGCTGCAGAAAAGCTTATTAAAAAGAGCGAGACTCTCAACGATATCTATTGGGGATACGGTATTCCCTACGTAGATGACGTGAGCCTCTCAAACGGCTCCTATTTCCCTGCCGATGACGGATATCTTGCCGCGATCGGTATATCAAGCCTTGCTGACCTTGATGAGATGACAAGATCGGTATTCTCCGACTACATCTGCCAGTGGATAAAGAATTCTGTTCTTTCCTCCGGCGGTAGCGGAAGCAATATGTACGTTTCCAGATACGGTGAGAGCTATGACGAGCCGAAATACATTCTCGTAAACAAGTATCACGAGGTATTACTCAAGGATACTGTTGAGTATGATTACGATAGCCTTAAGGTTGTCGGTGCAAAGGGCGATCTCGTTACGGTAAGCATCAAATGCAAGGTTACAAACGAGGATAACGATACCGTTATAAAAACGATAGAGGTAGATCTTATCGAGGAAAGCGACGGCTGGAGACTTGATACACCCACCTACGTTGTTTACAGTAAATAAAAATAACCGACTATTTAAAAAATGAGGATTTAAGCTATGAAATTTAGTGAGAAAATAGTAAGACTCAGAAAAACAAAGGGTATGACACAGGAAGAGCTTGCAGAGGCGGTTGGCGTTTCAAGACAGGCAGTTTACAAGTGGGAATGCGGTCAGTCCTACCCCGAGGTAGCGAAGCTTCTCGAGCTTAAGCTCCTTTTCGGTATTTCAATAGATGATCTTCTTGATGAGAATTACGAGGTTGCAGTACCCGAGAAAAAGAGAAGAAAGAGAGCACCCAAGGTGGCAGAGGAGGCAATAGCTGTTATCGATGCCCCCGCTGTTGAAGAAGTGCCCGAAGTTAAGGCAGAGGAAGAGCCTGCACCCGAGGTGAAGGCTGAAGAAATTGCACCTATCACAGAAGAACCCAAAAAGGAAGAGAAAAAGCGCGGCTTTTTCGCAAGACTTTTCGGTAGAAAATAATCTCTAATATGATCTCCGCTGCATAAAACTTACCCACAGGGTCAAAAATCAAGTGTAAAGACTTTTGCAGCGGAGATTTTTTATGAATAAAGAGAAGAAAAAGATAATATTTATAAAAAGTGCCGACAGCGACGTTTTTGAAGAGGCTTATTTTGTATTAAAAAGCGCGAAAAGAGAAGAAAAAGACAGAAATAATTTAACACGGGATATGGTTTACGAGGCAAATAGGGTTATTGATGAGAAGATCGGCAGCGACAGAAAGAGAAAAGCCGCCCTATGCCTTACAGCCCTGCTTTCATTTCTTTTTGGTGCTTTTGTAACCCTGTCGGTCTATACGGTTTTGTTTTTATGCCTGATGTAGTCAGGTTATAAAAGGAGAAAAATATGACGAAAAATAATAAGAAAAAGGAAGCCGGAGCAAAGCTGTCTATCATTCCGCTTGGCGGTATTGCCGAGATCGGAAAGAATATGACGGCATTTGAATACGGCGATGATATAATAATTGTGGATTCGGGAATGGGATTTCCCGATGACGATATGCTTGGCGTTGACCTCGTTATCCCCGATATTTCATATCTTGTGAAGAATGCGCATAAGATAAGAGGTGTTCTTATAACCCACGGCCACGAGGACCATATCGGAGCAATTCCCTACTTACTTAAAGAGATCAACGTGCCTATCTACGGCACTCGCCTGTCCCTTGGTATCATTGAGGGAAAGCTTATAGAAAATTCACCGGGATACGATCCTGAGCTTTACACCGTTGAGGCAGGAGACGTTATCTCCCTCGGAGTTTTTAAGGCGGAGTTTGTGCACGTGAACCACTCTATCGCGGATGCGTGCGCTATCTCTATAAAGACTCCCGTTGGCGTAATATTTCACACGGGTGACTTCAAAATAGACGTTTCACCCATTGACGGCAATATGATCGACCTCACCAGGATAGGCGAGATCGGTAAAGGCGGCGTTCATCTTATGATGTGCGAATCCACCAATGCCGAAAGAGGCGGATTCACCGCGAGTGAAAGAACGGTTGGCTCTTCTCTTGAGAGGATCTTCAATCAGTATGAGGACAAGAGAATCATCGTTGCAACCTTCTCGTCAAACGTGCATCGCGTTCAGCAGATAATAGACGCATCCTGGGCGCACGGCAGAAAGGTTGCGATCCTTGGCAGAAGCATGGAGAACGTTATCGGCGCTGCGGCAGAGCTTCGATATATGGATCTGCCCGACGGTGTTCTTATCAACGTTGGCGACATAAAGAGATACCGCCCGAGCGAGCTTACCCTTATCACAACGGGTAGCCAGGGCGAGCCTATGTCCGCCCTTTACAGAATAGCCTTTTCCGAGCACGACAGAGTAAGGCTTACCTCAAGCGATGTTGTTGTTCTTTCATCAAGCGCTATTCCCGGCAACGAAAAGCTCGTTGGTAAAATAATCAACGCGCTCGCAAAGAACGGCGTTAAGGTAGTTAACGACTCGGTGGATGCGGTTCACGTTTCGGGCCACGCCTGCCGCGAGGAGATCAAGCTTCTTATCGGCCTTCTGAAGCCGAAATTTTATATGCCGATACACGGTGAGTACAGGCATCTTTATGCGAACAAGGAAATAGCCGAGTTTATGGGCATTCCCTCTGAAAATATATTTATTACCGAGGTTGGCCGTGTGCTTGAGGTAGACAAAAAGCACGCACAGCTTGCCGGATCTGTTCCCTCAGGCAACGTGCTTGTTGACGGTGCAGGTATCGGTGATATAGGCAGCGTTGTTCTGCGCGACAGGCGCCATCTTGCAGAGGACGGACTCGTTGTTGCGGTTATGACGGTTGATTTTTACTCGAAATACGTGATCTCCGGCCCGGAGATCATCACCCGCGGCTTTGTTTACGTTAAGGAATCCGAGGAGCTTATGGACGAGGCAAGAGGACTCGTTTCTCAGACCCTCGAGCGTGCCATCAAAAAGAATCCCCAAGATCGCGTTCAGATCAAAAACGCGATCCGCGACGAACTGTCGAAGTACCTTTACAAAAAAACCAAGCGCAGACCGATGGTGTTGCCGGTAATTTTGGAGACATAATTTTTTTGGCTTTCATATTTCGGTAAAAACACGTCGTTTCCTCGCTTGATGTAGGTAACTACACCTGCGCTCGTCAGCCGACGGTTTTTCCTCGAAATCTGTTCGCCAAACGGCTTTCATGTTTTGGAGAAAATTACCGTTTTCTCACTTGACACAGGCGACTACACCTGTGCTCGTCAGCCGACGGTTTTTGCAAAATCTATTCGCAAAAAAAGTGATTTTGTTAAAGATATAATAAAAAGCCAAACAAAAAAAGCCCTGTGAACAGGGCTTTTTTGATTTTATTTAGTGCCGAGCATATTTACGCCGGAGATAAGTTCGAGAATGTCAGGCATGCACCAGAAGAGGATGACAGACACAACAATAATGATCGCAGAGGTTATTATTGCGCTTGTGTATGACGGGGGTTCGGTGGATTTCAGCTTTACGGAGGTGTCGATGTAGAATCTTTCCTTCGTAAAATCTATTTTCTCAGCCCGGGCGGATGGGTTGTTTTCGGCATCGACCCCTGCCCTGCGAATGCATTTGTTAAAGTGATTACTGCGAAGAAGGGTGTGTTTTATAGTGCCGGTGGGCTTGAGATGAAGCTGGTCAAGTGTTTTTGCGCTTTCTTCATCAAGCGCCTTATGGCGCAAAAGTTGGGTGTAAACCGAGAAGGAACTACGCGTGTATGCCGTAACGATAAAGCAGCAGGCAGAGATTGCCACACCAAGCAAAAGCACGAATATATTTATGTAAAAGTGCAACGCATTGTCAAAAAAATAGTAGGTGTCAAGTAAAAAATAATCCTTGACAGTGTAAGACTGAAGTAGCATTTCATACTCCTTTTTTTCTTTCACCCCGTATTATATCTGCTTTTGCGCCAAAATGCAACACCGCCGCCCGATTGTTTAAAATATATTTACATCACCGGCGCGATGCTTT
>JAZLCY010000086.1:0-2535 GCA_045614485.1 Eubacteriales bacterium
CGCCTTGAAAAGAAGCATCAGGGCAATTATGCCAAGGAAAAGCCAGATGCAGCTAACGGGGTTCAATAACGGCGCGAAAATAAGGTTCTTAATAATCGAAACAATAATCGCCATTGCTCTGGAGGCAAGGTCCATAGACCAGAACACATTGACCTCTATCAACCCGTACGCCTCGATTATGCCTTTTGCAATGCCATAGGCAGTGGTGCTAAGCACGTGTATAACAACGGATGCGATCAGCAGTATCAGGGATAAAATCGGAACTCTTCTGTTTTTGCGGTCGGAGTCGGTCTTCATATCTTTTCTCCTTTTTGTAATTCTCACTCGCGTGGGCATAATAATTATACAGACATTGTACCACCTAACGTCGCGTTTGTCAACTTGTGGCGCAAAATGAAAAAACGTAAGTTTATTTTCAGTTTATTGATGTGTGTATAATTTAAAATGTCCATGACGGATTTATATGTATATTAACCTAAAATTTGACAAAGGAGAATATGACCAATGTTTCAGCTTTTCACCGATACAGATACCGATATACTCCCCAAGGAAGCGGCGGAGTTTGGATATAAGCTTATAAGCATGCCGTATATCATTAACGGCGTGGAAACCTATCCCTATGAGGATTTTGAGGAATTTGATGAGCACGGCTTCTATCAGCAGCTCAGAGAAGGCACCGTTCCCACCACCTGCGCGCTCTCTCCCGTGAAGTACAAGGAGTACTTCGAGCCCACTCTTAAAGAGGGCAAGGATATTCTTTACGTGCATTTCTCCGCAGCTATGAGCGGCACGTTCAATGCAATGAAGCTCGCTTGGGATGAGCTTTCCGAGAAGTACCCCGAAAGAAAGCTTTATACTGTTGATACCAAGGCTATCACCATTCTCAGCAACCTTATCGTTAAGGAAATCGGCGATCTTGCAAAGACCGGCGCATCCGCTGAGCAGATCGTTGCTTGGGCAAACGAGAACGTTGATAAATTTGCAGTTTATTTCTATGCCGATGATCTTAAGTTCTTTGGCAAAAGCGGCCGTGTTTCCAATATCGCCGCATTTATGGGCAACCTCATCGGCCTTCGTCCTATTCTCACCATGAACTCCGAGGGTAAGATGACCACCGCCGCAAAGGTAAAGGGCAAGAAGGCAACCGTTAAGAAGATTCTTGAGTACGTAGACGAGCTTCAGGACAACATCAAGGACCATCGCGTTATCGTTGGCCATGCAGATGCTCCCCAGCTCGCACAGGAAATTATAGAAAAGCTTCAGGAAAAGTACGGCCAGGATCTCAATTGCCAGATCGTTGCCGTTAACCCCACAGCAGGTTCTCACTGCGGACCCGACACGGTGGGAGTTGCATTCCACGCAATCCACAGATAGCTAAAACTAAGTTTGCCCTCTGGGCAAGTGAAGTTATCTTCGATAGTGAAGTTCACTTCGTGAGTGAAGTTTCGCCTTCGGCAAAGTTGGGCAAACTTAACTTCACTTGTGCGTAGCACAAACTTCACTGCGTAGCAACTTCACTTTCGCGACAGCGAAAACTTCACTAACAGAAAAAGAGAGAACTTTTCGGCTAAAAAACCCATTTGTTCTCTCTTTTTGTTTTGCTTTATTTCTCTTCGTTTTTCTTGGCAAGGTTTTCCTTGGCAACAACGAGCATCAATTTGATGCGGTTTTCCTGGTTAACTCGGGTTGCGCCGGGGTCGTACTCGATATCCACGATATTGAGGCGGGGATCGATACGTCTTACCTTGTTTATCATTCCCTTTGCCGCAACGTGACAGGGAAGGCAGCCGAAGGGCTGCGCGATAACGATATTCTCGTAGCCGTGGTCGGCAAACTCGAGCATTTCAGCCGCGAGATACCAGCCCTCGCCCATGCTGTTACCGATGCCGATAACACCCTTTGCGCGCTTTTTAAGGTCGCCTATGCGCTCGGGGGGAACGAAGCTCGGGTTGTTCTCAATGGCGGAGATAAGAATATCCTCCATCTTGAACATATATGCCATTGCTATCTCAAGAATGATCCTCTTTATCGGCTTGCCACCGTAGAGGCGAAGATCCTCAAGCGCGCCGTTGGTTTTATAGATACCAAAGCTGAGAATGCTGGGCACGTAAACCTCGCAATCCTGCTCTGCAAGGAAGTCTTCAAGGTGGTTATTGCCGGGGGCGGAGTACTTAAGGAAGAGCTCGCCGATAAGGGCAACCTTAACCTTGGGGGTCTTTTCGATCTTGATAGAAGCAAAGTCGTCTGCGATCGCCTTGAGATTCTTTTTCATTGCTCGAACGGAGAATCCGCGGCCCTTTGAGAAGAGGCCGCCGATCTTATCCGTCCACTTATCTATCATTGCATCGGTTTCTCCCTTGTTGACCTCGTAGGGTCGAACCTGGTTGCTGACGATCATTATCATATCGCCGTAGATAAGTCCGGCAAGCGCCATAAGATAGGATCTTATAGTGAGGTTTGCGCCGGAGTTGAACTCAAGGCCCCAAACGTTTGCCGAGATAAAGGGCACGTTCGGGTGGCCTGCCTTTTCAAATG
>JAZLCY010000087.1:0-7776 GCA_045614485.1 Eubacteriales bacterium
CACGCGATAGTCGCGTGGTTCAAAAGAGGTTAACCGGTGAGAAAACAGATGCAAAAAAGCCTTCTCCAGCGGGAGAAGGGGGACCATTTATGGTGGATGAGGTGTTTATAATGATGAGCGCTTTAACTAACTCCTCATCCGCCACTCGCTTCACTCGTGACACCTTCTCCCACAGGAGAAGGCACGCTCACTCCCAGCCCGTTTACGGGTAGCAAGTAACAATTGCGTGGCTGGCAGGCCAATCCAAAACGCACTTGTGCGTCGCCAGTAACGTTTAGGGTTTTACCCGAAAATGAAATACCCCAGTTTGACCGGGGGATTTTAATTATTTATATTTGAATTTTAATTCTTAAAAGCTTTTGCCTCGTTAAGCTATTAAAGACTCAGCGCCGTATCACAGGCTTATATCAAAAATTAAAGTATGCCTTTGCATTGTAGTAAGCAATACCGCGAACGATCTCGGTAAGGGTTTCCATATCGCGAGGATACTCACCGTCGTCTACCCAAGTGCCAATGATATTGCACATTATACGGCGGAAGTACTCGTGGCGGGTGTAGGAAACAAAGCTGCGGCTATCGGTAAGCATGCCGACGAACTTGGAGAGCATACCGAGGTTGGCAAGCGTTGTCATCTGTGCAACCATGCCGTCGCGCTGATCGTTAAACCACCAGCCCGAGCCAAACTGGATCTTGCCGGGGGTGGGCGCTGACTGGAAGTTGCCGAGCATCGTGCCAAGCACGTAGTTGTCCTTGGGGTTGAGGGTGTAAAGTATGGTCTTGGGAAGGTTGCCCGAATACTCAAGGTGGTTGAGGAATGCGGAGAGGGGCTCTGCGATCTCAAGGTCGTTTATCGAGTCAAAGCCTGCATCAACACCAACCTTCTCAAACATGCGCTTGTTATTATTTCTCATTGCTCCGATGTGCAGCTGCATTGTCCAGCCAAGCTTGGTGTATTCCTCAGCGCAAACCGCCATAACGGCGCATTTGAAGGAGTCTGCTTCCTCCCTTGTAAGCTCACCGCCCGCCATCTTCTTATCGAAGGCGGCTTCGGCATCGCCTGTTGCAAAGGGGATATACTCAAGCGCGTGGTCAGAGAGGCGGCAGCCAAAGCTGTTGAAGTATGCAATTCTCTCTCTTATCCAGGAGCAAAGTTCACCGTAGCTCTTGATTCCTATATCCTTGATATAGGGCACAAAGGTATCCTTGGTTATATCCACCGCCTTGTCGGGACGGAAGGTGGGAAGCACCTTGGTGGAAAAATCCTTGAGCTGTGCGTGGTATTCAAGGGTGTCGGCAGGGTCGTCTGTGGTGCAGATCACCTCAACTTTCGAGCGGGTGATAAGCTCCTTTGCGCGAAACTGGTCGGTAGCGAGCAGGGAATTGCACTTGTCGTAGATCGCCTTGGCAGTCTTTTCCGAGAGCTCTTCCTCAATGCCGAAATATCTCTTCAATTCAAGGTGTGTCCAGTGGTAGATCGGGTTGCCGATAAGGTAGGGCATCATCTTTGCAAATGCAAAGAACTTCTCGTAGTCGTCTGCGTCGCCGGTGATGTACTTCTCATCAATGCCTGCAGTTCTCATCTGGCGCCACTTGTAGTGGTCGCCGCCAAGGAAAAGCTCGGTTGCATTCTTAAACCTGTGGTTCTCTGCGATCATCTTAGGGGAAAGGTGGCAGTGATAGTCGATTATCGGCAGGTCCTTTACTGCGCTGTAAAGCTCCTTTGCCACGTCAGATTTTAACATAAAATTATCGGTGATAAAGCTCATTGTAAGCTCCTTTGCCTGTTTTTCGTTGTGTTTTCGGTTAATATTTTCCCTTTCGGGCAAGAGTATTATACCACTATACGTTAAATGATGTCAACACGCGCACGCAAAATAAACTGTTGAAATTATTTACGCCTTATGATATACTAAGTGTACAAACTATCTTAGGAGCGAAGCTATGAAAAAGATTTACCCTATAACGGGTACGTTTATTGACGAAATAACCTACGACATCCCCACTCAAAATTGGTCGGACGAGCAGTGGTGCGCCGATCTTGACAATATGAAGGCTGTGGGAATGGATACGATCATAGTGATGCGCGGTGCGTTTTACGACAAGTGCATTTATCCCTCGAGCCATTTTCCAACCTTGAAAAAGGAGGGCGAGGACTTTGCCCGTCTTATGTTTGAGGAGGCGGCAAAGAGAGATATGAAGGTGTATATGGGGCTCTATATATCTAACCTGACCTGGAATTCGGGTGATTTTCGTACCGAGATAGAGAAAAACAAGATCTATATCCCCGAGGTGCTTGAAAGATACGGTGATATTCCCTCGTTTTGCGGCTGGTATATACCTCACGAAACGGGAAGCAATATATATAACATAAAGGAAACTATGGGGGGACTATCCGCTCTGTGCAAGGATAAGTCGCCCGAAAAAGAGGTGCTTATCAGTCCGTTTTTCAGGGGTGTGGGACTATATCCCGAGCCTCTTGAACCCGAGCGCACCGCTTACGAGTGGAATAATATACTCGAAAAATGCGGCAAGGATATTGACGTTTGCGCATTTCAGGACGGCACCGCAACCCTCGATACTTATGCCGATTATCTTAAAAATATCAAGCCTGTTATGGACGGGCACAATATTCGCCTTTGGGCAAACGTGGAGAGCTTTGAGCGTGACGTCAGATGCATGTATCTTCCGATCCCCTTTGATATTCTTCGCCGCAAGATCGAGATAGCCGAGCAGTACGTTGAAAAATGCATCACCTTTGAGTTCTCGCATTTTATGAGTCCGCAGTCTATATTCCCCTCGGCAAGAAATCTCAATAATTTATATCGCAGATATTACGAAAAGAATAACTGAGGCTTTGTTCCTTATATTCAAAGTGCCGAAATTGGCGAATTTCCTTGATTTAGGCGATAGCTTTTGTTATAATAAAGGAAAATAGGCAAAATATAATTAACTCTTGATAAATTTTCGGAGGAAAAAATATGAAGTGGTGGAACGATCTTGCGGCCATAGCGGAAACGAATAACATCGAGTTTGGCTTTGGTGTTATTGCTATGGGTCTTATCTGGCTGCTTGCGGGCGTCGGTGTCTTTATCGTCGGTATGAACTTTTTGAGCAATGCGCTTGAAAAGAGCGCCGGTAGCGGTATGAAGCAGCTGCTTGGTAAGATAAGCAACAACCGTTTTGCAGGTGTCGGTATAGGTGCAGGCGTAACTGCGATCATTCAGTCCTCATCCGCAACCTCTGTCATGGTTATCGGTCTTGTTAACGCAGGCGTTATGACCCTGATGCAGGCAACACCCATTATTATGGGTGCAAATATCGGTACTACCATTACCGGTATTCTCGTTTCTCTTAAAAACGATTTCTTTAACTACGCTATGTACCTTCTCGCCTTTGCAGGCGTTATGATGGGCTTTGTTAAGAACAGCAAGGTGAAGCTTATCGGCTCGCTTCTTTCCGGTCTTGGTCTTATCTTCGTTGGTCTTGATATTATGAGCAGCGAGCAGGCATTCGGCAGCGGCGCTATCAAGCTCGTTTTCAGCGACGTGCTCGGCCGTGTGAGCTTCCCGCTCTTACTTATCGTAATAGGTGCGGTGTTTACCGCTCTTCTTCAGTCCTCATCCGCCGCAACCGGTATCGTTATCACGATGGTTGGTACGGGAGTTATGGGCTTGGGAGATGCTCTTTTTGTAGTGCTCGGCGCAAATATCGGCACCTGCGTTACAGCGCTTCTTGCATCTATCGGTGCAAAGCCAAATTCAAAGCGCGTTGCGCTTATTCACTTTACATTTAACGTTGCCGGTACGGTGTTCTTCGCCGCTCTTATATGGATTCTCAGAGAGCAGGTCACAAATCTTCTTGAATGGATGATGCCGATAAGAGAGGGCGCAACCGAAGAGGCCAAACAGATGGCTATGCAGATGCGCGTTTCCATCTTCCACGTTATATTTAACGTTACAACAACTCTGCTTCTTCTCCCCTTCGTTAAGCTTTTGGTTAAGTTCTCCGAGCTTGTTATCAGAGAAAAGAAGGACGTTGCAGAGAAGCTTACCCTCAAGTTTGTGGACGACAGACTTCTTACAACCCCTCCCGTTGCTCTTATGCAGGTTAAGAAAGAGATCGACTACATGCTCGGACTTGTTGAGGAGAATATCGGCCTCTCCTTCGTTGCAATGGAAACAGGATCGCTTGAGCATTCCGAGAAAATTGCTAAAAACGAGGAGATCATAGACTACACAAACAGCGCCCTTACAAAGTTCCTCATCAAGCTTACAAGCAGTGTGGAGCAGAGCGATGAGAAGATAATCGGTTCTTATTTCCACGTTCTTAACGACCTTGAACGTATCGGCGACCACGCGGAAAATTTCCACGACATCGGTGTTGAGCTTGCAGAAAAGGAGCTTTCCTTCTCAGATGATGCACGCGGCGGCATCAAGGAAATGCGCGATAACGTTTCTGCAATGTTCCGAATAGCGAAGGAAGCATTCGAGAAGGTGAACAAGAAGCACCTCCCCGAGCTTACCAAGCTTGAGAATGACGTGGACGAGCAGAAGAGAACTCTCTCCGCAGCTCACTTCTCCCGTCTTGCCGAGGGCAACTGCCATATGGAGCTCTCTCCCTACTATTCATCCGTAATTACAGGACTTGAGAGAGTGGCGGACCACTTGGTTAACGTGGGATATAGTATTGTGAATCCGACGGGTTCTCAAAAAGAAAATTAATTCCGACTGGGATCTTTCGGTGAAACCGAATAAAAACAAAGGGGTATTGTTCGCACAGTGCCCCTTTTTGAATTATCCGTATCTATTGTATTGAGGTTGAAAACCTATGGTTTTCTCCTTTTTATTCAGATGTTTTTATTCTATCCTCGTTTCCTCGCTCGGTGTACCTTTGTACACCTCTCGCTCGTCAGCCGAGGATTTTCCCTCGAAACCTCCGTCGTCGGCTTGTGCCTTTTGGCTAAACTCGCCGTTTCCTCGCTTGACGTAGGTAACTACGCCTGCGCTCGTTAACAGACGATTTTACCTCAAAATATGTTTGCCAAAAAACTGATTTCGGTGAAACCGAATAAAAACATTTTTAAAATAAAGATTGGCATATTCGTGCCACGAAGCTTAAAAGAGGAAGATCTAAGGTTGAAAACCTGCGGTTTTCCTCTTTTTTACGTTTATATTTTTATTGATTTATTTTGGGGATTGTGATATAATCGTTAGTATTATAAATAAAAGCCACGAAAGTGGCTTATAAAGGATATAAAAACGCGGCGGTGCCGCGGTGCGCTGTGGCGCATAGGAGAGAAAAATGTACAAGATTTTAGAGAAAAAGGTGCTTAATCCCACCGTTGTTCAGCTTTTGATCGAAGCTCCGCTCGTTGCCAAAAAGGCAAAGCCCGGGCAGTTTATAATACTGCGCGTGGACGGCGAGGGAGAGAGAATTCCGCTTACCGTTGCGGGTGTTGATGCTGAGCGCGGCGCAGTTAAGATAATATACCAGGTAGTCGGTGCAACCACCGAGAAGCTTTCGCACAAGGAGGCCGGAGATTTCATTTCGGATTTCGTTGGCCCTCTTGGAGAGCCTACGCATCTTGCAGGGCTTAAGAGAGTTTGTATAGTTGGCGGCGGTGTTGGCTGTGCTATCGCAATGCCGATCGCTGAGGCGCTTCACAATATGGGTGCTGAGGTTGTGAGTATTATCGGTTTCAGAAACCGCGATCTCGTTATCCTTGAGGATGAGTTCCGCGCGTATTCAGACAAGCTTACCGTTATGACTGACGACGGATCTTACGGAGAGTGCGGCAACGTTACAATGCCCCTTAAGGCTATGCTTGAGGCAGGCGAAAGATTTGATATGATAATCACTATCGGCCCGCTTGTAATGATGAAGTTCGTTACCCTTGCGGCTGAGCCCTACGGAGTGCCCGTTACGGTGTCTATGAACCCGATAATGATCGACGGCACGGGAATGTGCGGCGGATGCCGTCTTACCCTGAACGTTGACGGCAAGAGAGTAACCAAGTTTGCCTGTGTGGACGGCCCCGACTTTAACGGTTACGAGGTTGACTTTGATGAGGCAATGGCAAGAGGCAGAATGTACGGCGAGTTTGAGCGCCATGCACACGAGGCTGCCTGCTCCCTTTTCAAAAAGGAGGTAAAGTGAAATGGCAAATATGAGTCTTAAGAGAAACGAAATGCCCACGCAGGATCCTGCCGTAAGAGCAAAGAACTTCTCTGAGGTTGCGCTCGGATACAGCGAGCAAACTGCTATTGATGAGGCAAACAGATGCCTTAACTGTAAAAACATGCCCTGCGTTGCAGGCTGTCCTGTAAAGGTTCGCATTCCCGAGTTTATCTCCAAGATAAAAGAGGGCGATTTCGAGGGCGCATATCAGATAATTTCCACCTCGTCCTCGCTTCCTGCGGTTTGCGGCAGAGTTTGCCCCCAGGAAACACAGTGCGAGTCTAAGTGCGTGCGCGGCATCAAGGGCGAGAGTGTCGGTATCGGCAGGCTTGAAAGATTTGTTGCTGACTGGCACAACACCTTCACGCTTACAGCACCCCAGATTCCCGAAAAGAACGGCCACAGGGTTGCTATCGTTGGCTCGGGCCCTTCCGGTCTTACCTGTGCGGGCGATCTTGCAAAGCTCGGTTACGAAGTAACCGTTTATGAGGCGCTCCACACCGCAGGCGGCGTTCTTGTGTACGGTATTCCCGAATTCCGTCTTCCCAAGGCGATCGTTGCCAAGGAGGTTGAAACACTTGGGGCGCTCGGCGTTAAGATCGAAACAAACGTTGTTATAGGCAAAACGCTCACCGTAGATGAGCTTTTTGAGATGGGATTTGAAGCAGTGTTTATCGGCTCGGGTGCAGGCCTGCCCAACTTTATGGGCATTCCCGGAGAGGCACTTTGCGGCGTTTACTCCGCAAACGAGTTCTTAACGAGAAGCAATCTTATGAAGGCTTATCTTGATAACCCCGAAACACCGATAATGAAGGGTGGCAAGGTTGCAGTTGTCGGCGGCGGAAACGTTGCTATGGACGCGGCAAGAACGGCGCTTCGCCTTGGTGCAGAGAAGGTGTACATAGTCTACCGTCGCTCTATGGAAGAGCTCCCTGCAAGGCGCGAGGAGGTCCTTCACGCAGAGGAAGAAGGAATCGATTTCCGCCTGCTCACCAATCCCAAGAGAATTATCGGATATGAAAATCCCGAGGATAAGAGAGATAAAAAGAACGGCTTCGTTATCGGTATGGAGTGCGTGAAAATGGAGCTTGGCGAGCCGGATGAACGCGGCAGGCGCCGTCCCTTTGAGGTAGAGGGAAGTGAGTTTGTCCTTGAGGTAGACACCGTTATTATGTCTATCGGCACGTCGCCCAACCCCCTTATCAAGTCCACCACCGAGGGCCTTGAGGTAAATTCCCGCGGCGGTATTATCGTAAATGAGGCAGGCCTCACCTCGCGCACCGGCGTTTATGCCGGCGGCGACGCAGTAACCGGCGCGGCAACCGTTATCTCGGCAATGGGCGCAGGCAAAACCGCCGCCAAAGCGATACACGAGGCACTTGGCAAATAAAGGCTCCCTCCGGGTGGGCGCGACGCGTTAAGAAAATATGCCTGTGGCATATTTTTAGCCAAAGCGGGAAGCAAGCTATGCTTGCGACCTGGGCCGAAGGCTGGCACCGAAGGTGACTGAAGGAGCACGCGAATGTATCGCAAAGCACAGAAAAAACGCAACACCGCAAGAAAATCACTTATGAAAACAAACAAAAGAGCGGAGAACAG
>JAZLCY010000088.1:0-7157 GCA_045614485.1 Eubacteriales bacterium
GGCAACGATTCTATGGATACGGTTGCGAAAATGTCGGTGTATGCCGATAAGATAAACTCCGATATAAGATTTATAGGCGTTCCCAAGACGATAGATAACGATCTTATGGCGACAGATCATACTCCCGGATTCGGATCGGCGGCAAAGTATATCGCTACCACGATGAAGGAGCTTTTGCGCGACGTTTCGGTTTACACGATGAATGCTGTAACAATTGTTGAGATAATGGGCCGAGATGCAGGCTGGCTTACAGCCAGTGCCGCGCTTACCAAGATCTCAGGCGGTGTTGCACCCGACCTTATATACCTTCCCGAAAGATCTTTTGACCCCGAAAAGTTTATCGAGTCGGTTAAGGAAAAGATGCGCTCTCATCCCGCTATCCTTGTGGCTGTTTCCGAGGGTATAAGATATGCTGACGGCAGTTACGTTGGCGCAAGCGGAAATGCACATGATGCGTTCGGCCACGTAAGACTCTCCGGTGCAGGAAAGGTGCTTGAGTGGCTTGTAAAGGACAAGCTTGGATGCAAGGTTCGCTCGATAGAGATAAATCTTCCTCAGAGAGCTGCAGGACACCTGCTTTCACTCACTGATATCAATGAGTCGGTTATGATCGGTAATCATGCGGTTGAATCTGCTATTGCAGGCAATACCGGTGTAATGATCTCTGTTGTGCGTGACAGCTCTAAAGACTATTCTGTAAGCGTGTCCAGTGCAGATATATCAAAGATCGCAAATGCAGTAAAGCAGGTTCCCGATGAATATATCAACGCAAACGGCGACGGAGTTACCGTTGAGTGCATAAAATATCTCGCTCCCTTGATCATGGGCGAGGTCAACGTTAAGTATGAAAACGGTCTACCCAAGCACGTGATCATCTGAAACGTGTAAAACGGAATAATATACAAAGGTTGAGCAGTCGCAAAATTCGCTATTGCTCAACTTTTTTTCGTATAGCTCTTGATTTTTAATAAATAATGTGCTAAAATACTACAGAACAAAATACTCTTATCAAGAGTGGCGGAGGGACTGGCCCTGTGAAGCCCGGCAACCTATACTGAGTATAAGGTGCTAATTCCCGAAAGATGAGGTTATTATCTAAGCTCGGGGATTGCAGTGGCGATTTTCGAGTTTTTTTGATGGAGTAATTAATGCTGGATAATTTGGAGGAACAAATGAAGAAATTTCTTTTTACGTCTGAATCCGTAACTGAGGGACATCCCGACAAAATCTGTGACAAAATTTCGGATTCTATACTTGATGCTATGCTTGAGCAGGATCCCATGAGCCGTGTTGCTTGTGAGACCTTTGCCACAACCGGTATAATCACCGTTATGGGTGAGATCACAACCAATGCCAATGTTGATATTCAGAAGATCGTTCGCGATACTGTTAACGAGATCGGATACAACAGAGCTAAGTATGGCTTTGATGCCAACACCTGCGCAGTTCTCAGCTCCATACACGCGCAGAGCGAGGATATCGCTCTCGGTGTTGATAAGTGCCTCGAGTCTAAGGACGGCACTATGACCGACGATCTGGACACCGGTGCAGGCGACCAGGGTATCATGTTCGGTTTTGCATGTGATGAGACTGAGGAGCTTATGCCTCTTCCCATTTCCTTGGCACACAAGCTTGCAAAGAAGCTTACCGAGGTTAGAAAGAACGGCAAGCTTTCATACCTTCGCCCCGACGGAAAGACTCAGGTTACTGTTGAGTACGTTGACGGCGCTCCCAAGAGAATTGACACTATCGTTATTTCATCTCAGCACAGCGCAGAGATCGATAACGCAACAATCAGAAAGGACATAATCGAGAACGTTATTTTCCCGGTTATTCCCAAGGAGCTTCTTGACGGAAAGGTAAACATCTACGTTAACCCCACCGGAAGATTCGTTATCGGCGGACCTCAGGGAGATACCGGCCTTACAGGAAGAAAGATCATCGTTGATACATACGGCGGATACTCACGTCACGGAGGCGGAGCATTCTCCGGTAAGGATCCCACAAAGGTTGACAGAAGTGCTTCATATGCGGCAAGATACGTTGCTAAGAATATTGTTAAAGCTGGCCTCGCTAAAAAGTGTGAGGTTCAGATCGCATATGCGATCGGTATCGCTAAGCCCGTTTCCGTTCTTATTGAGACTTTCGGAACTGCGGTTTGCGATGAGGCTCGCATTGCAGCAGCTGTGGACAAGCTCGTTGACCTTCGTCCCGGCGCAATAATCGAGAAGTTTGAACTCAGAAAGCCTATCTACAAGCAGCTTGCGGCATACGGCCACATGGGTAGAGAAGAGCTTGGCGTTAAGTGGGAGATCTGTGATATAGCAGATCAGCTTAAGAAGGAATGCCTCGGTTAATTTACCGGATAAACAAAAAGCAGGGGATAACGTCCTCTGCTTTTTCTGTATTTTTCTGAAGCAAATGCAAAATTTAGTGCTGATAAAAAAATATTGCCGAAAATAGCATAAATTTTCTTTAATCGGTTGATTTTTCGCCGTATTATTGGTAATATATCTTTGTGATAGTTTTTAGCGCGGACACGCGCGGCTGTGAGTGGTAAGGAGGTGACGGCGAATGAACAAAAAAGAATCAATATCAGGAATAATTGAGAGTGTTGTTTATACAAATCCCAATAACGACTATGCCGTCATTGAGATATCCGACTCGGACAACAATCTTATAACCGCTGTGGGAACAATGGCAATGCCGTCATCAGGTGAGAACGTCGTGCTCAGTGGCGAGTGGGGATACCACAAAGAATTCGGAAGGCAGTTTATCTTTGAGTCTTTCGAGAAAACACTTCCGGAAGAGATAGACGGAATAATACAGTATCTTTCTTCAAAGACAGTTAAAGGTATAGGCCCTGTAACCGCGCTTAAAATAGTTAACGTTTTTGGACAGGATACATTTGACGTTATAGAAAATCACCCCGAATGGCTCGCCGACATTCCGGGCATCACAATGAAAAAAGCGGCCGCTATATCCGAATCATTTAAGGAACAGGCCGGAATACGCGGAGTAATGATGTTCTGCGGAAAATATATGGACAAGTCCGAGGTTGCGAGGGTATATAAGCAGTTAGGTGCGGGTGCAATAGGCATTATAAAAGAGAACCCTTACATACTTTGTGGGGGAGATTTCGGTATATCATTCTTGAAAGCGGACGAGATCGCCAAGGATTTCGGCATATACGATAACTCTATTCAGAGGATCCTTGCAGGACTTGAATACGTACTTTCGGGGCACGAAATCAATTCCGGACATACCTGCTTGCCTAAGGAAATGCTCATTGCAGGAGGACGCGAGGTTCTCGGAATAGAGGAGGAGGCGCTCTGTAAGGCTCTTGATGAGCTTGTTGGATGCGGTGAGTTGAGTGAATATACCGTCGACGGTGTGCAATATATCTCAAGAAACGAGATGGCCGAGGCGGAAGAATTTATTGCTAAAAGAATCTCTGATATGGAGAGGCAGGTCAAGCATTTTTCAACTGTAGATATCTGCGATATGATAAACAAGGTCGAGGCAAGATTCGCTATTGAGTATGCCAATATGCAAAGGCACGCTATATACGAGGCATTGAACGGTAGCTCAATGATACTTACAGGTGGCCCCGGTACAGGTAAAACAACCGTAGTAAGAGCACTACTTTCAATCTTTGACAGTATAGGTCTTAAAACAGTGCTTTGCGCACCTACGGGAAGAGCTGCAAAGAAGCTTAGCGAAGCTACGGGAAACGAAGCAAAGACAATACACCGTATGCTTGAGATGGAAAGAACGGTTGACGGTTATGCGAGATTTAACAGGAACACAGCCAATCCCCTTGATGAAAACGTTATTATAGTTGACGAGGCATCAATGATAGACGTAGTGCTTATGGTGTCTGTGTTCAAGGCATTAAAGCGCGGCTCAAGGATAATCCTTATAGGTGATATTGATCAGCTGCCAAGCGTTGGCGCCGGAAACGTGCTGTCGGATTTTATCGAATCTGAAAAGATTACGACCGTAAGACTCACTGAGATATTCCGTCAGGATGAAGAGAGCCTTATCGTTTTGAACGCATATCGAATCAATAACGGTGAAGGGCCGATCCTTAATGACACAAAGTCTGATTTCTTCTTTGTGTGCAGGGAGAATGAGGCAGATATTCCGTCAACGATCACCTCGCTTATATCGCAGAGATTGCCTAAGCGATACGGCGACTCCATAAAAGAACAAATTCAGGTTATTTCTCCTTCTAAAAAAGGATTCGGCGGCACTGCATCACTTAATGCGGTACTTCAGGAGAGCCTGAATCCCAAGAAGCCCTTCAAGAAAGAGATAAAGGTCGGATCTGTGATCTTCCGAGAGGGAGATAAAGTAATGCAGACAGCCAATGACTACGATATAGAGTGGGAAAGAGGCAGTCAGATCGGTACAGGAGTCTTTAACGGTGATATCGGAGTTATAGAGAATATATCAACGGTTGAAGAGAAGATCACTGTGTGCTTTGACGACAAGGTGGCGGAGTATTCTTTTGAAAAGGCGGAAGAGTTGGATCTTGCATATGCAATAACTGTACACAAGAGCCAGGGAAGTGAATATCCCGTTGTTATCGTCCCAATGTATAGCTGCGCTCCGATGCTGCTTACACGTAACCTGTTCTACACCGCTATAACCCGCGCTCGTAGAATGGTAATTCTTGTTGGCAGGAGTGATATACCGGGTAAAATGGTTTCAAATAACAAGGTTGTAAAGCGTTTTACAACGTTAAAACACCGAATACAGTCTTTTTCCTGACACAATATTGATTTTGCTCTTGAAATTCTTATAAATGCGTGATATAATATTATAATAAATTTATTTTGGAGAAAGGAGCGCGTATGACAGTTAAGATCGGAATCGACCTTGGATATGCAAATATTACGTTGTCAAACATAATGGCTGATATATACCGTGAGCCATCAGTTATACTTGTTGATAAAACCACGCGCAAAATTCTTTCTCTCGGTGCTCGTGCCGCTCTCGGTGAGGATGGCGATGAGCACGAAAAAGGTATACTTGTCCGTCCCTTTAAAAACGGTCTTCTTTATTCTTCGGATTTTACTGAAGAAATAATAGAAAACGTAGTATCAGCCGTTAAGCCCGCCGACAAAATAAGATGTATTCTCGGTGCTCCTTCGGATTTTCTTCCTAAGCAGGAGGAGGAGCTGTTTGATATGCTGAAGTCGGCCGGTGTTGGTGAGGTTGCGTCGGTAAAAAGACCCGTTGCTGCTCTTATCGGTGCAGGTTATGCTCCTACTATGAGTGCTATATCGGTTAATATCGGTGCGTCTTCAACAGAGGTTGCTGTTATGCATAACGGTAACGTTATCCTTTCCGAGCGTGAGCAGATCGGCGGAGAGGACTTTGACGTAGCTATCAAGCAGCATATACTTGAACAGGGTGATATGAACGTATCTCTCCTTGTTGCAAGGGCAATAAAGGAGCGCCTTGGCACAGTTTGGCCCGGTAGGGAAAACGAAACACTTGATATAGAGGGAACACTTTCTTTAACCGGCAGCCGAGTTAAAATGACAATTTCCACAGAGGATATTGTTGGAGTGTTTGAAAAACCTCTTCAGAAACTCTTGCTTTGTATTTCAAATGCAATAAAGCGCATACCCCTTGATTGCGTTAACGATATCTTTGATAACGGCATTGTTCTTACGGGAGGTGCAGCTGAGCTTTACGGCTTGGATACGATGATATCAAAGGTGCTTGGAATCTCGGTAACAAAGCCTCAGAATGCTATAGATGCGGTTGCAAAAGGCTTATCGAGAACACATACGTTCCTGCCTGACAAGAAGGGGATATTCGGTAAGAATATCACTTCTCAGTTGGCGAGATACTATAATGCAAAGAAACAGAATAAAAAATAAATTTTACATATAAAACCGAGATAAAACTCGGCAGAAAGGACTCGAAATGAAAAAGGATTCAACGAGACTCATGGCTCTTATACTCGCTATTGTGCTTGGAGGCTCAACTGTTATCGGTACACTTTTATACATTGCTTACGCCCTTAACGCGTAATCATAATCTGAAGCGGAGGCAATTCAATTATGGATATCAAAATCATTGAGAACAAGGCACCCAAGGTGTTTCCCGATGAAACCCAGCTTGGTTTTGGCAAGCATTTCACAGACCATATGTTTGTGATGAATTATGTTGAAGGCGAGGGATGGGTTAATGCCAGAATAGAGCCGTTCGGCTATATTTCCTTGCACCCTGCATCCACAGTACTTCACTACGGCGCAGAAATTTTTGAAGGACTTAAGGCATACAGAACTGCTGACGGCAGTGTTCAGCTCTTCAGACCCATGGAGAATATCAAGAGGATGAATACCTCTGCTGAGCGTATGTGCTTGCCCCTTATAGATGAAGATGATGCGTTAGAGATCCTTAGGACGTTTATTAAGCATGAGCAGGAGTGGGTTCCTCACTCAAAGGGAGCATCTCTTTATATCCGCCCATTTATGTTCGGAGATGATGAAGCTCTCGGTGTGCACACAGTTAAGAGAGCAACCTTTATGATCATAGCATCCCCCAGCGGCAGCTATTACAAAGAGGGAATCAACCCTGTTAAGATCATGATCGAAGACGAGGACGTAAGAACTGTAAGAGGCGGTACCGGTTACGTTAAGTGTGGCGGTAATTATGCAGCTTCGACCCGTGCAGGTGAGCGCGCAGGCAAGAAGGGTTATTCTCAGGTTCTTTGGCTTGACGGTGTTGAGAGAAAGTACGTTGAAGAAGTTGGAGCAATGAACGTTATGTTCAAGATCGACGGCGAGATCGTTACTCCCGCTCTTACCGGCTCTATTCTTCCCGGTATAACCAGAAAGTCCTGCATCGAGGTTCTTAAAAAGCTTGGATACCGTGTATCGGAAAGACTTCTTTCTATTGATGAACTTATGGATGCTATTAAGTGTGGCAAACTTGAGGAAGCTTGGGGATGCGGAACGGCAGCAGTAGTTTCGCCGATCGGCAAGCTTATGTATCAGGATGTTGAGTACGTTATAAATAACGAAAAGATCGGCGAGATCACACAGAAACTCTACGATATTCTTACCGGAATACAGTGGGGAATCCTTGAAGATGAATTCGGCTGGATACTCAAAATCTAAGGAAAAAAATGAAAA
>JAZLCY010000089.1:0-7022 GCA_045614485.1 Eubacteriales bacterium
AAGTAGAAAAATTATTCGAAGGTTAAAAAAAGCTGAAAATCCCTTGAAATTATTAAGAAAACTTGATATAATTAACTCATCATAATAAAAGAAAGGATGTTTATTTATGAATAAGACAGATCTCATTAACGTAGTTGCTCAGGAAGCAAACGTTGCAAAGAAGGATGCTGATGCAGTTATCTCCGCTACCATTAAGGCTATTACAGACGCTCTTAAGGCTGGAGAAAAGGTTCAGCTTATCGGCTTTGGTAATTTTGAAGTTAAGGCTACCGCTGCTAGAGAAGGCCGTAACCCCAAGACCGGTGAGACCATTAAGATCGAAGCTGCAAAGAAGCCCGTTTTCTCTGCATCTAAGGTTCTTAAGGATGAGGTTAACGCTTAATTATAATGCGTCTTGATAAATACCTCAAGGTATCGCGCTTAATAAAGCGCAGGACGGTTGCAAATGAAGCGTGTGACGCATCTCGTGTAACTGTCAACGGTAAAATAGTTAAGCCGTCTTACGATGTTAAGATAGGCGACACTATAACTGTTTCTTTCGGACAAAAAATGGTTACCGTACGTGTTTGTGACCTTAGGGAAACAACGAAAAAAACCGAGGCGATCGGTATGTACGAAATAATCTCCGAGGGAGTATGTGATAATTTTTCACGAGAAAATCCTCTGTAAGCAACTCTTGCAAAGGCATATTTTTATAAAAAATCACATATTCTTTTTTAAGAGTATGTGATTTTTTATTTTCTCGGAGGAAATATGGATAATTCTCAGGAATTTTTACATCAGGAAGTTCTGATAAAGGACAGAAAAAGCCTTAGGATCGACAACGTTCTCAATATTTTGGAATTCACCGAAAAGGGCTTGGTACTGCTCACCGGATGCGGCACCGTTTCTGTCGAAGGGGAAGATCTCAAGATCGAAAGCTTGGATAACGAAAGCTCAACAGCTTATATTATCGGCAGGATCGACGGTGTAATGTTCAAGAACAATCCCACAAAGCAAAGTTTCTTCTCCAAACTTTTCGGATGAGATACTTTAGCATAGGTGAGATCCTTTTATCCTGCATTGTCTTTTTCATTTTCGGTGCTTCTTGCGGCCTTGCGTATTTTATTCTTTTTGCAAGCAAGTCTATCGGCAAGAAAATACTCCTTTGTCCTATATATGTTTTAAAATCAAAGTCTTTTTCACCGGATACAACACATAGAGCCGGGCGTTTAAAGAAAATAACGGCTCATATTATAGATTCGGTGTATGAATTTTGTTTCTTAATTTTTGTCGGTATAGTCTACATAATGCTTTTATACGTATGTTGCGACGGTGTTTTTAGAGTATATCCTTTGTCTATTGCAATCTGCACGGCATATTTATCATATAGGGTCATATCGCTCTGTCTTGATAAAGCTACTAACAAGCTACTTCGCGGAATATACATTTTAGAATACAGTGTATTGTATGCAACAACATACCCG
This sequence comes from Eubacteriales bacterium, assembly GCA_045614485.1. Taxonomy (GTDB): domain Bacteria; phylum Bacillota; class Clostridia; order Oscillospirales; family CAG-272; genus UBA1740. Next base: position 1,467 of record JAZLCY010000089.1, read on the forward strand.
GCGCGTTATTTGATCTTATTACTCTTAGAAAAGATACGTCCGGCACGGCAACGTATCCTAAACAAAATAAAGAACAGGAAATTCAAGAAACAAAGCAACAAGAAAAGCACAGAACAGGCATTGATTTTAAAAAATATTCTGATCAATCCTAAAAAAAACGGAAGGTAAAATATGAGCGAGAAGAACAATCAGGCGGAATATTTGTTCCACCAGGGAACGAACTACCACGCATATGACTACCTCGGCTGTAATCTTACAGTTTCGGGCGGCAAATATATCTATACCTTCAAAACCTGGGCGCCTAATGCGGATGAGGTCTACCTTGTTGCAGATTTCACCGATTGGCATAATAATGCTATAAAAATGAGTAAGGAGTCCCAAGGTATATGGGGTTGCACCGTTACGGCGGATACCTCATATAACGGTAACGCATACAAATACTTCATAAAGAGAAACGGTGTATGGCATCTCAAAGGTGACCCATATGCAAGATTTTCTCGCGGGGGCGCAGACGGTGCTTCTGTTATTTATGCAGAATCAAATCATACCTGGGACGACAAAACCTGGCTTAAATCAAGGAAGAAAACGGTATTCGCCAAAGGTGGATACCTTGCATCTCCCTTAAATATATACGAAGTGCACGCAGGAAGCTTCATGCGTAAGGAAGATAACAAATATCTGACCTATCGCGAGCTCGCTGACACGCTTATTCCATATCTTAAGCATATGGGATATACCCACGTAGAATTTCTCCCACTTGCTGAGCATCCGTTCGACGGATCATGGGGATACCAGGTAGGGGCGTTCTATGCTCCCACTTCAAGATTTGGCACACCGGATGATTTCAAATACCTTGTAAACGAGCTTCATAAGGCAGGGCTTGGTATAATAATCGACTGGGTTCCCGCACATTTCCCTAAAGATGAATGGTGCCTTTATGAATATGACGGTGCGCCTCTTTATGAATATCAGGGTAAAGACAGGATGGAATCATCCTCTTGGGGTACTCGATTCTTCGACCTGGGAAGAGAAGAAGTTCAAAGCTTCCTGATCTCAAATGCACTTTATATGTTCCGTGAATTTCACGTGGACGGATTAAGAGTTGATGCAGTTGCATCAATGATATATCTTGATTACGACAGAAGGCCTGATGAATGGGTTACCAACGCATACGGCGGCAGGGAAAATCTCGAGGCAATAGCCTTCTTGAGAAAGCTTAACATAGCAATTTACGATGAGTTTCCCGAAGCTCTTATGATTGCAGAGGAATCCGGCTCGTTCAACGGTATAACCAAGCCTGCACACGAGGGAGGTCTAGGATTTAATCTTAAATGGAATATGGGATTCGCCAACGATTTTTATGACTACGTTGAAACCGACCCGTTTTTCCGTAAGTACAAGCATACTGCGCTGAATTTTCCGATCATGTATGCCTTCAACGAGAATTACGTTCTCCCGATCTCGCATGACGAGGTTGTGCACGGTAAAAAGTCATTTGTGGACAAGATGTACGGCAGCTATGAGGACAAGTTCCGCCAGGCAAGAACGGCCATGATGCTTATAATGACGTACCCCGGCAAGAAAATGCTCTTTATGGGTACTGAGTATGCGCAGTTCAGAGAATGGGACTATGATAACTCGCTCGAATGGTTTATGCTTGACTATCCTAACCATAGACTCTTCAGACAGTACGTATCAGCGCTGAACAGATTCTATCTTGATACAAAAGAGCTATGGACGTACGATTTCACTCCCAACGGTTTTGAGTGGATATACGCTGATGAAGCCGAGCGCAATATCGTTGCATACAAGAGAAAGGCAGATAAGTCCGAAATCATTGTTGCAGTGAATTTTTCAGGCTCTACGCAAACGGTAAGGATAAACGTTAAATCTATTGCACCGTATAAATGCATCTTCTCAACAGACGTTGTAAGTGAAGAAAATGCTTTAATCGATGCAAAAAGAGATGAGTCGGGTGCGTATTTCGACGTTATTCTCCCCGCATTTTCGGGTAGTATATACAAAAGAACAAACAAAAATAAAATAATAAAAATATAAAAGGAGAACAGTTATGTATTGCAAAAAAGAATGTATTGCCATGCTTCTTGCAGGTGGACAAGGATCAAGGCTTTACGATCTCACAAAGCAAACCGCAAAGCCCGCAGTTACCTTTGCAGGAAAGTATAAGATCATCGACTTTCCTCTCTCCAACTGTATCAATTCATCTATAGATACGGTTGGCGTACTTACTCAATATCAGCCCCTTGCGCTCAACGAATATCTCGGAAACGGCGCTCCGTGGGATCTTGACCGCTCCAGAGGAGGATTGACTGTTCTTCCGCCTTACCAGGGTAGCAAGAGCTCCGATTGGTATAAGGGCACTGCTAATGCAATTTATCAGAACATAAACTTCATCAAGCAGTATAATCCCGACTACGTGCTCATCCTTTCCGGCGACCACATCTACAAGATGGATTACCTCAAAATGCTTGAGCAGCACAAGAAAACAAATGCTGCCTGCACGGTAGCTACGATCACCGTTCCCATGGAAGAGGCAAGCAGATTCGGTATCTGCAACACCACTCCCGACGGAACTATCTACGAGTTTGAAGAGAAACCCAAGCAGCCCAAGAACAATCAGGCTTCCATGGGTATCTACATTTTCACAACAAGCAAGCTTATCGAATATCTTGAAGCTGATGAAGAAGATGAAAACTCATCCAACGACTTCGGTAAGAACATAATCCCCAACTTCCTTAACAACGGCGAAAAGCTTTATTCCTACAAGTTTGACGGCTACTGGAAGGACGTTGGAACAATTTCTTCTCTTTGGGAATCCAATATGGATCTCATCGGCGAGAATCCTATCCTCAACATCCAGGATAACAATTTCAGAATCTTCTCAAGAAACACCGCCCGTCCACCTCAGTTCCACGGTGAGAACTCCTACGTTAAGAACTCACTTATCTCCGAGGGATGCCAGATATACGGAACAGTAAAGAATTCCATTCTTTCCGGCGGCGTTATCGTTGAGGAAGGTGCAGAGATTCACGACTCCGTAATTATGGAAGACGTTGTGATCCGCAAGAACGCAAAGGTCTACACCTCTATCATTGACTCTGACGCTATCGTTGGAGAAGGCGCTACTGTTGGTACAGAGAATGCCGCTAAGGACAAAATAACTGTAATAGCAAAGGGAACAGAAATTGCTCCCGGTGCTACTGTACAGGATTAAGGGAAGGGAGAGATAAAAATGGCTATCAGTGCAGCAGGAATAATTTTCTCAAGCTTAAATAATCAAACGCTTTCAAGATTAACCTCGGATAGAACAGTTGCTGCTATCCCGTTTGCATGCAGATACAGACTCATTGACTTCTGCCTTTCAAATATGGTTAATGCTAACATCTCAAATATCAATATCGTAGCTAACTATAACTACCGTTCACTCCTTGAGCATATCGGAAGCGGTAAGGACTGGGATCTTGCAAGAAGAGAAGGCGGTATCACTATGATATCTCCCTTCCAGACAGCATATTCTTCTTCCTCACCTAAGCTGTTCACCACTCATATGGAAGCTCTTAAGAGTATGAAGGAGTACATCACCGAGCTCAAAGAGGACTACGTTGTTCTTATGGACTCCGACTACGTTATCAATATCGATCTTACAGCTGTAATCAAGGCTCACGAGCACACAGGAGCGGATATTACGTTTGTAACAAAGAAAATCGATAAGTCCTTCAGTTCAAAGACTCCCAAGATGATGGTTTCGTCCGTTGCAAGCATTATCACCGATATTTCGATGAATTCTGTATACAACGAAAAGAATCCTGAGCTGGCGCTCAATTTGTTTGTAATGAAAACTCAGCATCTGCGCACACTTATAGAAGAGGCAGAGGCTTACTCTGTAGACTCTCTTACAAAGATGCTTCTTGCAAACTACAAGCAGTCCAAGTACAGAGTTTACGAGCATAACGGATACGTTTCATCCGTTTCCTCCTTCCTTGACTATTACAAGCACTCTATGGAGCTCACCAAGAACAAGGAAGCACGCGATTCTCTCCTTTGGAAGAAGGAAAATCCCATCTTCACAAGAGTTCACAACTCCGCGCCCACCGTTCACGGCGAGAATGCAGTCGTTAAGAACTCTATGATTGCAGATGAATGCGTTATCGAAGGTACTGTTATAGACTCCGTGATCTTCAGAGGTGTTCACGTTGGTAAGGGCACTGTAATCAAGAACTCTGTTCTTTTCCACGGAACGTACATTGAAGATAACGTTGAGCTTAATTGCATCGTTACTGACAAGGACGTTCACGTTACTTCCGGTGTAAAGCTTTCCGGTAACGAAAATATGCCTTTCTACGTACAGAAGAAGAGAAAAATCTAAAAAACGAGGAATAAAATATGAAGCTCTTATACGTTGCGAGCGAGGGAGCGCCATATTCCGCAAGCGGTGGTCTCGGCGACGTTATTGGTGCGTTGCCTAAGACCGTCGCAAGAGTTGACGAAAAGATCAAATGTAGCGTTATACTTCCTTTATACGGAAATATGAAGCTCGAGCACAGAGAAAAGCTCGTTCACGTTACCGATATTACGTTTATGCTCTCCTGGAGAACTACAGGCGCATCCATATATAAAATTGAAAGTGATGGGGTAACCTATTACTTCATTGAAAATCACTACTACTTTAACCGTGCTAAGACGTACGGCGAGTGGGATGACGGAGAAAGATTTGCATTTTTCTCTATGGCTGTAATCGAATTTATGCTTGCTACAGGCTATACGCCCGATGTATTGCACGCAAACGATTGGCAGGCAGCACTTGCAGTTATTTATTTGAAGACAAAGTACAAGAAAGTATCAGCTTTATCAAAGATAAAGACTCTATTTACCATTCATAACATTGAATTCCAGGGAAAATTTGATTCAGCTATACTTGGCGACGTTTTTGCTCTTGACAATAAGTTCCGTGATGTAGTAGAATATAACGGTTGTATCAACCTTTTGAAGGGAGCTATGACTGTCAGCGATTATGTTTCAACCGTAAGCCCCAACTATGCGAACGAGTTGAAGCACGATTTCTTCGCCTTCGGACTTGCAAATATCGTAAAATCTGTAGAAGGGAAGATGTGCGGTATAATCAACGGTATTGACTATACTGCGTTTGCACCCAACGTTGCAGGCGATATTTATCACACCTTTAACAAGAGATGCGTAAAGTCGGGTAAGGAAAAGAACAAGCTTGCATTCCAGCGCGAGATCGGCCTTGAAGAAGATGCATCAATACCGCTTGTTGTTATGGTTACAAGACTTACAGACCAGAAGGGGCTTGATCTTGTGCTCCACATAATCAGAGAATTCCTTCAGGAAAACGTGCAGTTTGCACTTCTCGGTACAGGTGATGAAAAGTATGAAGAAGCATTTATGAACGTTGCTTCAGAGTACAAGAACTTCAAAGCCCTTATCAAGTTTGACAGAACTCTTTCAAAGAAGATGTATGCATCAGCAGATATATTCTTAATGCCCTCCAAGAGCGAGCCTTGCGGACTTGCACAG
>JAZLCY010000090.1:0-25432 GCA_045614485.1 Eubacteriales bacterium
AGCGTCCATAAGGTCAACCTCGGTGGGCTCAACCTCGATGAACTCGGTATTAAGTCTTGCAATAACCTTCTTATTAAGGAAGTAACCGTTCTCGTCAAGGCGCTCGTTTGCCTGAGCTACTACGTTGTTATCTTCTTCATCTGCGGTGAGCTAAACAACCTCGTCGGTAACTCTACCGGTTGTCTTATCAACAACTCTGTAAGGAGCCTTAAGGAAGCCGTACTCGCTGATTCTTGCATAAGAAGCAAGATAGGAGATAAGACCGATGTTAGGACCTTCGGGAGTTTCTACAGGGCAGATCCTACCGTAGTGGGTATAGTGAACGTCACGAACGTCGAACGAAGCTCTGTCTCTTGAAAGACCGCCGGGGCCGAGTGCGGACAGACGGCGCTTGTGAGTAAGCTCAGCAAGGGGGTTGTTCTGGTCCATGAACTGAGAAAGAGGCGAAGATCCGAAGAACTCGCGGATAGCGGTAGCAACGGGTCTGGTGTTGATGATAGCTTCGGGGCGAAGATCGTCAACGTCGTGCACCGACATTCTTTCCTTTATAATCTTGTCCATCTTGGACATACCGATTCTCATCTGGTTCTGAAGAAGCTCACCAACGCATCTGAGACGGCGGTTGCCAAGGTGGTCGATATCATCGGTAGTACCTACGCCGTGAACAAGGTTGAGAAGGTAGTTAACCGATGCGAATATATCTTCCTTGGTGATATGCTGAGGAGCGAGAAGCAGCACTCTTTCCTTAGCGAGATCCTTAATGAATTCAACCTTTGCATCACCTGCAAGGCCCTGTGCCTCTGCCTCTGCCAAGATCTCAGCGAGCACAGAATATCTAACCTTTTCACCGGACTTGATGCCGCAGTCGGAAAGGTCATAACCGAGAATAAGCTCGGGACGAACGGTGCCGTTGGAGAATACCTTAACGGTAGCGCCTGCCTCGGTCTTAACGAATACCTCGTTTACAAGGCTGTCCTCAATAGCATTTGCAACTTCGCGGTTGATGAAGGTGCCTGCATCGGCAACGATCTCACCGGTAAGCACGTTAACTACGGGCTCAGCAAGGGTGTGGCCTTCAATTCTTCTTGCAAGAGAGAGCTTCTTGTTGTACTTGTAACGTCCAACGGGAGCAAGGTCATATCTCTTGGGATCGAAGAAGAGGTTGTTAACGAGCTGCTCTGCACTCTCAACGAGCGGGGGCTCGCCGGGACGGAGCTTCTTGTATATTTCCTTAAGGGCTTCATCGCGGAATGCGGTCTGATTCTCAAGCGCAAGGCTTACGCTCTCGTCCTTTGCCATAGTGGTGATGAGGGTATCCTCCTCGCCGAACATAGCGATAAGAGCCTCGTCCGAATCCTGTCCCTGAGGGCAAAGAGCACGAACAAGCACGGTTATGGGAAGCTTACGCGTTTTGTCTATCTTTACGTAGAAAACACCTGCCGCGTCAGTCTCATACTCGAGCCAAGCTCCTCTGTAAGGGATAACCGTTGCGGTGAAATTGTGCTTTCCCTGCTTGTCAACGTCGTCCTTGTAGTAGATACCGGGAGAACGAACGAGCTGGGAAACAATAACTCTCTCCGCGCCGTTGATAACGAAAGTACCGTTATCGGTCATAAGCGGGAAGTCGCACATATAAACCTGTGCAGTCTTAAGCTCGCCGGTTGCTTTGTTGATAAGACGAACACCCACCTTCATATGAGCGTCATAGGTAACCGTCCTATCCTTGCACTCCTCTACGGAATATCTCGGATTGGGATCGATCGTGTAATCGGTGAACTCGATCGAAAGGTTGCCGGTGTAGTCCACGATAGGCGAAACTCCGCGCAATACCTCGTTAAGTCCCTCCCTGAGAAACCACTCGTAAGAGTCCTTCTGTACCTCGATAAGATTGGGCATTTCGGTCGCTGCTTCGATCTTCGAAAAGCTCTGTCTTACTACGGTGCCAAGCTTCTTGGGTTTAAGCATCATAAATAGAATCACTCCATTCCTGAAAATTTACAACTGAAAGTCATTTCGCCTCATTTATATTATAGGCGGAAATGGCAAAAACGCATAATTACTACCGGTATTTTTGGGTATTTTAGCTAAATTCTTCCTAAAAAAGCGCAAAACTACCCCATAGTAAAAGCGATTATAATGCAATATAACATTATAACACAAATTTTTCCTTTGTCAAGAGGGTTTTTAAATTTTTTTAAGAGATTTTTTCGGGCAGTTTTTCTAAAAACGCGATGCTTTGGAGTGCCTTTCTGCCTTGCCCGAGGCATTTTTATGGTTTTCAGGGGCAAAAGCAATGAGCGAAAACACCTCAAAACAGGGTGTTTCCGCTCATTTTACGGTTGTGTTATTTACAAAATTTCACAGAATTTTCGAGAAAGTATTCTCTTTCCGTCGGAATGATAACGCCATGCTTATCACCGGCGAAAACGTAGTGGGCGCGCACCCTTCTGCCGGATTCCTCAAATAGAGCGGCTATGGCGTGGGTTGCCTCGATATCCTCGCAGGAGGGGTTTGGCAATCCGCCCGGATGGTTATGCGCTATGATGACAGACGCCGCCTTTTTCTTAACGGCTACCTCAAGCACCCGCCTCGGCGAAACGGCAAGGAAGTTTACGGTTCCGTCGCCTAAATATTCACAGCCGATGACTTTGTCATTCTTATCGAACAGCATAACGTATGACGTCTCTCTTGCCATGACGTAGAACTTCGCTTTGAAGTATCTTACGATCTCCTGTTCGGTATGTGATATGCCAAAGCGGAAGGAATCCGTGATCCTTCTCTCTGCCAACGCATAGCAAAGGCGGATAAGATGCGCAGTTTTTTCGTCTGCTATTGACTCGATCTCTTCAAGCTCCGCAGTTGCAAGAGCCGAGTAGCCGCGGTACTTATCGGCAATTTTCGCGCTTACGGCACCGGCATCAGCCGAAATGTAGCCGATAAGCTGCGAAAGATGATCAAAAAAGAGTGATTCCGCCATTTTCAGCCGCCTCCTTTGTCATCAGGAATTTTCTGAGCGCCGCAGTCTGCTTGAATGCCGCGTTAAGATTTGCCATAATACCAACAAACCCCTCGTTCGTTACGATAAAATGCTCAACAAGATGCACTCCTGCCGATTCGAGCGCATCGCGAACCATAGAGTTCGTTGCGATATCGCCGTAGGTTGGGAAAAGCGGGCCGTACGGATGGATGTGGCCGATGATAACAACGCTTGCACCGTGCTCAACGGCGCAGTCAAGAAACGCCCTTGACTTTACTGCTGCCGACTCAAAATCGGCATCGCACACCGTTTTTACTCCGATAAGCCCCATATCGTTATCAAGCATCAGCATTGCAACGCCTCGCTTTTCATCACCGGAAAGAAGATGCCGGCTTATGATCGAGCCCGCCTTGACGTACTCGTCAACGATGACCCTCTTTTCTTCATCGTATTCAGTGCTGATAAAACGGCCGACGGACAAAATAAAATCCGCCACTGTCTCACCAACTCCGCAAACCTTCATAAGCTCCTCCTTTTCAGCGGAGAAAACACCGGCTATATCACCAAAGTGAAACAGCAGATTTTTTGACACGGGGTGGGTGTTTTTATATGGAATTACGTGATAAAGCAACATTTCAAGAAGCTCGTAGGTCTCAAAAGAATCGAGAGTATTACGAGCGAATTTACCTCTCATACGAGCTCTGTGCCCCGCATGAATTCTGTCGTTGATCATAGTAAAAAGTCCTCTGAGATCCGCGCTTGCGGAAAGTATCGCCGCGCATTCCTGCGCGGCGGATCAAAGTTAATTTGTTTCACCTCTACGGTTGAAATCGGGTATCTCGGGCATAAATCCGCAGGGCTTGGTTATCTCAAGCATATTGATCTTGATTCCCTGAGATGAGAACGCGGTTTCGTACTCGGTCATAACGTTTCCCTCGTTCCACTCTGATGCGTGGAGGTCGCGCGTCATCTTATCGAGCTTGATGCCCATTGCTTCGATCTCTTCAAGGGAGAAATCAAAAAGGCCCACGTTGTCCGTTTTAAAGCAGATCTTACCGCCGTCCTTCAAAAGATTGAAGTAAAGAGCAAGGTATCTACGGTGAGTAAGGCGGCGCTTTGCATAGCCCTTCTTACTCCACGGGTCTGAAAAGTTGAGGTATATTCTATCGATGGTTTTAGGTTCAAAGATCGAAAGAAGGTTATCCGCTGTGTCAACGATAAAGCGAAGGTTATCTACCCTTTCACAAAGAGTTGACGTTGCCTTTTCCGCGCCGAGAACAACGCAGTCGCTAACGCGCTCCATCGCTATGTAACAGGCATCGGGATTTCTCTTTGCCATCTGTACAGCAAAGCCACCCTTACCTGCGCCGATCTCAAGATATACGGGTGCACCACTGCGACCGATACATACGGAAGGATCGGAAAAAGGTGACACGGGTGCTTCGATAAGCACATTTTCGCAGGCCTTAAGCCTTGCCTCGCCGTTTTTCTTTTTTCTCATTCTCATACAAGTTACCTCTTATTCGTCGCCCTTATTGAACTCAAGAAGTTCAAGACCGGGGTTGTCCTCAAGCACCCAACGAATACTCCACTCGCTTGTGAAGATCAGAAGGTTGTTGCCCCTGAAGTCCTGCACCCACTTAGTGTCGTGCGAGAGCTTGAGGGTTTTGGGATCGAGCGATTTATCCTTTATCCATCTTATCTGCTGATAAGGAAGCGCGGTGCGGCGAAGATCACAGCCGTACTCATTCTTAAGTCTGTATTCAAGCACCTCAAACTGAAGCACACCTACAACACCTACGATAACGCGCTCAAGACCCGAATTTGGCTCGAAGAATATCTGGATAGCACCCTCCTGGGCGATCTGGTTCATACCCTTGGCGAACTGCTTTCTCTTCATAGAGTCAACCTGCTCTACCATTGCAAAATGCTCGGGAGCGAAGGTGGGAATACCCTCGAACTGAATCTTTCTTCCCTTCTCGCAAACTGTATCGCCGATAAAGAAGCTACCTGGATCGAATACACCGATTATATCGCCTGCATAAGCCTCATCGATAACCTCGCGCTCGGAAGCCATCATCTGCTGGGGCTGAGAGAGCCTGAAAGCCTTGTTGCCCTGCACGTGATAGTAATCCTTGCCACGCTCAAACTTACCTGAGCAGATACGCATAAACGCAATTCTGTCGCGGTGAGCCTTGTTCATATTCGCCTGGATCTTGAATACAAATGCTGAGAAATCGGAATCAAAGGGATCTATAACGTTGCCCTCCGCCTTTCTCGGCAGGGGCGAGGTCGTCATCTTAAGGAAATGCTCAAGGAAGGGCTCAATACCAAAGTTATTAAGAGCCGAACCGAAGAATACAGGAGAAAGCTTACCGTGCCTTACAGCCTCAAGATCGAAGTCAAAGCAAGCGCCGTCAAGAAGCTCGACCTGCTCGCAAAGCTCCTCTCTCATTCTCTCTCCGATAAGAGAATCGAGCTTATCGGTGTCGGTGATCTCGCAGTGGATACCATGAATACGTTCTCTTCCCCTATGGGAATCGTCAAATGAAAGGATAGTTCTTGCCTCGCGGTCATAAACACCCTTGAACTTCTGACCGCAGCCGATAGGCCAGTTCATAGGATAAGTTCCTATACCGAACTCGCGCTCAAGCTCATCGAGAAGATCGAAGGGATCTCTTGCCTCACGGTCAAGCTTGTTGATAAAGGTGAAGATCGGAATATCTCGCATAGCGCAGACCTTGAAAAGCTTTCTCGTCTGCGGCTCGATACCCTTTGCCGCGTCAATTACCATTACCGCGCTGTCTGCCGCCATAAGAGTTCTGTAAGTATCCTCCGAGAAGTCCTGGTGGCCGGGGGTATCAAGGATATTGATGCAATAACCGTCATATTCAAACTGCAAAACAGAAGAGGTGATAGAAATACCTCTCTGCTTCTCAAGCTCCATCCAGTCCGAAACTGCGTGCTTGTCCGACTGCTTGCCCTTTACCGAGCCGGCAGACTGAATAGCACCGCCGTAGAGAAGGAACTTCTCTGTAAGTGTGGTTTTACCTGCGTCGGGGTGGGATATGATCGCAAATGTTCTTCTTCTTTTGATTTCAGTGGAAAAATCCGCCATTTAAATCTCCGTTTCTGTCGCTTTTGCAACTTTATAAATGTCTTACTGCCGCCCGGGGCAGATATAATTTTCCGTAACAGACCGCCCCCGAATAATCGAAGGCGGCCCAATTTCAGCCGTGCATCAGTAAAGATGCTCGTATTTGCCTCCCGGGATAAATTCTCTTACAAGAGAATCATCGGGAACAAGATCGATATCGATAGGCTCAACGCACTTTATTGCATCAAGCACCGTTTTTGCATAGGGCTCACTCGCAGCAAACTCCTCGGTTATAAGGTCGAGTGCAAACGGGCGCATTACCGAAAGCTCAAAGGGGTGGAACGTGTTGATGCTGACGTCAGCATACTTTCTCGTAGGATAAAGATATGTATCCTCTCCGTGCAAAACACCGTCCCAGAACTCGAGAGTTCTCTTTGCGGTAGCTCCGCGGTAAAGACTGTCGCGGATCATTCTTCTTACAAATCTTATCTTTCTGCCCGAGAGAATTCTATCTCCGCGCTTGGTGATATTTGTTGAAACACTTATAAATATCTTAAGTGCCTTTTCGCTTTGGATAGATGAGAATACAAGAGGGTTGAGCGCGTGAAGGCCCTCGATTATAACACAGCCGTCCTTAAGACCGGGGTACTTGCGCACCGCCGTTCTGCCGCCAACCTTGAAATCGTACTTCGGCACCTCAAAGGGCTCGCCGCTTGCCATATCCGAAAGAGTTTTTGAAAGATGAGGAATATCAAGAGCCTCGATAGCCTCAAAATTTCTCTCTCCGTTCTCATATCTCGGGTAGTCGGGATCGTCTGCATTTCTGTAAAAGTCGTCAAGCGACACAACCATGCATTCCCCAACCCTTGCCTTAAGATAATCGGACAAAAGGTTTGCTGTGGTAGTCTTTCCCGCACCCGAAGGGCCGGCAAGGAACACTACCTTTATCCTGCCGTTTTCCGCAATTTTATCTGCGATGGAGGAAATTGCACCGTGATACGACTCCTCCGCCGCATTGATAAGCGCCACGGGATTTTCCTTAGCACTTGTATTTATATCTTCTACTCTGATCTCAGCCATAACGCCCTCCTTGACGTAAAATTACAGCATTTTATGATATGATGCTGTGTTTACACGGGAGGATATTCGCCATTTTTCAGATCAGTATCCGCTGATCGGCAACTTCTCGTTGTCCTCACCGTGCTCTACCGCCACTATCTTTACGTAGTAGCTCATTTTGTCGCTAACCTGAACGAGCGCGCGCTCGCCAACCTTCTTCCCCATAATCGCGGCACCGAGGGGAGATTCCTTGCTTACGTAACCCTCCATAGCATTCTGGCGCAGTGTGGTTACGATCTGGATCTTCTTTTCCTTGCCCGCCTTCTCATTGTACACCGTTACAATATCAAAGAGGCCGACAACACCGTCCTCTCTCTTAACTTCAATAACGCGGGCGGTTCTTATCATATTGTTAAGGTATCTGATGCGCCCTTCGTTGCGGCGCTTTTCCCTTTTTGCTTCTTTATATTCTGCGTTTTCGGAGAGGTCGCCGTACTCACGCGTTCTTGACATCTCGGCGCGAAGCTTGGGTGCAAGCACACCCTCGCGATAAGCGATCTCCTCTTCCATCTTTTTTATATCAACGTCGGTAAGCTCGTCGTACATCTTAACCTCTCGATCAACCCATTCTGAACAAATCAAAGTTGCCGTACCACTCGGGGTATATAAACCACTTTGAATCTATTCTGAGAAGAATGCCCGTAACAGCGATCAGAAGGCCGAGAAGCGAACCGGCATATACCTGCAAGGGAGTGTGGCCAACGAGGATCTTAAGCTTCTCGATCTTGACCTCCATATCCTGATCCTTTGCCATCTCGTTAATGGCAGAGGCAAGCTCCTTGATAGATACTGCGTGCTTACCTGCCTCGCGGCGAACACCCATAGCATCATGCATGGTTACAACCGCAAAGATGCCTGCAAGAGCAAAGAGCGCCGAGCCGTATCCCTCTACCCAACCTACAAGAAGGGCAAGAGTCGTTACAGTTGCGGAGTGGCCACTGGGCATACCTCCGTCGCCGAAAACTCTGTCAAGCTTAAACTTTTTCTCTGTAAAAAGGGTTATAACGATCTTTATGAACTGGGCAGAACCCCAGGCAAAAACCGTGTAAAGAAAAATTTCATTCAAAAAGAACTCGCGAAGGCAATGCCAGACAATCTCGAAAAAATTGCCTGTAAACATAGTGCTGACGTTCTCTGTAGCTGAGCCGGTAAGAAACATTTTATACGTCCTCCGTTTTTAGTGTATACTACCCATAATACTTTATAATTAATTTATTTTAACACTTTTTTTATTTAAACGCAAGTATTATTCGTATTTTTCTTGATTTTATACAATTTTTCTGGCACAAAATGTAAAAAAATACCCGAAAAAGCCCCCTGTTTTGAATAAAAAACGGAGCGCTCTTGATTTTTATCGACACATATGATATGCTATTGTATATATGAAAAACAGCTGATTCCGGTTACTCGGGCAACAGCAAAAAGTTAAAACGCCGCGATTTTTTGGCGGCAGACGGAGATAGATATGAAATTACAGGAATCGGGAGAGATGTACCTCGAAACAATACTTATACTTTCACGCAAGGGTGGGCCGGTGCGCTCTATCGACGTGTGCGAGGAAATGGGCTTTTCAAAGCCGAGCGTTTCGCGCGCAGTGGGGCTTTTGAAAAACGGCGGGTATATCGACGTTGATAAGGACGGCCATATTACCCTGACCGACGTTGGCGAAGAGCTTGCCACCAAGATATACGAAAGGCACAATATCCTCACCAAATTTCTCACCTCGATCGGAGTGGATGAGGACACTGCGGCATCCGATGCCTGCAAGATGGAGCACGTGATGAGCGATATCACGCTCGAAGCAATAAAAAAACAGTTAAAATAAGCAAAAAACCGAAATAACGTTACACGGGTGGCGCAAAGACCAAAATAACAAGGTCTTTGCGCCACCCGTCGTTTAAGCAAAAATCAAAAAATATGCAAAAAGAAGATTTGCGCAAAAAACCGCCGATGCTCGTTGTGAGCATCGGCGGTGATCACTGTTGACCCCTTTTTATAACACAGTTGTCAACAATAAGATTTTTTGCGATCAAAGGAACAGATCGATCATTGTAAGAAGGTCGTTAAAGGTTACAAGTCCCTTACCAACAGCTACCTTCATATATTTAACGTTGAGAAGCTCAAACTGCTCGACGGTGAGATATTTCTCAAAATCAGCATACGTGTAAAGTCCGTATGTTTCAACGTCCCTTTCTATCGCCGCCTGATCAAAGGCCATATCCTCGCCGATATCAAAGTAGCAGAACGCTCCGATAAATGCATCTCTCATATCGATTGAGAGCATTCCCTCAACGAAAATGTTGTAGTGGTAAGAAGATACCGCTGCCCAAGCAACTCCGTATTCCTCATAGATCTCGCAGTCTATCAGCTCAACCGCGGTAAGCCCGCCGTCTGCCATCTTCACGAAGCTCTTGCCGATGTGATCCTGAACGTTGCCTGCGCTGATGCTTACAAACGCATTGTCGTTAACGCTCATAAACTTATGCTCGTTTACAACCTTGACGATAGTTCCGTCGGAGAAGATAAGCTTAACGATCGTGTTATAATCCTCAGTGTGAGCAAACACCTGTGCCGCAGGAACGGTTGCATAACCGCCGTCAAAGAAGCTCCAAACGAGAAGAAGATCCTTTTCGGTAAGCTCATCTATCCTCTTCTGAGATCCGTCAGCCAAGGTAACGAGCGTGTCCGCGGTTACACAGCTTCCACCGGTATCGGTAATAGTCGAATTACAGCTTGAACACTTACCGTTATCGTTACCCGAGTGATCTGCGGTACAGCTGATAGCCTTGAAGCAGGTCTCGCAGACCTTGTTGTTATCGGTATCGGTACAGTTGATGCTTGAACGCTTTACAAACCAGTTAGTTTTTTCGGTGCCGTCAATGTATATCTTCATATCAGCGAAGAAGGGATGATCGGGATATACGATGGAGGGACCGATGTTGCTGAGATAGATATTCTCGGTGCAGTGCTTGGTATCCTCGTTATAAGCGTTCTTGGTAGAGTAATCGTAGTCCTTGGTCATCTGAGAATCGATGTAATCATAGATAGCAACGCTCTTTTTGTTGGTCTCGGTGATATTCTCATCGATTATCGTGCCGTTTGCAAACGTGCAATCGGGACTCGTTCTCTTATATCCCTCGGTGGTGATATTGTTGAGGTATACGTTGATGGGAAGGTAGGTTTCCATACCGAAGTCAAAGTTGGTGTAGTACGCTCTGATAAGGTCGATATTGGAAATAGAATCGTTTACGTTGTATCTTATACGGACATCGTCCATATAGATGTTACCCTTCCAGTGAGCGCCGTAGTCCTGACGGAGGTGGATAGCCATACGGTAGTTCTTGGAGGTGTAAACGGTTACGTTCTTCATGATTACGTCACCGCCGCCAACGTAGTTGATGTGCTCGAAGGTACAGTCCTCCATGGTTACGTTGTACGCACCGGAGTGAGAGTCCATTGAGTTGAGGAAGCAGTCCTTGAAGTACATGTTTCTCATGTAGTTCGTTCCGAAAAGACCGCGGTAGGTGATAGTACCGTCGTCCCAGAAGAAGTTCTTAACCTGGCAGTTGATCCAGGAAACATTACAGGTGTTAGCGCCCGAGAACTCATAGGAACCGAGAGAAACGTTGGTGTTCTTGCCGTTTTCCTGAATGTAGTGGCCAAGGTGCTGATATACAAGCATATCCTTGATCACGATGTTATTACAGTATGAGGTATTAACGATACCCGCATAGGTCTGGCGAGGCGTGGTGTTGTCATCATCCTCGGTGAATACGCGGTCGATACCCTGAACGGTCACGTTCGAGCGCTCTACCTTGATAACGCGCTGGCACTGATCGTACTTGGAAACGTCTACCTGATCGTCGGTAATATTCTCCCAAACGAAGTTGATATTACCGTTCTTATCAAGGCCGTTGATGGTGATAGGAGTATCGTCGATCCTGTAACCTGTAGCATTGAACGACTTGCCTATGGACTTGCCACAGGTATCGCACTTGCCGTCGCCACCTGCATCAACGGGTGTGCATCCGTACTTACAGTAGGGAACGTTTGTGAACGTATGCTGTACGGGAGTGGTGGAATTTACGTTTCCGTACTCGTCAACGATAATAACCTCTGCTATGGAAACACCTGTGCCGGCGGTGTTGTTGGCGCCCTCGCGGATGTATTCCCACTGAGAGTAGTCGATGAGCTTGATAAGCATAGGCACGCCGGGAGCAAAGCCGATATTGGTTGCACCCTCCTTGATGGCGTCAGGCATATTGCCGGTTAAGTTGATCTGCGTGTAATCGCGCTCTACGCGAAATACGGGAAGCTCATAGTCGCCTCTGCCCTGCTTAACGGTTCTATCGTCTACGATAAAGGTCGCGCCGGAAAGCTGAACGTCGGTTTTAACCAATATAGCCGCCATATTGTCGGGTGCGCCGATGTAGAAGCTGGTCTTACTGTGAGCACCGCCAACAGCCATTACAGCAACCTTAGCGCCAATGCTTCTGTACGCGTTTGCCGCCGCGTGACAGTTGTAGAGGCTCATATAATCGTTGGTGCCGCTGCCGTTGCCCTTCTGATCGGAAACACCGTCAGCCACTGCGCCGTAGTCGGAATAGAAGAATATGCTGGTGCCGCAATCTGCACAGAATCTGCCCCTGCCTATGTAGAAGGCGCCGAGGTCATTGTGCTCGCACTCAAAGAAGCTCTCGCCGGTCTTTTCATCCATAACGATATCGCCGTACTTGTGGCCTGCGGAGGTTACTGCGAATGCTCTGAATGACTTAAGGAAGGTCTTGATCTCATCCTCTTCGGAAACGTACTCGAATCCTGAGAAGTAAGCATCAAGGTTGTAGGTACCGCTTACCTTATTGCCGTTTGCAAGAGTTACCTCGATAGTCATAAGTCTGTCAAGGTTGTACATAGGAATGTTTTCGGTGTAGAATACCTTACCGCCATTCTCTGCGGTAGCGGTGTAGGTTACGGTGCCGTAGTTAACACCGTCTACGATCTTAGGAAGATAACCCTTAACGGTTATCGTAATATCCTTAACGGATACACCGTTTGCGATATTGAATCTCCATCTGGGCTCCATAGAGGAAACCTCAAGCTGAATGGATGCGATAGTACCTGCAAGGTCGGTTGTGTTTGCAACGTAGTTGGAGAACGCAACGTCTGCGGGAAGATCGGAGCAAAGAGATGAATAGCTGTCGAGTATTGCCTTAAGAGTTGCATCATCCTTGCCGCTTGTAGCAACCGCAAGGGAGTTGGAGTATCTTACAAGGTCGGCAACAAGGGTGTAGGTCTCGCTTGTGTAAGCAGGGTTTGATGCGGTGCTGTTATCAAGCACGCTCT
This sequence comes from Eubacteriales bacterium, assembly GCA_045614485.1. Taxonomy (GTDB): domain Bacteria; phylum Bacillota; class Clostridia; order Oscillospirales; family CAG-272; genus UBA1740. The sequence goes on from JAZLCY010000090.1 coordinate 12,537, forward strand.
TAGCATACTTAGCCGCATTGAGTGTAACGTTGTGAGCATATTCAACGCCGTTAACGGTAAACTTCACGGTTATAACGGTATCGTTTGAAAGCTCTGCAGCTCCAACCTCGCCAACCATGTACATATTGTACCTAACACCGTCGATCTCTACAACAACACCGGAAATTTTGTTTCCTTCGCTATCGTAAACACCAACAAGCTTTGCGCCGCCGGTGGTTCTGGGAATGTAAAGGTTATTGCGGATCTTACCAATGAGGGTAAGGTTAAAGAGTCCTGCGGTGAAGTTGGGTGTAATGCTACCGCTTACTGCAGGATAGTATGCAGTATCACCGTAGACGGTGAAGTCGGATACCTTTTCGGAAGAGCCGAAGGTTGTTGTCCAACCGCTGTAATTTGCGGTGAAATAACCGTTGGAGCTCTTTGCAACGTAGGAGGGAGCGGTTACGGTAGCGCCTGCATCAACCTTGAAGGTAGCTACTACGGTTACGCCGTCCTCAGCATAGAAGGTAACGGTGTACTTTGCATCCTCATCAGAGAGGGCAACGGTTGTGAATTTGGCAGTGATAACCTTGTAGGTAAGCACAAGCTCGCCTGCATCGTTTACAGTGTAAGAATTATGCTGTACGTAGCAGAGGGAGGAGCGCTCAGCGAAACAGAGGCCGGAGGCTGTTACAATAACGCCGCCGCCAATGTTAGTGCCAAGGGTGGACATTCTGGTTTTTGCACCGATAACGATTGCGCCTGCTTTTACCTCGCCGATGTTTGCATTCTTATCATTGGTGTTAAGAGTGGGATTGATAGAGCCGTAGATATCGCAGTCGTTAAAGGTGAAGTGAGAATATTCGTTTGCATATCCGATAAGATTGCTCTTGCCGTTTTCTGCAGCGATGATACAGTCGGTAAAGTTGAAGTATGCTTCGCGATCCGACGTATCCGTATCCTTATAGGAAAGGGCGGAAACTACCCAGCTCTTGCCGTTGGTAACGAACTTAGCACCGCTTGCGTTAAGAACGAAATCGCCTCTTACGTCAAGCCAGCCGTTGTCGTTGCCCGTGCCACTGTTGTTAATAACGTGAGCACCGCCGTTAACGTTAAGCGTATGGCCGGAGCAGTTCCAGGCAAATACCATAGAGCCGCCGTAAGTATTTACGTTATCAAGAGTAAGGGTAAGACCCTTCGCGCCGATGCCGTAGCAAAGCATAGGATAGCTCTTGCCTGCTGCAGACGCAGTGGAATCCATAGCCGCCATAAGCGATCCGTTCTTGATAGTTACGTTTGCATATATACCGAAATGTGCCTCATCCTTCTGGATAAGCTTGAGGGTATAACCGCCAAGATCAAGGGTGACGTCGTTTTCAAACTTAGAGAAGTTTTTCTCGCTCTCGGTAAGGGTTACGTCCTTAAGAAGAGTGATCGTAGTGTTCCCAGGCGCGAGAGATATAGCGCTCTTGAGGTCGCTTGACTCAACCGTGATAGCGCCCGAAACGTAGCTTACAACCGCATCGGAGGAGGGGGTTGCAATAACGTGTGTCAAGGGTGCGCTTACGCTTCTTACAGAGCCGCTGGGAAGGGTGTACTTGATAGTCTGCTTAACGCTCTCAGCTGCAAATACCTTGCCTGCCTCGGTAACGATCACGCCGCCCTGAACGTACTCTGAAGGATCGCTGATCCTTGTTGCGCCAAGCACCTTGATGCTGCCGGGCTTCATTGAGCCTGCAGTATCGCTCTCGTGAGCCACGGGGTTGATAATACCGTAAACGATACAGTTATCAAAGATCACCTCAGTGTTCTCGTTAAGATACTCAAAGTTCTTTGTGGGCGAGCTTGCAGAGGATTCCGCAACTGTACAGTTAACGAAGTTAAGCTGTGCCTTTTCACTGCCGATAACAGAAACCGCAGAGGTATCCTTATCGGTGATGATGATAGCACCGTTTGCATTAAGGGTAAGACCCTTGTTAGTCTGGATATATCCGCCGATAGCATTTGAGGGAGCATCGGTGGCATTGTGCTCACCGCCAATAAGATTAACGGTAAGGCCCTTGTAAGAGCCGTTGTTGATAAGCGAACCGACTCTTGTGATAACGTTCTGGGCCGTAAGAGTTGCGTTATCGCCGGCAGCCTCGAAGATCGAATATACGCCGGTGTACTTAGTTCCCTCCTGAGCTACGAGGATACCGTTTTTAACGGTAACGTGAACGCCTTTTCCGATGTAGATAGGAGCATCGGTTCCCTCTGCCTCACGCACGGTGAGAGTGTAGCCGTTAAGGTCGAAGGTAACGTTCTTTGAGATAGCGCCGCTGATCGCGGTGGGATCAAGCACGTAATCGGAGGTGAGCTTGATATATCCCTCGCTGAACTGCAATGCATAGTTAATATCCTCGGTGTAGAAATCCTTGCCGAAGAACTCATATATAACAGTTTCACCTTCGCTTGCACCGTAAACCCAGAGGTAATTGTTAGTGATCTGAGTACTGATGGTGTAGAACGAAATATCGTCGATCGAGCCGTTGGTCGCATCGAAGTAAAGCGAGCCCTGATGCTTGTTGTACTGCATCATTGAGGCTTCAAAGATGTTACCGACAACGTCGCCCTCGCCGGCCGTTACGCACGAGGGAAGCTCAGCAACTGTGGGAGCACTGTACTTAGTGCCGCCCGTAAGCTTTATAATTCCGTCGGGAATCGTGGTGTAACCCTTTTCGGCATCATAGGTGTTTACGGTGGGGTTAATGTTACCGTACACGTTACATCCGGTGAACGTAATATCGGAATAGGGGTTTGCATAAGAGATAAGACTGGTTGTGCCGGAGGTTGAGATAATATCACAATCGGTGAACACGTACTTACTGCTCTTGGTGGAGGAGGTCTCGCCGTATATCATCGATGACATAAGGTACCTGTTGTTTGCAACGAAGATCTTTGCATCGCTTACGTTAACGTCAACATTTCTTCTTGACTCAACCAATCCGCCGCCCATACAGTGGCCGGGGTTGTAGATGAGATGATGCTCACCGCCAACGATCGTTACCTTTGTGCCCGATACCCAACCGGAGTGAACAACACAGCCGGAGTAGGTGTTAAGGTTTTCAAGTCTGATATTGGTGTTTCCTGTGTCGGGTCTGACGATAGCATAACCGGAATTGTTAGAGCCAAAAACCGAGTTACCGCTGGCAACGATAGTACCGTTCTTGATAGTTACAAGAGAGGTAGTGGTTATGCTTATTCTCGACTGATGCTCCTGAACCATTTTATAGGTGTGGCCGCCGAGGTCAACAGTAAGCGCCTTGTTGATAACTATAGAGCTATCACTCGTTACCTTACCGCTGTCATCAAACGTAGCCTTCAACCACTCGGTGCAGTCGGAAAGGAGGGTTACGGTCTTGCCTGAGCCCGCTCCCTTTACTGCCTCAGAGAAGGTTGCGGCAGTTTTCGTTTCACCTGAAGAGGTTACGTACTGCCAGGGGTTTTCTGCCTGTGCACTCACACCGTCGTCTGCCGCGAGAACGCCAACTGCGATAGCGCAAGCAAGAACAAGAACGGATATTGCAACAAGCAAAATTCTTAATTTCTTCTTCATTTTCTTTTCCTCCGATTTTAATACGGCTTTCGCCGCCGGGATAAATCTATTGAATTACAAGACAAAAATGTATAATTTAAGATTCTTATATATTATATATAAATCTTTCGCGTATGTCAACTGTGTTTTTGGAAATTTTTTCTCCCGGGATTTTACAAATCTATTGCAACTTGCGTTTTTTTGTGATAAAATAAATGCAAGATAATATCCGGCAGAAAAATTTTGCCTTAAAATAACCCCCAATAAATCTATCGGAGGCTGATCATGCTTAATCTTGCAGTAAGAAACACGGCAAAGCTCGTGAGAGAAAAATCAAAAAGCGAAAATATAAGACTCGGCAGGCTTTTCACCAAAAAAGACACTGCGCGCCTTATGGCAGATATGATAAAGGTTGATAAGAAAAAGACCGCCTACACCATTCTTGATGCAGGCGCGGGCACAGGTATTCTCAGCGCGGCGGCTATTGAAAAAATTTGCCGCGAGGGTACGTCCTGCCGCCAGATCTTCCTTACCTGCTACGAGAACAACGAGGACTTTATTCCCATGCTTGAGGACAACCTTGAGAGAGTGAGAAAAAAGGCGAAGCACGACTATGACGTTAAAGTTTTCGTTACCGTTTACAAGGAGAACTACCTCCGGGATGCGAAGAACCACTACACCGTTACCTTCTTTGACGTTGTGCCCGATAAATACGACGTCGTTATTTCCAATCCCCCGACAGAGCTTTGCGAGAAGGATTCGCTTGATGCTATCGGAGCGGGCGGCATCACCCAGCTTAAGCTCGGCCTTCCCTTCGTTTTCGCAAGAATGGCGGCAACGCACGTTGAGGAGGGCGGCCAGCTTATAATGCTGCTCCCCACCACCTATTCGACCGCGGCGGCTATCGCTCCTATAAGAAAAGAGATCAGCGAGCGCCTTTCCGTTTCCGCTATCCACCTCTTTATCGGCAAGCAGAAGAATGAGAAAAGAGCCACTCCCCTTAAGAAAAACTTCGTTATATCCTTCGTTAACGGCGATCGCCCGGACGAGATCACGATAACCACCTCTTACGACACAGGCAAGAGCATCTCTCCCCTCTCCCCCCTGCCCTACGGTTTTGTTGTGGATGAGATGACGGGTATGCTCACGCTTCCAAAGAGCGAGGAGGATACGAGGATCGTTAAGTACATCTCAAGCTTCCCCGAAACCATTGAAAGCCTCGGTCTTAAGATGTCCACCGGCCTTATTATCGACTCAAAGTGCGACGGTATGCTCTTTGACGATGCGGCGGAAGGACTTATTCCGATCATTCGCCCGAACAGTATGAAGCGCGGCATCATAGCCTTCCCGCAGAAGATAAATAAGCAGTATCTTGCCCCCGTTAACCCCTCTCTTACGCAGAAGAACAAGAATCTGATAGTTATCAAGCGCGTTCCTGCCAAGAGCGATGACAGATTCGTTAACGCATCTATCTACCTTGGCGCGCAGATGCCTAACTACAAGTACATCTCAACGCACAACAAGATCAACTTTATCGACACGAAGAATAAATCCGAAGAGATGAATGCAAGATTCGTTTTCGGCCTTTTTGCACTTATCAATTCCACCATCTACGACAGATACATCTCGATAATATCAAAATCAAAGCAGATCAACTCCAAGGAGATGAAGGGCCTGCCCCTTCCGCAGAGGAATATTATCGAAAGCATTGGCGCGCGCCTTATGGCAACAAGGCAAACAACTGTTGCCGCGTGCGACTCTATTGTAAACCCTACTTTACACATTATTGAAAGATAAAACGGTTATTGCCCCGTGATAATTCAACACGGGGCAATATTAAATGAAAGAAAGGAGAAGCTATGAAAAACCTTGTTATCGGTATAACGGCGCACGTTGACGCAGGCAAAACGACCCTGTCCGAAGCACTGCTTTATACCTCGGGTACAATTAAAAACGCGGGCAGGGTTGATAAGCGCGACTCCTTCCTTGACACCTACTCTCTTGAGCGGGAGAGGGGCATCACTATCTTTTCAAAGCAGGCGATCATCGAGATGCCCGAAGCGAGGATCACCCTTGTTGACACACCCGGACATATCGACTTTTCCTGCGAAACGGAAAGATCGCTATCCGTTCAGGACTATGCGATCCTCGTTATCAGCGCAGGCGAGGGTGTTACCGCACACACAAAGACCCTTTGGCGATTGCTAAGAGCGAGAAATATACCCACATTTATCTTCGTTAACAAGACCGATATATCGGATAAGGGCAGGCGTGAGATCTGCTGTGAGCTGAGAGCTTCCCTCTGCCCTGCGGTAGCGGACTTCAGCACAGAGAGTGCGAAATTTGAGGACTGCGCAGGCGCTGACGAGGAATTGATGGCGGAATATTTTGACACGGGTGCGCTCCTTGACGAATCTATCACCAAAAAGATCGCCGAGTGCAAGCTTTTCCCCACCTTCTTCGGCTCTGCGCTGAAGATGATCGGAATTAAGGATTTTCTTACCGATATTTTGAAATATACAAGAGAAAAGCACTATCCCGAAAGGCTCTTTGGCGCATCTGTTTACAAGATCGCAAGGGATAAATCGGGCAAGCGCCTTACCTATATGAAGATCACCGGCGGAACGCTGTCTGCCAAGGACAATATAAGAGTTACCGACTCGCGCGGCGAGGTTCACATCGAAAAGGTTGAGCAAATAAGACTTTACTCCGCAGACAAATATAAATCGGTAAACGATGCCAAGGCGGGCACACTTTGTGCCGTGCTTGGCCTTGAGCACACAACTGCCGGCATGGGACTTGGAACGGAGCCAACCGACACGCATACGCTTACCCCGGTGCTTGACTACAAGATGATCCTGCCCGAAGGAGTGAGCGTTTACGAAACCTACCTTAAGCTTTCCGAGATCAGCGAGGAGGATCCCAGCCTTTCCATCTCGTACAGCGAAAGAGCAAAGGAGATCCGCGTTCGACTTATGGGCGAGATACAGCTCGAGGTGCTGAAAAGACTTATCGACGACAGGCTTGGCATCAAGGTTGAATTCGGAGAAGGCGCAATTCTTTATAAGGAAACGGTTGGCGCTGAGGTAATAGGCTCGGGCCACTTTGAGCCACTGCGCCACTATGCCGAGGTGCACCTGAGGATCGAGCCGCTGCCCGAGGGCTCCGGAATCGTTACCGACTCCGAATGCTCACAGGACGTGCTTTTGACCAACTGGCAAAGGCTTATCATATCGCATATTGAGGAAAGAACGCACAAAGGAGTGCTTGTTGGCGCACCGCTGACCGACGTTAAAATAACGCTTATCGGAGGCAGAGCACATCAGAAGCACACGGAGGGCGGAGATTTCCGACAGGCAACCTACAGAGCCATAAGACAAGGTCTTATGAAGGCAAAGTCGGTACTGCTTGAGCCAACCTTTAACTTCACGGTAGAGCTTCCCACCGACTGCATCGGAAGATGCATGATGGATATAGAAGAAATGGGCGGCACGGCAGATGCGCCCGAGATCTTTGAGGACACCGCACGCATTTGCGGTAACTGTCCTGTTGAAACAATGCGCTCTTACGCAGTTAAACTGCGAGCTTACACCAAGGGCGGCGGCAAGCTGTCGCTTGAGGTTGGCCCGTACAAGCCCTGCAAAAAGGCAGATGAGGTTATCGAAAAGAAGGCATACTCCCCCACCCTCGATGAAAGAAACACGCCGAACTCGGTGTTCTGCAAGAACGGTTCGGGCTACGTTGTTCCCTGGAATGAGGCAGACGAGCTGATGCACGTTAAACCGAATGAAAGCACGGAAGAAGCACAGCTTGAGCTTCGCGCCTACAAGCCCGAGGGGGCGAGCGGTATTACCGCCACAGACGAAGAGTTGATGAAGATCTTTGAAGCGACCTACGGCAAGATCAAGCCGAGAACCGTTTCTGAAAAGGTAGAAAACGCCGCCCCCGAACTTCAGAAAAAGCAAAAGGGCATAAAGGGGCGCACGGTGCTTGACAACTACGTGATAATAGACGGCTACAATCTGATATTTGCCTGGGATTTCCTGCGCAAATACGCAGATGCCGACCTCTCGCTTGCAAGAGAGATCATTGTCAGAATAATGTGCAATTACACGTCGTTCTACAAGTGCCGCGCTATCGTTGTGTTTGACGCATATAAGCGCCCGGACGTTAACAACCGCGAAGAGTTGCATCACGGCAGGGTGCTTGAGGTTTACACAAAAGAGGGCGAAACCGCCGATGCCTATATCGAGCGCAAAACGGCAGAGCTGACTCCGAAAAACAACGTTCGCGTTGTTACAAGCGATTACACAGAGCAGCTTATGGTGCTTGGCTCGGGTGGACTGCGCGTCAGCTCGCGCGAGTTTGCGCTCGAGCTGGAAAAGCTTACCGATGACATCAACGAGATCATCGGAAACATTAAATAAATGCCTGCCTTACGGCATGAAAAGGGCGAGGATCTCTCCTCGCCCTTTTGATTTTTTCTTCCTATTTTGTGGCTTGAACTATTGCGTGAAGCAGTTCTGTCTTGTCGATCCGGTACATAAAGCCTTGGTATATCTCACCTTTCAGATCAACAACAGTAACCGCATACGTGCCCACACCGCCGATCCGGCCGTAGCAAGCATCAGGTCCCGACGCACCGCCATTATCATAGGTTCCGTTCGGAATCTAACGGATCACTATTCAGAATCTAACGGAAGCTCAAGAGTTAAAACAAAGATTTGCTCTTGCTTTTCGGTTCTGAAGCTTGCGCCGATCATCTCGGCAAGCTTCTGGCAGGTTTTAAGACCGATGCCGTTGCTCTCAACCTTCTCTCCATCGCGGCGGATATGGTTGGTAAACACAACTTTTACGTTACACGCATCCATACCTATCTCGATTTTGATCGGTTTTTTCTTATCCGCGTACTTGTTGATGTTCGAGAACGCGTTATCGAAAATACGCACCAGGCAGGCAGCATTGGTTGATACCGTTGCCCCCTCTTTCACGTTCATTATGCCATCCTTGATCTCGATCTCATAACCGTTTTCCTTCATAAGAAGGATATGCTCGGCAAGCATCTGCTCAACAAGAGTTACCGCATCGTATTTTTCAAGGGGTGCAGCCTCTCCCTTACCGCTGAACACGAGGAAGTAGCCAAACATATCGTCTGAAAGCTTTTTCAGGCGCATCGCAGTGGACTCTGCCGCCTTGAGATATCCCTGCATAACCTCATCCTCCTCAGAATGCAGGCGCATAACGTCAATATATCCGAGAAGAACGGTAAGAGGCGTTCTTATATCGTGGGACATCGAGGTTATAAGCTCGGTGTTGGATTCAAGCGCGGCTTTTTCCTTTTTATAGTTTTCCACCATCGTGCTTCTCATCGACTCAACGTTGGAGGCAAGAGCGGAGATCTCATCCTTGCCGCCGGCACTGATCCTGTTTTCAACGTCACCCGAGGCGACGGTGTTTACCGAATCACCAAGCTTGATTATTCTGTTGGTTACAGACCTGATATAAAGGAGCATTATTATCGAAACGGCGATCGCCGCGATAATTACGCTTGCAATATTTGAAATATCGTAGTAAAGGAACTCGGAATAGTCAACAAATGATGCCGTAACGACCGACTCAACCTCGCCGTCCTTTGATTTTGCCAACCTGAGCAGCATACCGCCGCTTTCCTGCGCGAGCTTGAAAAGCTCCTCAAGAGTGGGATAGGTTACGGTGATACCGCTACCCGTGTTACCGCCTTGGTTACCACCCGTGTTGCCGGATTCGCCATCATCTTCCTTGCCGCCGTCCTCGGTTATCTCGCTCTCGCACTCATCACAAATGCCGTTTTCATCAGCATCGGTATGCTCGCAAGCCTCGGGCGGAGCTTCTTCTTCCTTCTCCTCTGCGTTACCCCAGAATATCTTCGTTCCGTCTATAAGGAGGTAAACGTATCTGTTCTCGCGCGCCCAATTTGAGATCTCGTCTATATTGTCGGCGGTGATACCCTTCTCATTAACGTAGTTCTGAAGGTCGTCAAAATAGCTCTCGATCCTCTCCTGCTTGTTCTCCTCCGACATATACACCTTATCGATATAAAGGTTGGTGAGAGTATCACACCCGATAAAGATACCAAGCGCAACCGCAAGAGAAAAAGCAAACACAACAAGGAATCGCCACCTGAGTGATGAGAGCCTCTTTTTCACCTTTTGAAACAGTGTTTTAATCAATTTGATATCCCCTTCCCCAAACGGTGCGGATTATCTTGGGATTTGAAGCATTATCCTCAAGCTGACGCCTGAGATTAAGAATATGCACGGTTACGGTGTTGTTAGACGAAGGAAGGGATATCTCCCCCCAAACCGACTCGTAGATCTCCTTGGCACTTACGGTTACGCCCTTGTTTTTCACAAGGAAAAGGAGCACCTCATATTCCTTATCGCGAATATCGAGAATGTCGCCATTCTTAAGCACCTCTCTGCGCGAGGGGGTGATAACGATGCCGGAAGGCAGCCTTACCGAGTCAACGTCTATCTCCTTGTGCCCGTAATGATTGTATCTGCGGGTAAGCGCATCCACCTTAAGAAGCAGCTCCTTTGGTGAAAATGGCTTAACGATATAATCATCGCCGCCGGCGGAATATGCGCTCATCTTATCTGCCTCAAGCGATCTTGCCGTAAGGAAAAGCACGGGAACGTCTGAGAACTCACGTATCTTCTTCGTTGACTCAACTCCCGAGAGATTCGGCATCATTATATCCATAATACAAAGGTCAATATCACCGTTTTCGTGCGCAAGCTTTACTGCCGCATCACCGTCGGGTGCTTCAATAATTTCGTGGCCCTTGTTTTCAAGCAAAAGTCTTAAAATTTTTCTGATCTCAGACTCATCGTCTGCAATAAGAACCTTCATAAAAAATCCTCCCTTTAAGAGCTTTCTTTCATCTCACTTTAACTAAAGTATACCACACAAGCGCGCCTAAATCAAGGGAAATGAAGATAGGATATTATCTTTTCTCTCTTTTTTATAAAAAAGAGCTTAGATTGTTGACAAGTGTGTCGAAAAATAGTATAATCTTTGCGGTATACAAAAAAATTAAACAATTAAAGAGAGGTATCACCATGAAAAAGCTTCTTTCAGTTACTGCTCTCGTTCTCGCTCTCGCGCTTTGCCTTGGACTTATGGCATGCGGCGAGCAGGCCGGATGCAGCCACGTCGATGAGAACACCGACGGCAAGTGCGATACTTGCGGCGAGGTTATTGGCAACTGCAGCCACGTCGATGAGAACACCGACGGCAAGTGCGATAAGTGCACCACCGTTATCGGCAACTGCACACACGAGGACAGCGACGACGACAACGTTCTTTGCGACAAGTGCGGAACAAACCTTTGGGCAGCATACGAGCCCATCACTGTTGCAGAGGCAATTGCCATTGCCAAGCAGGCAGGCGCGACCGCCACTACCGAAAGATACTACATCGCTGTTAAGGTTGAATCCGTTATCAACGCAACCTACGGCCAGATGAAGGTTTCTGACGAAACAGGTTCTATCGAGATTTACGGCAGCTACGGATTTGACGGTGTTGACCGCTATCCCGATCTTGAAAACAAGCCCGTAGCAGGCGACTGGGCACTCCTTTACTGCAGCTTGAACGAATACAACGGCACACCCCAGGCTAAGAGCGCTTGGATCATCGATTACAGCCCCGTTAAGGTTGAGATTGATCTTGGCGACTATAACGAGGTATCTGTTGCAGGCGCAAGAGATGCGGCTTCCGGCGCTAAGGTTAAGTTTGACGGCGTTGTTGCGGCAATCACCTACGCAAACGGCAAGATTCCCTCCGGCGTAATTCTTGTTGATGAAACCTCCTCTATCTACGTATATGACAGAGATATCGCAGGTCAGGTTAAGGTTGGTAACAAGATCTCCGTTGCAGGCTCCAAGACCTACTGGATCCTTGACACCGAGCAGAGCAATGCTGAAAAGTTCGGCTACAAGGGATGCAACCAGATCGAAGCTCCCATTCTCCTTGAAAACGACAAGGGCAACCACGAGTTTGATAAGAGCTGGATCACCGAGACCACCGTTAAGAACATTATGGACACCCCTGCAAGCGAGGATATCACCACCCTCGTTTACAAGGTAACTGCTCTTGTTAAGAGAGTAGACGGCACAGGCTTTATCAACTACTACATTGACGATATCGACGGCAAGACCGGTTCTTACGTTTACACCCAGTGCAACGGCGGCGACTTCGAGTGGCTTGACGAGTTTGACGGCAAGTTCTGCACCGTATATCTTACCGCTCTTAATGCAAAGTCCACTGCATCCGGCTGCGGCTGGAGATTCCTCCCCGTTGCAGTTATTGACGAGGGCTACACCTTCGACGTTAACAAGGCGCCCGAGTATGCAGTAACCTACCACGGTCTTACCCAGTTCCTTGCGAACTACACCGGCGACCCCGCTGTTGTTCTTGAAACTCTTGTTTCCTCTGAGCTCCTTGGCTTTGAGGGTGCAACTCTCAGCTATGCTTCCTCTGACGAGAACGTTATCTACTTCACCAACGAGGACGGCGTAGTTACCTTCCACGCAAAGAATGCAGGTACTGCTACCGTAACAGTTACCTCTACCCACAACGGCAACACCTACTCCGCTACTATCGATATCACTATCGAAGAGAACGTTGAGGTTGACTATATCACCGTTGCAGATGCGATTGCTACCCCCAAGGACACCGACGTTGTTGTTAAGGGTATCGTTGGTCCCTCCCTTGTAAACAAGGACGGCTTCTACCTCTTCGGTGAGGACGGCTCTATGATCGCAGTTCTCGTTGCTAAGGACGCATTCCAGGGCCTTGCAATCGGCCACGAGATCGTTGTTTCCGGTATGAGAGAGCGCTACATCAAGGATGATAGCTACGAGACCTATGGCCAGGATGCTATCGTTAACGGCCAGATCATCGCTAACTACTACGGCAACCACGAGTACTCCACCGAGAAGTTTATCACCGGTATGACCCTTGCAGACATCAAGGCGCTCAGCGTAAACGAGAGCCACTCCACCGAGGTTTACGTTGTTAAGGCTACCGTAGAGTTTGTTGAAACCGCATATTACACCAACCTTAAGATCACCCACAACGGAGTTGAGCTTCCCCTCTACTGCTCCGGCGCAGGTCAGTACAGCTTCCTTAAGCAGTTTGCAGGCCAGGAGATCACCATCGAGATCGCTCCCTGTAACTGGAACGACAAGAAGGACAACTACAGAGGTTGCGTTCTTGCGGTTGTTCTTGAGGACGGCACAAAGATCCACAACACCCTTAACTTCACCGTTTAATTAAACATATCTAAACAAACCGCGCGGCT
>JAZLCY010000091.1:0-11340 GCA_045614485.1 Eubacteriales bacterium
CCGATCAAAAAAAGTGGTGTATTTTTAGTCGTTCTTACCCCACTTCGCGCACCTTTTAGTCGCTCTTAGGTAAATAAAAACGAACTTTTGTCTACCAGATAAAAGTTCGTTTTTTTCATATTTTGGGGCGTTTTTGCGCCAAAATCGCGCTAAACCAAGGAACATCATATAAAAACCGGAGACGGAGTGGCTGAAAATGCTGCACCGGCTCTATTTTTATGCTTAAAAACAGCAAAAATGCTGGTGTACTTTTGTTTGTTCTTTGCTCAAATAAAGAACAGCCAAAAGGTTGCGTCGTGAGGGATTTGAACCTAAATGGATGTAAGCTTTTGCAAATAAGGACAAACCAAATAAAATCACTTGATTTGTTTTTTATTTTGTGTTATAATTAATCTGTAATTTTTTATCTTTTGGAGGGTTTCAAAATGAAGTGTACTTCGTGTGGTAATACAAATCTTGTAAAAACATATTTTCCAATGGACAGTTATGGTGACGGAGGAGCGGGCGTTTCTAACATTGTAGATGTTTATTTGTGTCTTGATTGTGGGCACTATGAATTTTTCTCTACAAATCATGCACAAAGATATTATGACGCAGCAAAATGGATTCGCGATACGGAAAGCGAAATTGATACTTTAAGACGCGAGTTATCAGAATTAGAAAGTCCTGTGACTACTCAAAAGCTCAATGAAGAAATTAAATCTATCGAAAGCCAATTGACAAGCTTGGATATTACAATCAGACAGCAACGAGAGTTGAAAAACAAGCTCTATGATTTAAAAAACAAACTTTCCCGTATTCCTAGCCAAATAAGTCGCATAAAAGAAAAAATCAGAAGTTTAGAAAGTAACCTCAGCACCAGAAAATACAACTTTGATCACGGTAGTTTTTAATGTCTGAGAGTATCAACAATGCTTTAACTGATCTTTGGGGTAAAGTTGGCTTTATAGTGCACCTTTCTCAAATGGTCGAATACAACCTTGCAAATATTTTGTCTGCAGATGAATTACTTAAAGAGATCGACACAGATAACTCTATGTGTATCGTTGATTACAACGAACTTGCACAAATGTCAAACAAAATGTATCATAAATTATCGGGCATTCCGTTAGGTGGCATTCTAAGGCAAGCGAAAAAAGTAAAATTTTTTAACGAAAATGGAATAGAACTTTTAGAAAAGGCTTGCAAAAAGAGAAATTATGTTGTGCACAATTTGTTTCGTGACGATTTAAAGCCAAGGCACTTAGAAACTGATCCCGAATTCTATTTTGAGGAATTAGAAAACACAATTGAAGTTCTTCACGAAATCAACGAGGTGTTAACCAAAATCTTTGAACGGCAAAAGGAAGAATTTAAACTGATTTATTAGAAATATAAGTTATAAAGTAATCAAATGGTGTACTTTTAGTTGTTCTTAGGCAACAAAGAGAGCCAGCCCTCGCGGTTGGCTCTCTTTGTTGGCAGGGGTAACTCCACTTTTGAAGCAATTCTCTCGCAAAGCGAGAGATGTTGGTTCACATTCGCGGCATAAACGCGTCAAGCTCGCTTGTAAGAGCATTGGCGAGATATCTTCGCCTGTGGCGAATACCCAGCTTCCTCGCACCGACCTTTGTGTCGGTGATTTTTGCTATCATTCTGCATATACGGTTTTGTAAAATGTTACCAAAATATATTTATATTTTGTAATCTGTTGCAATGGCGGCACCGATATGGTAAAATGAAATAAAAAATGTTATTCGGAGGAATATAGCAATGAACGAAATTAATTGTCCTGTTTGGTGGAAATCATCTCTTGAGGACGTTGAAGAAACGCTCTCTCTCGTAAAAAAGGGTACCGTAAAGGAAGTTGCCCGATCTGCAGGTAACAGACCTATTTACAGAGTAGAGTACGGCAAGTCCAACGTAAAGCTTGGCCCTGCAAACTGCTCCAGCGCTCTCGGTGCGCATGACCTCAGATGCTATGCTGACAAAACCGGTGAGGATTACGTTCCCACCGTCTTCCTTGCAGGCTGTATTCACGGCGGCGAGTTTGAGGGTACTATGGCTATTCTCAACCTTATTAAGGAGATCGAGACCGGCACAGACTACGCAGGCAACACCAACCCTGAGCTTATTGATATGATAAGCCGTGTACACCTCATTATCATTCCCGTTTGTAACCCCGACGGACGTGCGAGAATCCCCTTCCGCTCCTTCCTTGGCAGAACCTTTTACGACCTTCGTTACTATAACCAGGGAACCTGGAAGAAGGACGGTAGCCTTTGCGGTTGGCCCGGATGCAAGATGGTGCATCCCATTAAGGAGGCAAGCGAGTTCCTCGGCGCCTACTTTAATGATGACGGCATCAATATGATGCACGAGGATTATTTCGGTAAATCCTCTAACGAAACCCAAGCTGTATTTGACGTGTGCAGATACGACGCTCCCGATTTCTCCGTTCTTCTTCACGGTGGAACAAATGCTATCAGCGGTATTCTTGAGCCCTGCTACATAAGCAAGGAATCAACCGATGACGTTCGCGCCCTCAACGCTATTCTTAAGAATAAGGCAGACGAGGCAGGCATCCGCTACGTTCCGTACGGCGCAGGTACCATAGGCGGCGCGCTTTCTCTTCAGACTGCGATGCACCACCTTTGCGCAACCATGTGCGTAACCTACGAGTCTAACCAGGGTCTTCTTGATGCTCCCGGAGCGCCCGATAGCGCAGATGACATCTACACTCTTCATAAGCAGCTCTTTACCGAGGCATCAAGATACGTTCTTAACAAGCACGGCAAGATATAATTTTAAAGGTGAAATCATGAAGGATAAAGTACTTTATTCCGACTTCGGTGCAGTTGGCGACGGTATCGCAGACGATTTCTATGCCGTGAGATCCGCTCATGCATATGCAAATGAGCACGGTCTTCCCGTCTATGCCGAAAGGGGCAAAACCTACCGTTTTGGCAAAGGCAGTGGCACAGATACTATCACTATCATGACCGATACCTATTGGAACGGCGCTCGCCTCGTTTTTGACGATAGCGAGATGCAGCCCGATATGCCTGAGTACAGAACTCCGATATTTACTGTTGCCTCGGATCATCAGCCACAGCTGTATGATACTGAAACCGCACCCATCAAACAAATAGAAAAAGGTGCTGAGAATATTGGATTCAAGCCCGGATTTCGCGCTATGGTCGTTCTCTATAACGACGAGGTGCGCCAATACATCAGAAACGCGGGTATAATCAGCGATAACGGTACGGCGCAGCACGAGTTTGTTATGGTGGATAAGGACGGTGTGATCGATCCGTCAACTCCTCTTCAATGGTCGTACGGTAAGATAACCAAGCTTGAAGTTATAAACGTTGAGGATAAACCGATTACAATATCGGGAGATAACGGAAAGCAGGGTATTATAGAAACTGTGTCCAACCATTCCCTCGCAGATAACAGATATTTGATGCGCGTTATAAAAATTATGCGATCAAATACCACCTTTGAAAACGTTTACCACGTTGTATCAAACGAGGATATCAGCGATAACGGTGCGCCCTACGAGGGATTTACACATACTATGCGTTGCGAGAACGTTAGATTTAAGAATCTGACGCTCCAAAGATACAAGGTGTTCAATACGTATTACCGAAGCTACGAGATAAGGGGCACTCTCGCCAACAATATCGTGTGGGAAAACTGTAATATGTCCAACTTCTTTGCACCCGACGGCTACACCGTGCATCAGGGTATGATGGGAACGAACTATTGCAAGAACCTTATGCTTGATAACGTTGAGTTCAACACCTTTGACTGCCACCACGGTTGCTATAACGTAACGCTTAAAAACAGCCGCCTTGTGTACGTAAGTGCGATAGGCGAGGGAACCTTGCGCGTTGAAAACTGTGAGTTCTATCCCTGTAACCACGGCTGTATCGTTTGGCTTCGCTCAGACTACGGCTCAACTTGGTACGGCGACCTTATATTAAAGGATGTAACGGTAAAGTATTCCGAAAGAAACTCTGAGATAACTCTCGTTAATTCCTGGTGGGAGGACCATTGGTTCGGCTATCCTGCAAAGCTTCCTACAAACGTTATTATAGACGGTGTTAAGATCTATAAGCATGAGGCGAGTGTTGACGAGTGCGGCAAGCGCACCGAAAAGATTCTTGGTGAGGGGCTTGATAAGATAACGCATTTCTTTCATTCCCAGGGCGATCGCCTCTGTGAAAAAGACCTCTCAAAGCTTAAGAGCGAGGGCGGCGGAGTTGAGAAGAACCCCTATACCGCGCCCGAAACTCTTTACGTAAGCAACACGGATATAAGTATGATCCATTTTCCGAAAAACCCCATGTTCAAGGATATGAAGGTTGTTCTCGACGGAAAAGAATATGCTTGGAAATAAGAAAAGGCTTAACGGTTTTGCCGTTAAGCCTTTTATCTTTATTTTTCGCTTTCAATAACGTGCTTTATATATTTGGTGTATTCTCCCCAGTCCTCGCGTGAGAAGTAGTGAGCGCCGTGCCTGTGCTGGTAGAACACTCTATCACCGTAAACTACGGATTTTGCACCGGGAATTTCTTCGGTTTCATAAACCCCTTTATATCCGTAAAGCTTGTATGCCTCGCTTGCCGCGTAAGCAGAGAGGAATTCGCTCGCAGGATCCGCCCACCTATCTTCCTCGGCGCTTCCAATCATGAGATGCCTTGGAGCTACAAGGGATAGCAAGAAGTGCTGCTCGTATCCGCGCTCTTCAAAGATAGCCGCATTTTTTACGTATCTCGGGCAGAACCAGAAGGGGAAAACGTTTGTAATAACAGGCACGGTTTCTCCGTCCTTGCCGCGTGTTATCGCCGCGCCGGAGCAACCGGAGTCGTTTGAAATAACGTACTTGAATCTTTCGTCAAATGCGCCTGCAACAAGTGCTGTCTTTCCAAGTCTTGAATGTCCAACAACAGCCACGTTCTCGGTGTCGATCTCGTCAAGAGTCTGCACGTAGTCCATAACTCGCATTGCCGCCCATGCCCACATTGCGATCTTTCCGGGAGCTGTCTGCTTTGCGCGTCCCTTTCTGAAAAGCGGCGCGATTCCGTTCTTGAAATCACCGTTATCCTTCGTTACGTCATTGTAGCAGAAGGAGAATACCGCAAATCCTGCATCGCAAAGCTCCTCGCTCGGCAGATACTTGTCGGGTACGGCGGGGGTGAAGTTTATAAATACGAATGCAGGCACCTTTTTATCTGATTTCGGAATTGCAGATACAACGGGGAAGGAATGCTTCTTCTCACCGATAGTAACGGTAAAGGTGAGGTTCTTTCTCTGGCACTTGCCGGCGCAGAAGTTTGCAACCTGCTCGCTCACCTCAACATCAAGATGGTCGGGCTTCGGAGGAATATAGCCGTATTCCTCTTCCTGCAGGATCTTCTTGAGTTCCTCGCGTCTTTTCTCCCAATCTGCAAGTTTTTTAACCTTTCTTCCGGTTTTAAGCTTTAAAAGCTCGGGGATATTGCGGCTTGCAAGTGTTTCAATCGTATTCATACGTGCGCCTCCAAAGTATTTATCATAAATAATTATAATTTGCCTCGTTCGTTTTGTCAATACTCTTTGACAAACTAAAAGGTTTGTGTTAAAATAAAAAGAAAGGGTCTTTATCTAAGTGTGAAAGGAGAAAATTATGCGGACTATGATGCTTCCGGTATCGGTCAAGAAAATAATCGAGCTGCTGAACAAGGCTGGCCACAGGGCAGACGTTGTCGGCGGTTGCGTTCGTGATTTTCTTCTTGGCGATACACCGAATGATTATGATATAACCACCTCTGCCACTCCGGAAGAGATGAAGGCTGTTTTCTCCGGTTACAGAACAATAGAAACCGGCATCAAGCACGGAACACTCACCGTCCTTGTGGATTCCGTTCCGTATGAGATCACAACACATAGGCAAGACGGCGATTATAAGGACCATCGCCACCCGGACAGTGTAAGCTTCTCGAAAAGGATAGAGGATGACCTTTCCCGCCGCGATTTTACAATGAATGCCATGGCTTATAATGAAGTGGATGGCATAACCGATATTTTCGGAGGTAAAGAGGATATAGAAAACAGGGTGATCCGCGCAGTTGGAGATCCTTATAAAAGATTTGATGAGGATGCGCTCCGCATTCTTAGGGCAATAAGATTCTCGGCAAAGCTTGGTTTCTCGGTAGATGCCCAAACAGCGAGGGCGGCAAGGGATAAAAAGGCGCTTTTAAGCTTCGTTTCGGGCGAGAGGATCTTCACCGAGTGGAAAAAACTTCTCGAATCTATTCACGCATACTCCGTTGTTGAAGAATATAAGGATATAATTTCTGAATTTCTGATTCCCGGCATAGAGATCAAAATGCCCACCGAATCAGGATTTGACATAGGCACTCCCTCCCTTCGTCAGCTGTCGTTGATAATGCTTTCTTCCCCCGATCCGCTCGCCTCATTCAAGAAGCTTTCGGATAGATTGCATTTTGACAATGAAACGAAAAAAGAGGGAATAGCCCTGATCGAAAATTTCAGCAAGGTTTCTTTTGAGAGCGAAGTGAACGTAAAGCGTGCGCTCAGCACTCTCTCAAAAAAGCACACCGAGGCTATGATAAAGCTTAAGATGATGCTTGGTGAGGTAGATGCATCGGCGTATGCGCTTTATACTAAGGTTATCGAGTCAAATGATGCATATTCTGTATCAGCGCTTGACGTTTGCGGTAATGATCTTATATCTCTCGGTATCCTTGGTCGTGAGGTCGGTATAATGCTTAACCGTGTGCTTGACGCAGTTATAACCGAAAAAGTAAAAAACAACAAGATGGATATACTCGAGTATGTAAAAAATCTCACGGGTGAAAAGTAAAATATAAAAACGCAAACAATTATTTACAAGAAAGGAGAGCTTTATGGCATTTGATGCTTGTATGATGCGCGCCGTTATAGCCGAGATAAACAAAGACTTTACGGACGCAAAGATTGAAAAGGTGCATCAGCCTCAGAATGACGAGGTTGATCTTATAATACACAGCGGTAAAAATACCGGTAGGCTTGTTTTTAATCTTGGGCCTTCTGCTCCGAGAATGCAGCTTTCGGATATAAGCCGTGAAAATCCCTTGAAAGCGCCTATGTTTTGTATGCTGCTTAGAAAGCATATCGGTGGCGCAAGGATAATTGAGATAACCCAGCCCGGATTTGATAGAATTGCCATATTCAAGCTTTCCTGTTATGACGAAATGGGATTCCAGACCGAGAAGCATCTTATCTGCGAGATAATGGGTAAGTATGCAAATCTTGTACTTGCAGATGCTGATTTTAAGATAATCTCTGCGCTTAAGCTCGTTGATTTTGCGGCAAGCACCGTTCGTCAGATCCTTCCCGGAATCAAATATGTTTTTCCGGAGCAACAAAATAAGATATCCCCACTTATAATAGATAAAGGCGCGTTCGAGCTTGCATTTGATAATTTTCCGAAAGAACGCAGTGCCGAGAAGTTTATCACAGGCATATATTCGGGTGTTGCGGTTCAGATCGCGCGCGAGCTTTGTTACCGTGCAACAGGGTTGAATGACGTTCCGCTCTGTTCATTGGATAAGGAAAAATTTTATTCCGTAATCGAGGCTTGGCAGCAAGATTTGATCGAAAACCGTTACACGCCTACCTCTATAGCCTCAGATGGCGCACCTGTCGACTATTCTTATACCGATATAACCTATTATA
Organism: Eubacteriales bacterium; assembly: GCA_045614485.1. Classification (GTDB taxonomy): domain Bacteria; phylum Bacillota; class Clostridia; order Oscillospirales; family CAG-272; genus UBA1740. Next base: position 7,708 of record JAZLCY010000091.1, read on the forward strand.
AAGGAGCATCGGCAGTTAAAAACTCGTATGAATCGCTCGGCAAGCTTTTTGACGTGTATTTTGAGAATAAGGACAGAACCGAGCGCATCAGTCAAAGAGCGCGCGATCTTATAAATCTTCTTGGCAGCACGATCGCAAGAACCGAGCGCAAGCTTGCGCTTCAGAGAGAGGCGCTCCTTGAAAGTGAGAACGGCGAAGTTCATAAGCGCCGTGCGGATCTGATAACGGCGAACATCTATGCAATCAAGAGGGGGGATAAGGTCCTTCGTTGCGTTGACTATTATGATGAGGAGTGCCCGACGGTCGAGATCGAGCTTGACACCAGGCTTTCTCCCTCATCAAATGCGCAAAGACTTTATAAGCTCTATAATAAGTCCAAAAAGGCAAAGATCGTTCTCAAGGAGCAGATCGAGATATGGGAGCGCGAGCTTGTGTATCTTGACAGTGTAAAGGCTTTCCTCGATAAAGCCGAGTGTGAGGATGATCTGAATGAGATCCGTGAGGAGCTTTATCGCTCCGGATATTCGGCGCGCCTTAACGGGTACAAGCCGAATAAAAAGTTCAAGATGAAACCGCTTGAATTGAAAACAAGCGGCGGCTACACCGTTTACGTCGGCAGAAACAACATTCAGAACGAATATCTTACCTTTAAGCTTGCTTCAAAGTCTGATATATGGTTTCATGCAAAGGATAATCCCGGGTCGCACGTTATCCTAATAACAAACGGAGAAGAGCCGGGTGAGGCGGATTATACCGAGGCTGCAGAGCTTGCCGCCTATTATTCAAAGGCAGGCACAGGTCCTGTTGCAGTAGACTATACTGCCGTTAAGAACGTTAAAAAGGTTCCCGGCGCAAAGCCCGGATTCGTTATCTATAAAACAAACTACACCGCGTACGTAACACCGAGGAGATCTGTGCAAAATGGTTGATCTGAAGAAAATGCATAAGGAATTTATTCTCGCACATCTTGGCGAGGGAGAGGTTGCTGTCGATTTCACGATGGGTAATGGCAACGATACACTCTTTCTTTCCGAAACCGTTGGTGAAAGCGGAAGAGTATATGCCTTTGATATTCAGGATAAGGCGCTTGAGTCAACCGAAAAATTTCTCACAGATAATGGCGCACCTAAGAATTACACCCTTATCTGTGCTTCTCACCACAGGGTGAAGGAGTTTGTAAACGAGCCTATCAAGGCCGGAATGTTCAACCTTGGGTATCTTCCCGGCAGCGGTATGAAGGCGGTAACCACAATGCGCGAAACCACAATGCCGGCAGTTGAGGCAGCTATCGACCTTCTTTTGCCCGACGGAGTGCTTATCGTCGCTATATATCCGGGGCACGAGGAAGGCGCGCTTGAGGGAGATATGTTAAGAGAGTATTTCAAAACTCTCTCAAAGTACAGAATTTGTGCTTCCGAGTTCAGAATTCTCAATTCTCCCACCTCTCCCTACTTCTTTTTGATTGAAAAAAGTGCAAGGGCAATCGATTAAGCGCACAAATTTTGGCATTTTACAGCTCGAAAACAAATAAAATGTCTGTTTGCATAATATTTTTTATAAAAAACTATTTACTTTTACTAAATTATATGCTATAATACATCTCGGCCTATGTCTCGGTACAGTGTATGGCCCTGCTCCGTTTGGGAAAAATTCTCTTGCGTGGCTCGTGCTTTTCACCCGCACTCTACGGGGATTTAGGAAGAAAAAATATATGAAAGGTGAAGAAAACAATGATTTCAAAGGAAACAAAAACCGCCATCATCGCTGAGTACAAGATCAACGAGAACGACACCGGTTCGCCCGAGGTACAGATCGCTATCCTTACCGATAGAATCAACGGCCTTACCGACCACATGAAGAAGAATCCTAAGGATTTCCACTCTCAGAGAGGTCTTTCCAAGATGGTAGGTCACAGAAAGCAGCTTCTTAGTTACCTTGCAAAGAAGGATATCGAGAGATACCGTTCTGTAATTAAGAGACTCGGTCTCAGAAAGTAATTCATTACTTCCCGAGATATTTCACATAACGGGAACGGAGTCTTTTTCGTTCCCGTTTGTTGTGAAAACCCAAATTTAAGCACAAAGGGGCGCGAAAGTAGCAGTTAAATATGTGTTTGACGTGTCAAGCCTATATTTAAGTGCTATGTTCGCTTTCCCTAAAAAAACAAAAATAAGGAGAAAGAAAAAATGGTAGAAAACTTTAAGACATTTGATGACTACAAAGCGTTTGAGTACGAGTTCGCAGGCAGACCCCTTGTAGTAAAAACCGGTAAGATCGCAGGCCTTGCAAACGGCGCAGCTCTTATCCACTATGGCGAAACCACCGTTCTTGCAACCGCAACGGCTTCCGCTGCACCCAGAGAAGGTATCGATTTCCTTCCTCTTTCAGTTGATTATGATGAAAAGATGTATGCTGTGGGCAAGATCCCCGGCGGATTTTTGAAGCGCGAGGGCAAGCCCTCTGAGAAGGCAGTTCTTGCAGGCCGTGTTATCGACCGTCCTGTACGTCCCCTTTTCCCCAAGGATCTTCGTAACGATATTTCCTTGCTTCTCACAATCATGTCCGTAGATCCCGATTGCTCACCCGAGATCACCGCTATGATCGGTGCATCCATCGCTCTCTCTATTTCCGATATTCCGTGGAACGGCCCTATCGGTGGCGTATTTATGGGTCTTGTTGACGGCAAGCTTGTTGTTAACCCCACAGCCGCTGAGAGAGAAAAGAGCGACCTCGAGCTTACCGTTGCCGCTTCTGAAGAGAAGGTTGTAATGATCGAGGCAGGCGCAAATGAGGTTGCTGATGACGTTATGTATGACGCTATCATGCAGGCTCATGAGGAGATCAAGAAGCTCGTTGCTTTCATCAACGGTATCGTTGCTGAGATCGGCAAGCCTAAGTTTGCATATGCATCCGGCGAGCTTGATCACGATATGTTTGACGAGATCTTCGCATACTGCGAGGAAAGAGTAATGGAGGCTCTTGACACCGACGACAAGAACGTTCGCGATGCAAAGATGCAGCCCATTATGGACGATATCGTAGCTACCTTCGAGGAGAAGTATGAGAATATCAAGACTATTCTTCCCGAGCTTATCTACAAGATACAGAAGAAGATCGTTCGTCGTTGGCTTCTCGTTGATAAGAAGCGCGTTGACGGCAGACGTATGGATGAGATCCGTCCCCTCGCTGCAGAAGTTGGCGTAATTCCGAGAGTACACGGCTCAGGTCTTTTCACCAGAGGACAGACTCAGGTACTTACCATTGCAACTCTTGGCACTCTTTCTGATGCTCAGAAGCTTGAGGGTCTTGACAGCGAAACAACCAAGAGATATATGCACCACTATAATATGCCCGGCTATTCTACCGGTGAGGCTAAGGCTCTTCGTAGCCCCGGCCGTCGTGAGATCGGCCACGGCGCACTTGCAGAGCGTTCTCTTGTTCCCGTTCTTCCTTCCGAGGAGGAGTTCCCCTATGCGATAAGACTTGTTTCCGAGGTTGTTTCCTCTAACGGTTCTACCTCCCAGGGCTCTGTTTGCGGCTCTACTCTTGCGCTTATGGATGCGGGTGTTCCGATCAAGGCTCCCGTTGCGGGCATTTCCTGCGGTCTTATCACTGCGGAGGACGGCTCTTGGG
>JAZLCY010000092.1:0-29088 GCA_045614485.1 Eubacteriales bacterium
GGGGGACCGCTTGCGGTGGATGAGGTGTCAGGGCAAGGAATGCCGCTCGGAAAATTTGATGAAGAGAAAGCAAACACCTCATCCGTCATACTCGCAAATGCTCGTATGCCACCTTCCCCCACTGGGGAAGGCTTGGAGTAGGCGGATTTCATACATTCCTGCGGAATGATTCTATACGTTTCTACTAAGTCGATGATATATCATCAGCACGTGGAGAAGCCATAAATATAAAGAGCGAGGCAGGTGCCTCGCTCTTTTGGTTTGTTTATTAAACGTTCGCAGTGCCGTCTGCGGCTTCTGTTTTTTCTGCGTTAGGCTCTGCCTCTACGGTTTCTGCCTCGGGAGCTATGGGCTCTTCAACGATTTCGATCTCGATTTCAGGCTCGGCGGTAGGCTCTGCCTCGGGAGTAGCCTCCAGCTCAACCTCGGCGGTAGGCTCTGCCCCGGGAGTAGCCTCAACCTCAGCCTCGGCTGTGGTGGTATTCTCGTTTTCGGTCGTTTCGGGCACAGCTTCCTCAATTACGGGTGCGGCGATCGTGTCAAATCCGTCTTCGGCTTCCTCGTTATTGGCGATATAGAGAATATCGTCCACGGTGTCGTCATCCTCGGCGCTGTAGTTAAGCTCCTCGATTATAACAGGAGTACGGCTGGCATTTTTTGAGAGGGCAACGTTGAGTTTCTTGAGCATCTTTGTGGGAGAGGCTTGGAAAAAGCTCTTAATCTCGGTGTTGTCGGGATAGTAGCTTATAAGCCACTTAAGGTTGTTGGGCGAGAGAACTTTGCCGATAAGGGCACTGTGTGCCGTAGTAATCCTAGTAATCGAAAGGATGGTTCCGGCAAACGCGAGGGAAGATGCTGTAAAGATAGGTATCACTTTGCTATAACTTGCGGGTAGAAGGATGATGCTGAGATACATGGCAAGCATATTGTTATCACCGCTGTTTTCAGGGAACAACTTGAAATAAAGCGCTTCCGTTGCGCCGCTAAATGCTAATATCAAATATGTAATTGCAACTATAGGGATGAGTATTGCAAGCAGAGTATAACCAATTCGGGTGAGCTTGTACTTCTTCTCGGCTTCTATAAATCTTGCATCTCTGAATGAGAGAAGATAGTTTCTTGTGGAAGTGGATGCACCGGTGGGAGTATCAATAGTTCTGTCGGGGTTCTCAAGAATTCTTGTTGCAAGAACGTTGTGGTCGTAGGGAGTGTCCTTGGTGGAGGAATACTTGCCATCAATAACTATCTCTGCACCGAAGGGGGCGGCACAGAAGCTTGCAATTTTAAAGAGCTGAAGTGCAATGGGATAACCAACGATCGTGCACATAAAGAAAAGACCAAGCAGCGCGAAATAAAGATTAGAAGTGAATCCGCCGAAGATCATCCACAGGAAATTCAACACGGGGCGCTTGTTAGCCCTTACAACAACAGCCTTGCCTGCAGGCGCAAACGCGAGCGGAATAAATTTGAAATGCTGGATTCCGAAGGGAATACCAACGATGGTAAGGCAGCAGGCTAAGCCTGTTACCGCACTGATAATAGCAGACTGCAGACCAACAAATATGATCCAGAAAATGTTAAAGATAATGCCTAACGTTTTTTTCATTGCATTAGCTCCTTTGCTTTTACTTAAGCCTATTATATAACAGATATCAGATAATGTCAAGGCTTGTCGGCGCAAAGAAAAAAGATTCCCGGGCGCCGCCCGGGAATCTTCATTTTAATTATAATATAGCAATTTTAAATCAGGAATTAATAATGAGGAATAAATTCCTTCTTGCTGGGTGCTTCGCGCACGAGCTGACCGTCCACGTAAACCCACATATCCTTGAATATCGGGTAATCTGTGTAATATATCTCAAGGTTGCCGCAGTTCTTGATATTAAGGCACTGGGGCGGGATATAGGGGTTGTTGCCTCCCCACAGGCTGTCGGGAGTGATGTCGGTCTTGTTGTTTGTAAGGCCGGCAGGAAGAATGTAAAGGGGCTTTGCGTTAACCGCAACGGTCTCTTCCCATCTGTCCTTGTTGTTATCAGGGCCGGTAAGTCCGTAATCAAACTGAACGAGCTTAACGTTGTCGAGCTCGATGTATTCGGGAAGGTAGGTCTGATAACCGAAGAAGTGGTCAACCCACTCCGCCTTGATAACGCTGAGTGTGTTGTTTTTCTTCTGGGAGGAATACTTAAGAGTAACGTCTTTAATGATAAACTTGCCCTGCCAGGTTGAGCCGTAGTCGTTACGAAGGTTTGCGATCGTGTTTACGCCATCCGTATAAACGGTGGTATTTTCAATACGAACGGTACCCTCACCGATAAAGTTAAGATGCTCAACGGTAGAGTTAAGAATGGTTGCGTTGTAAGTTCCCTTGTGCGCGTCAAACGAGCAAACGAACATATTGTCAAAGGTGAGGTTCTTGCAGTAGTTAGTACCCATCATACCGTGGAACTTAACCGCGCCACCCTCAACGAAGAAGTTAGACTGCGTGCAATTCTTCCAGGTGATAGCATTTGCATTACCTGCGCTCATCTCGTAAGTACCCATACCAACGGTAGTGCCGCCCGAACCCATTGTCTGATAGCTGGGCGGATTCTGGAATTCAAATCCGTCAAGGGTAACGTTGTGGCAGTACTGGATAGAGGTAAAGCCGTTATAGGGCGCACCGTGGCCGCCCTCATCTCTTGGAAGGAAGTCGGTGATGATGTGCTTAACGTTCTTGATATAAACGTTGGAACGGGTGATCTGGATGTTTCTTGCGTAGTAGTTGTACTCGCTCGCAGCCTGGTTGTGCTTGGTCTGAACGAGTGCACGGTTGTCGATGCCTGCTTCAAGGTCAAAGTCACCGCCGTTGATAACGATGGGCTTGTCGTTGATGCCCTTAACTCTCATGCTCGTGATCACCTCGTAGGTCCACTGAAGAGGAGTTGAGGGATCGATGTTACCGTCCTTATCAACGAGGATAAGCTCGGTCTGGCTTGCGCCGTTATCTGCGTTACCGCCGTATCTGATGAAGTGCTTAACGTTAGAGTTAGTGAGGTAGATAAGGCAGTCAAATCCGGGCGCCCAGCCGATGTTGGTCGCTCCCTTTTCAAGCGACTTGATGGGAACGTTGGAGCCGGAATATTTCTTATCGGAGCTGCTGCTTTCTACAGAGAAGATAGCAGAGCCCCAGCCTGCAGATTTAGCTTCAACCTCGGTGTCGTCAAATATGAACTTACAGCCGTTCCAGTTAACGTCTGTCTTGATGATAGCGGCAGTGCCTGCCTCGTTTATACCGATGTAGTAGGTAGCGCTGGGCTTAGCATTAACGGTGTGGCCGTACTTGTTAGCTTCAGTGTGGCAAGCCTTAATAGCATCGAAGTCGTCGGCTCTGCCGTTACCCTTTGCGCCGAAGTCCTCGTAGTAGATGTTTCTTGCATCAAAGGTATTAAAAACGTAGTCCTGAGCATATGCCATTTCCTTCTTGCCGCCTGCAAGAATGGTTTCGGAGAGGAATTTGCCAACGCCCTCGGAGAGCTTATTCGGGAACTCGGTCTCGATAACGAGGTTCTGGTTCTCGTCAACGTAGATGATAAAGCCGTTTTCGGTAGTGCCTTCGCCGCCGTTATCTATCTGCTTGATGATAACTGCCTTCTTGCTTGCGGAGGCAGTACCCTTGGGAAGCCAGATACCAACCTTGCTGTAAAGCTCGTTCTGGATCGCCTGAGCCTGCTCGCGAAGTGAGGTGGGATACTCAAGAACGTAGCTCTTGAGGTCATAGCCTGCAACGGTTGCAGACTCCAACGTGAATGACTGCTTTGCTTCGATGAGCTTATCCTCGGTCAAGGTGAGGTTCTTAAGCTCTTTGGTCTTGGAGGTGATGCCGAATACAACCTCCTTAAGATGCGCGATAGCCGCAGGAACTGCGGCTTCGGATCCGTAAAGCACAAGGATCTTCTTGCCGATAACCTTTATTGCGTATCCTTCAGGGCCAAGGTAGTGCTGGTCGATAACGTATTCATCGCCACGGAACTTGGGTGAACCGAAGATGATCTCGATCTCGGTTTCATTCTCGTGATTCTCGTTCACCTTCTTAGCATCGGTGTCAAGAACCTTGTTGATGTTCTTGATCGCGTTTTCGGCATTGTTCTTTACGATAGCCGAGATATCGTTTGTGAAATCGTTGGAGTAAACGAACTGGAAGGTGGGCTTGCCGTTCTCAACAAGAACAAGACCCGTTGCTTCGCCGCCGTTACCGCCATTGCCGCCGTCATCTCCGCCGGTGCCTGCGCCTTCGCCACCGTCAGCACTACCGCCGCCACAAGCTACCATGCCGAAGCAGGTAGAAATGGCGAGGAGCATTACGAGAGCGAAAATCAAAAGTTTCTTTTTCATAATTTTCCTTTCCTTCGAGAGGGAGTTCCTCTCATTTTATATTTTTTTGTTTGATTACTTAATAATAACACCGTCCACGGTAACGGCCATGCCCTTGAACGTAGGAGAGGTGGGCATAACTACCGTAACGGGATTGTCGGCATACTTGTAGTTGTTCACAACAACCGATCTTGTGGGAACTATCGGGTTGTTGTTCATTGCTCCGTTCACAACGAGTGAGGGGTCGGAGAGGTCGGACGTGTGGCTGCCAACGTTGTTTTTGCTTGCGTAATAAAGCAGGATCTGCTGTTTGTTTCTTGTGGATTCGTCAATTTCTTCCCATCTGTTTCCGTTTTCATCAATACCGTAGGTAAAGCGAACGATAGAAAGGTCGTTCAGAACTATGTTCTGCGGCATATGAACGGTGTAACCGAAATTGTGGTTATACCAGGTTGCACGAAGGAGAGAGAAGGGGTTAGTGTCGCTCGGCTCATCGGAATATCTCATCTCAAGGCCGTTTACAACAAGGTCGCCGAACCAGGTCGAGCCGTAGTCGCTTCTGAGGTTGATAACGTCGTGATAAGCGCCGTCAACGTACACGACGGTGTTTTCAATAGTTGCAACGCCGTCGCCGATAAAGTTAAGCTTGTTAACCGTGGAATCCTTGATAGTAACGTTGTAAACGCCGCAGTGCGCATCAAATCTGCCGAGCATAACGCCATCGAACGTCAGGTTCTTGCAGTAGTTTGTTCCCATGCAGCCTGCCTCGAAAATACTGCCGTCCTCAAGGAAGAATCCGGATTGTTTGCAGTTTTTGAAGGTTAGCCTGTTCGCGCCGCCTGCTGAGAGGTCGTACGTTCCCATGCGGTTGCTCTTATCCGTTTCCACGTGGTATGACGGCGGGCGGACAAATTCAAAGCCCTGAACGAGAACGTCGGTGCAGTAGTCAACTGTAATAAGGCCGTTGTAGGGTGGGCCTGAGCCACCGTCCTCCTCAAGCTTGTAGTCTGTAAACTCGTGCGTTATATTTTCAATTACAACGTTCGAGCGCTTGATGTTGATGTTTCTTGAAAAATAGGTGTAAAAGCTTCTGCCCTGATTGTATCTGGTTATGATGTGAGTGCGGTTGTCGATTCCCGCATCCTCATCAAACTCGCCGCCCGATATGGTTATCGGGGTATCAGCGGCATGGTAGATCATAATTTTGGTGATCGCTTCATAATCCCACTGTATCGGGGTGGAGGGGTCAACGTTGCCGTCCTTGTCAACAAGGATGATCTCGTGCTGATCCTTTCCGTCATCGGCATTGTTGCCGTATCTTATGTAATGCTTAACGTTGTCGTTATAAACAACGAGCAGGGCTCTGTATCCGGGTGCAAATCCAACGTTCTCTGCTCCCTTTGAGAGTGTGGAGATCGGAATGCCCGTGCCTGTGAGCCTGGTGTATTTCCTGTCTGAATCAACAAGGAATACCGGTGTGTTATATCCGGGGTCGCCCTCAACGGCTATTCCGTTGTTCTGCGACTCGGTAAGCGGCTGCTGTATCTTTCTGTCGTCAAAGATAAAGGTGCAACCGTTCCAGTTGGTGTTAGTTTTGATCGTTGCGGCAGTGCCGGCATCGTTCTTGCCTATAAGGTAGGTAGCGCCGGGAGTTGCGTTTACTGTGTGGCCGTACAGGTTTGCATAATTGTGGCAGGCCTTGATGGCCTCGAAGTCGTCCACCACGCCGTTGCCCTTAGCGCCGAAATCCTCGTAGTAGATATTTCTTGCGTCGTATTTGTCGTAAACGTAGTCCTGAGCATAGTGCATCTCCTTCTTACCGCCGGCAAGAATGGTTTCGGATAGGAAGCTGTTCACTCCCTCACTGAATTTGTTTTTGAATTCGGTCTCGATAACGAGGTTCTGGCTCTCGTCAACGTAGATGATAAAGCCGTTCGGATTTGAACTTTCGCTGCCCTTACCGATCTCACGGATGATTATAGCCTTCTGCTTTGCAGATGCATTTCCCTTGGGTAGCCAGATGCCAACCTTGGCATATATCTCGCTTTGCACAGCCTGTGCTTCCTCGCGCAGGGAAGTGGGGTACTGCAAAACGTAATCTCTGAGGTCGTTGCCGCCAATGGTAGCCAACTCGAGAGTAAAGGTCTGCTTATCCTCCACAAGCTTATCCGCGGTTGCAACAACAGTGCCTAAATTTTTGGTTTTGGAGTCGATGCCGAAAAGAACCTTTTCAACGTGGTTGATCGCGTTTGTCGCTGCGGAATCAGAGCCGTACAGCACAAGCACCTTTTTTCCGATCACCTTCACGGCATATCCTTCAGGGCCAAGGTAGTGCGGGTCTATCGCGCACTCGTCTGCACGGAACTTGGGTGTGCCGATGATGATCTCGATTTCCTTCTCGTTGTCGGGATTTTCGGTTATCTGCTTTGCCTCGGAGCTAAGAAGCTTGTTAACCGTCTTGATCATTGAGGAAGCCGCGGTTTTCACCGAAGATGATGCCTCGTAAGCAAAAACGAACTGAAAGGTGGGCTTGTTGTTTTCAACGAGCACAAGCTCTTCACTTTCGCCGGGGGTCGTTTCGGGATCCCAAACCGAGCCGTTGTTTGCATCACCGTCAGTACTATCGCCGCCACAAGCTACCATGCCAAAGCAGGTAGAAATGGCGAGAAGCATTACGAGAGCGAAAATCAAAACCTTCTTTTTCATAACCGGTATGTCCTTTAAGAGGCATAGCCTCTTTTTTTGAATAGTTTTTGTTACTTTGTAACCTTGCCGTCTACTATTACGCTCATATATTGGAAGGTGGTCGAGGTGGGCAGGGTTATATTTACGGGGTTGTTCTTGTATTTGAAATTGTTGATGGTGACCGTTCCTATCGGAACAACGGGATTGATGTTCTTTTTACCGCTGATCGTTGCATCTGGGTCGGAAAGATCGCTTCTGTGGTTGCCGACCGACGTTGAGATAAGGTATATCTTCCTCTGGTTTCTCGTTGCTTCTTCTATATTTTCCCATCTTGTGCCGTCTGAATTTATTCCGTAGGTGTATCTGACGGTTGAAAGGTCGTTTATCGTCATATGCTGCGGATAATAAACCGTGTAGCCAAAGTTGTGGTTGTTCCAGGCAGCCTTTATGATCGTCAGCTGGGCGGAGGAGCTAAGCTTGTTCGAATAGCGCATCTCAAGGCCGTTTATCGTGATATTGCCTGCCCAGGTAGATCCGTAGTCACTTCTGAAGTTCATAGCGGTTTTTGTCGCATCTGCGTAAATGGTAACGTTTTCAAGCAGGATATCGCCGTCGCCGATGAAGTTAAGGTGCTCGGCGGTGGAGTTTCTTATCGTTGCGTTGTAAACGCCGCAGTGCGCGTCAAAGGAGCAAACGAACATATCTTCAAAGGTAAGATTCTTGCAGTAGTTTGTTCCCATAAGACCGTGGAAAATGATACTGCCGTCTTTCTCAAAGAAGTTCGACTGCGTGCAGTTCTTGTAAAGCACGTTGTTGGCAAGGCCGGCGCTTATCTCATAAGAGCCCATATTGTTTGACTTCTGGGTTTCAAGGTAGTAGGTGGGCGGGTTCATAAACTCAATGCCGCGGATAGTAACGTTATTACAGTTCCTTATTGACGTAAAGCCGCTGTATGGCGCGCCTGAGCCACCCTCGCTCTCGGTTTTATAATCGGTATATTCGTGGGTTATGTTTTCAAGGATAACGTTTGATCGGGTGATCTGAATATTGCGGAAGCAATAGGTGTAAAAGCTTCTTGCAACGTTGTATTTCTGTTCGAAATGCGTGCGGTTGTCAATGCCTGCCTCTTCATCAAATTCACCGCCGGATATCGTTATCGGTTTATCGTCTATTCTGTAAACTATGATGGAGCTTACGGTTTCGTAGTCCCACTGTATCGGTGTTGTGGGATCAACGTTGCCGTATTCGTCCACAATGATAAGCTCGTGCTGTGATGAGCCGTTGTTGGCATTAAGGCCGTATCTGATATAGTGCCTTACGTTATCGTTGTAAAGCACAAGCATAGCCTTGTAGCCAAGAGAAAAGCCGATGTTTGCCGAGCCCTTATATATGTATGATATTGGCATGGAGCCGCCCGCAAGCGTGGACGCCGGGGTGTCGCGCTCCACCGAGAAGATGGGGCTGTCCCAACCGGGCGATGCGAGAACGGCAGTGCCGCCGTTTTGCTCTGCAGTCAATGGTTGGCGAAGCTCTCGGTCGTCTATTATGAAGTAGCATCCGTGCCAGTTAACGTCTGTTTTAATTACTGCCGGCGAGCCTGCGGCATTCTTGCCTATGTAGTAGATAGCGCCGGGGGTGGCATTTACCGTATGGCCGTACTTGTTTGCGTAATCGTGGCATTTTTTGATTGCCGCAAAGTCATCGGTAACGCCGTCGCCCACTGCTCCAAAGTCATTGTAATAAATGTTTCTCAGGTCGCCTGTGCCATATTGGATATCCCTGCCGTAGTCGTACTCGATAGTGCCGGGGACAAGAGCCGTTTGTGCAAGGAAATCGGTAAAGATCTCTATGATCTTATTGGGAAATTCGGTTTCAATAACCAGGTTTGCGTTTTCATCTACGAATATCGAAAGTCCGTCGGGATTGGTGCTTTCCTCATCCGGTTCTCGAATGATGATAGCATCTTTACCGCTTGCCTGGTCGGTGTAGGTTAACCATATACCCGCTTTGGTATAAAAGAAGTTCTGTATCTGACCGACAAACTCTCTTGCCGCAGGAGTATATTCAATGTGGTAGCTTCTTAAATCGTTGCCGCAAACGGTAAGGCTTTTAAGCTCGAACTCTTGCTTTTTTTCAATAAGCATATTGTCGGTTACGGTAACGTCTTTTAGCTTTTCGGTTTCGTCTGTGATGCCAAAGATCACAGTTTCAAGGTGATTAAGTGCCGGGGCAATGGCATCGTCTGAGCCGTAAAGCACTATTATTTTTCTTCCAACCTGCCTGATCGCATAACCCTTCGGGCCAAGGTAGTGGCAGTCTATTCTGTATTCTTCGTCGCGGTATCGCGGTGTGCCGAAGAATATTTCGATCTCTTTCTTGTTGTCAGCGGTTTCGGAAAGGAGCTTTGCATCCTTTTCAAGCATTGAGTTTATCTTGGTTGCTGTTTTGGTGATAAGGTTCTTTGCTGCGGTTGTTAAATCGCGCCCAGCCACGAACTGAAAGGTAGGTATTCCGTTTTTAACAAGTACAAGATTGCCGGTGTTTTCAACTTCAACGTTTTCTTCGTCTTCATCGGTCCGGTCGCCTTCGCCCAACGTAACCGTGCAGGCAAAAAGAGATGCCGATATCAATCCGACGAGAAGTATGGCAATCATATAAAACAAAAAACTTTTTTTCATACGTTTCCTTTCGTTCGTTTTCGGGGGGACGGGTGTCCCCCCTATCACGAAAAATTACTGACCGAGAACGGTTTTGTTACCGTCTATCGTTACCTCCATACCGTAGAAGGTCGGAGAGGAGGGCAAACGAAGGTCTACGGGAGTGTCTTTATACTTGTAGTTGTTAACAACTACGGTCTTGATCGGAACAACGGGGTTGCCGTTCACCTTACCGTCAACTATCGCGTTCGGGTCGGTGAGGTCTACGCGCTTGTCGCCAACATCGGTAGAGATAAGGTAAATGGGGGTCTGGTTTCTTGTTGTTTCATCAACCTTTTCCCATCTTGTGCCGTCGGAATTGATGCCGTAGGTGAATTTTACGATAGAGAGATCGTTGATCACCATATTCTGAGGATAGTGAACAGTGTAACCAAAGTTCCAGTTGTTCCATTGTGCGCGTATAACGGTAAATCCAAGACCGTAACCAAGCTCTTTCGAATGCCTGAATTCAAGGCCGTTGATCTCAACGTCGCCTGCCCAGGTCGAACCGTAGTCGGAACGAAGGTTCATTGCGGTGCGCGTTGCATCAACGTAAATGGTAACGTTTTCAAGAATTATTTTACCGTCGCCGATAAAGTTAAGGTGCTCTGCGGTGGAGTTCTTGATAGTTGCGTTGTAAACGCCGCAGTGTGCGTCGAAGGAGCAAACGAACATATCGTCAAACGTAAGGTTCTTGCAGAAGTTTGTACCCATAAGGCCGTTGAAGACAACGCTTCCGTCTGGCTCATAGAAGTTAGACTGGTCGCAGTTCTGGTAAAGAACGTTGTTAGCCTCTTTTGCGTGGATCTCGTAAGAGCCCATATTGTTGCTCTTCTGATCCTCAAGGTAAAACGTGGGAGGGCACATAAATTCCATGCCGCGAATGATAACGTTGTTGCATTTCTGTACAGAGGTAAATCCGTAGTAGGGTGAGCCTGAGCCGCCCTGCTCCTCGGGAGTATATTCGGTGTACTCGTGCTTGATGTTCTCAATTATAACGTTGGAGCGCTTAACCGAAATATTGCGGTAGCAGTAGGTGTAAAAGCTTCTTGAAACGTTATACTTCTGCTCAACATAGGTGCGATTGTCAATGCCGAGCTCTTCGTTGTACTCGCCGCCGGAAATGGTTATGGGAGCATCGTCAACGTTGATGATCTCGATCATGGTGATCGCTTCGTAGTCCCACTGGATAGGTGTTGAGGGGTCAACGTTACCGTCCTTATCAACGATAATGATCTCGTGCTGAGCCTGGCCGTTGTCCTCGTTAAGACCGTATCTGATGTAGTGGCGCACGTTCTCGTTGTAGAGAATGAGCATTGCGCCGTAGCCAAGGGAGAAGCCTACGTTTTTAGCACCCTTTTCAAGCGTCTTGATCGGGACATCATCACCGGTGAGGGTGGATGAGGGGTTATCTGCCTCGATAGAGAATATGGGAGAGTTCCATCCGGGTGAAGCAGGCTGCCACGTGCCGTTATTCTGGCTTGACGAAAGCTGCTGCTGAAGGCCTCTGTCATCAAAGATGAACTTACAGCCGTTCCAATTAACGTCGGTCTTGATGATAGCGGCAGTACCCTCGTCGTTCTTGCCTATGAGGTATGTAGCGCCGGCCTTACCGTTAACGGTGTTGCCGTATTTGTTTGCGTCTTCGTGGCAGGCCTTGATAGCCTCAAAGTCATCTGTCCTGCCGTTGCCTCTTGCGCCGTAATCTTCATAATAAACGTTTCTTGCGTCGTACTTATCGTAAACGTAGTCTGCCGCAAAATCGATAGAGGTCTGCTTGTCTTTAAGCAGGGTTGCGTTAAGGAATGCGGTAGTACCTGCAACAAGTCTGTTGGGAAATTCGGTTTCAATAACGAGGTTCTGGCTGGCGTCAACGTAAACCTTAAAGCCCATCGCGGTAGTACCCTCGCCCTTGTTGGGGATGGTGCGGATGATGATTGCCTTCTGGTTAGCGGAAGCCGAACCCTTGGGAAGCCAGATACCAACCTTGTTGTAAAGGCTGTCCTGAATGGTCTTGAACTCTTCTCTGAGCTCGGTGGGATAATCGAAAACGTAATCCTTGAGGTTGTTGCCTACAACCGTTGCGGAGGTAAGAGTAAAGGTCTGGGGTGCTTCTATAAGCTTATCCTCGCTTACAACAACGGAATCAAGCTTCTTTGTCTTTGCGGTGATACCAAAAACGGTTTCCTTAAGGTGACTGAAGGCTGAGCTGAGAGCGTCGATATCATCAGAGCCGTAGAGAACGAGAACCTTAGTGCCAACAACCTTTATTGCATAACCCTTCGGGCCAAGGTAGTGGGCATCGATCTTGTACTCTGCGCCGCGAAACTGGGGAGTACCGATGAATATCTCGATATCGGTTGCATTTTCGTTTCTTTCGGTAACGATATCTGCCTTGGTGTTAAGTGCCTTGTTAATAGAGTTAAGGACTGAGTTTGCGCTGTTCTTAACAGTATTGGATGCTTCGTTTGAGTAAACGAACTGGAAGGTGGGATTGCCGCCTTCAACAAGCTTAAGTGCATCGGTGGGTGTGGTGTTGCCACCGCCTTCGCCGTTTCCGCCCTCATTGCCGGTGCCTGCACCGTCGGTAGTGCTACCGCCACCGCAGGAAACGAGGGAAAGGCCAATGGCAAGAGCCATGAGAAGTGAAAGCACTGATAAAAGTATCTTTTTCTTCATAAATAGTTATCCTTTTTCGTGTGCCGGGGATCACCCGGCACGTTTGTTTTAAATTACTGGATCTTCTGACCGTCAACTGTAATGCTTGTATTCTTGAACGTGGGAGACGTGGGGAATACAAAGGAAACAGGGTTGTTCTGGTACTTATAGTTGTTAATAACTATGGAGTTTGTGGGAACAACGGGGTTAAGGTTGGCCTGAGCGCCAATAAATGCGCCGGAGAGATCCGCATTGTGTGAGCCTGCGCTTACCTTGGGAGAGTTGAATACGTAGACAGTTTCCTTGTTTCTCGTAGACTCGTCAATCTCTTCCCATCTGTTGCCGTCGCCGTCAACACCGTAGCTGAATCTGACGATTGATATGTCGTTAAGGGTGATGTTATCTGCGTAATGAACGGTGTAGCCGAAGTTGTGGTTGAACCAGGTTGCACGGAAGATAGCAAAGGGGTTGTTGGCCTTAGGCTCCTCTGAGTATCTCATCTCAATGCCCTCAAAGTAGATGTCTCCATCCCAGGTCGATCCGTAGTCGTCACGCATGTTAACTATGTCGCGGTTCTGGCCGTCAACGTAAACAACGGTATTGATAACCTTTGCCTCACCTGCGCCGATAAAGTTGAGCTTGTTAACAACGGAGTCCTTGATGGTAACGTTGTAAACGCCGCAGTGCGCGTCAAACCTGCCTATCATAACGTTGTCAAACTCGATGTTTTTGCAGAAGTTGGTACCCATGGGGCCTGCCGCCTTGAGAGATCCGTCCTCATTGAAGAAGTTGGACTGGGTGCAGTTGCGGTAAATGAGCTTGTTAACGCCCTCTGCGGTGAGGTCGTAGGTGCCCATGTTGTTTGCCTTGTCTGTTTCAAGGTGGTATGACGGGGGCATTACAAACTCAAAGCCTTGAACGAGAACGTCGTTACAGTAGGTCACTCTTACAAGGCCGTGGTAGGGCGGGCCGGAGCCTCCCTCTTCCTCGGGAATATAGTCGGTGATCTCGTGGGTAACATTCTCTATCACAACGTTGGATCTTATGATAGTGATATTACGCTCGAAGTAGGTATAAAGGCTTCTGCCCTGGTTATATCTTGTGATAACGTGTGCGCGGTTGTCAATACCGAGCTCCTCGTTGTACTCACCACCGGAGATGGTGATGGGGGTATCGTCAGCGCGGTAAACCTCGATCTTGGTAACTGCGGCGTAATCCC
Organism: Eubacteriales bacterium; assembly: GCA_045614485.1. Classification (GTDB taxonomy): domain Bacteria; phylum Bacillota; class Clostridia; order Oscillospirales; family CAG-272; genus UBA1740. The sequence continues at coordinate 13,609 of JAZLCY010000092.1, forward strand.
ACTGAATAGGTGTTGAAGGATCAACGTTGCCGTTCTCATCGATAAGGATAATCTCGTGCTGAGGGTCGCCGTTGTTTGCGTTTGTGCCGTATCTTATGTAATGTCTGACGTTGGAGTTGTAAACAACGATAAGTGCCTTATATCCAAGATGGAAGCCAACGTTTGATGCGCCCTTATCAAGTGTGGATATAAGGATCTTTTCTCCCTCAAGAGTAATCATCTTATGGTCGGACTCAACGGAGAAGATGGGAATGTTGTAGCCCTTATCTGCCTTGATTGACTGACCGTCACTGCTCTCGTTTGCCTTGATGGGCTGCTGTATATCTCTGTCATCAAAGATGAACTTGCAGCCGTTCCAGTTAACGTCGGTCTTGATTATAGCAGACGTGCCGGCATCGTTCTTACCGATTCTGTAGGTAGAGGTTGCCTTACCGTTAACGGTGTGGCCGTACTGGTTAGCATACTCGTGGCACTTCTTGATAGCCTCCAGGTCATCGGTAGTGCCGTTGCCCTTTGCGCCAAAGTCCTCATAGTATATGTTTCTTGCATCAAAGCTGTCGTAAACGTAATTCTGAGCGTAGCTTATCTCGGTTTTTCCGCTTGCAAGAATAGTTGCCTTAAGGAATGCTGCGTTAGCGTCGGGAAGCTTGTTTGCAAACTCGGTTTCGATAACGAGGTTCTGATTTTCATCAACGTAAACCTTGTATCCGTTTTCGGTAGAGCCCTCACCACGATTTTCGATCTCGCGGATGATAACTGCCTTCTGGCTTTCGCTTGCCTCACCCTTGGTCAGCCAGATACCAACGCCCATATAGAGCTTGTTCTGCAGATCCTGAGCCTGCTCGCGAAGTGCGGTAGGATATTCAAGCACGTAGTCCTTAAGATCGTTGCCTGCCACGGTTGCAGAGGTAAGCGTGAACGTCTGGGGGTTTTCGATGAGCTTATCTGAGGTTGCAACGACCTCGGAGAGCTTTTTGGTCTTGGGACCGATACCGAAAACAGTTTCCTTAAGGTAATCGATAGCGGTGCTCGCAACGTCGTCAGAGCCAAAAAGAACGAGCAGCTTGGTGCCAACGACCTTTATTGCGTATCCCTCAGGGCCGAGGTAGTGGTAATCCACTGCGTGCTCGTCACCGCGGTACTTGGGAGTTCCGAAAATAATTTCAATTTCCTGCTCGTTTTTGGAGCTTTCGGTAACAATCTCAGCATCGCTGTTAAGCGCCTTGTTTATTGTGTTGAGAGTCTTGTTAGCGATTGTCTTGACAGAGCCGGAAACTTCTTGCGCATAAACAAACTGGAAGGTGGGATTGCCCTTGTCAACGAGCTTGAGGCCGGTAACTTCTGTGCCGCCGCCTTCGTTGCCGCCTTCGTTTTCTGTGCCTTCACTGCCGCTGCCGCCGCAACCGATAAGGAGCGCGGATGCACTAATGGTCAGTGCAAGGCAGAAAAGAATAACAAAAAATCTTCTGAATTTCATTGTGTTCTCCTGTAATAATATATAAATTTTTAAAATATTTTCCTCAACCCATTCTACACTATTAGCTTAACTAAGTCAATAGCAGAGTTTTGAATTAGAAAAAAGTTTACAAATGTATAAATTATGCTGTTTTGTATCTTTTCTCTCTGTTTTTCTCGGCAGGCAAAAGAAAATGGAGGCTGCCGTGCGGCAGCCTCCGTGTTGCAAGACGTATCTTGCGATTGATATTTTACAGGGTGAAATTTATATACATATGCCCCCGTGTAGCGTTTTTATGTTCCGGTATACCACGGCATAGTCTGACCGTTCAGAACGTAGGTCGAGCTCTTGAACTGCAGGGTGTTCGGGATAACGAGGTTAAATCCGAGAGGAGCGGCGCCCGTTGTTTCAACGATAAGCTCCTTGGTGCCGATGTATCTGTTCTTCATCGAATAGCCGCCGTTAAAGGCAAACTCGGAGATATCAACGCTTCTGTACGACATAGTAGTCTGATAGTCGATAAGATATACGCTTGTGTTAGAGTCAAACGCAACCTCTTCTTCGATAATGTAGTTTCTGCCGGTCTCACTCTTGTCGCAGCTTACGTACTCGAGCATCTTGTACTTAACTACCTTGAAATCCTTTACAACTATCTTTTCGGGAAGATAATTGGTCGTGCCGTCACCCTCAAGATACTTCACCGAGTTGGGATCGTTCTTATCGTAGTCGGGGTTAAGGATGCGGTCGTAGTCAAAGTTGGGGTCATAGCTTGATTCAAGAATGGTGAGGTGGTTGTTCGACTGGGTGTTGTAGGTACAGGTGTTTCTTATCTTCATCGTGCAGTTTTCAAGCGTAAGAGTACCGCGGTAGGATGCGCCGTAGTCCGCACGCATCGACATAAAGTGCTCGCTTTCGTCTGCATAAACGGTGGTGTTTCTGATAACAACGTCGCCCGAGCCCATGATAAGGATGCTGTTGTAGGTGCAATCCTCGATAAGAAGGTTTCCAAGGCCCTTGTGCGCATCGAACGAGTTGAGCTGGCAGCCCTTGAAGTGGAAGTTACGGCAGTAGTTGGTACCCATCATACCGCGGAAGTTGATACCGCCCTCGGTGGTGAGATTGCCTGCGCCGTCAACAAAGTCGTCGGGTGAGCCGTCGGTAAAGAAGTCTATAACGTTAATGTTGAAATACTTGAGGTTATGCGAAGCATATCCGCCGATCTCGTATGAGCCCTGCTGTGCGCCGTTGTTTCCAAATCTGCCCTTATGCATGTCAAGGGTGATGTTGGAGAACGTAACGTTGCTTGCGTGGTTTACGTAAAGAATGCCCGCATAGGGAGCTCTTTCGGGGATAGTTTCAATGAGTCTGTGATTAAGGTTGGTTATCGTAACGTTGGAGCGCTTTACCGAGATGTTTCTGTTAAAGGAGATGTACTCGGAGTCGGTGGGCTCGTTCGCTATCGTGTTGATAAATGCGCCGCCGCCGTCAATGGTGATCGGCTTGTCGTCTGCGGCGTAGGCATCTGCCCAAGCGATAGAGGTGTAGTCCCAGGTAAAGGGAGTGGTGGAGTCAATGGTGCCGTCCGCATGGATAAGCACTACCTCGCCCATCTCGTCGCCCGAGTCTGCGTTAAGGCCCTTACGCACCCAGATCTTTCTCTCTGCGGTCGCAAGATGCACGAGAGCGTCGTAGTTAAGGGGCCAGTTGTCTATCTTGGTGGTGTTATCCGCCTCGCCGTATCCTCCGAATATGCCACCGTGTGTCGCAATATGTGCGTTAAGCGCATCTGCAACGCTAACGGTCGAACGGTCGTATTTGAGAACGAATATGGAGGCATTTCTGTTTTGACAGTCCTCGCACCTGTTTGAACCGCCGCAGCTGCTGTCAAGACAAACCTTGATCAAGGAGTCGTCAAAGGTAAAGGTACATCCGTTCCAGTTAACGTCGGTCTGAACCGTTACCGACTCACCGCCGGTCTTACCTATGTAATAGGTCTTTCCCGCCTTGGCATTTACGGTGTGGCCGTACTGATTAGCATATTCGTGGCAGGCCTGTATAGCTTTAAAGTCGTTGGTCTTGCCGTCGCCCTTTGCGCTGAACGGCTTATCCTCGTAGTATATGTTTCTTGCGTCGAACTTGTCGTAAACGTAGTCGTTCTCAAACGCTACCTCTTTCTGTCCGGATTTGAGAACGTTATCACCGAAAAAGGCATTAAGACCGTCTGTGATCTTGTTTGCGAATTCGGTTTCAATAACGAGGTTCTCGTTTTCGTCAACGTAGGCTCTGAAGCCATTGGGTGTTGTACCCTCGCCGCCGTTGTCGATAACGCGGATTATAACTGCTTTCTGAGTGGCGGAAGAGGTGCCCTTGGGAAGCCAGATACCAACCTTATTGTAAAGCTGGGACTGAATTGCCTGAACCTCGCTTCTTACTGACGTGGGATATTCAAGGACATAGTCCTTGATGTTGTTGCCTGCTACGGTTGTGCTTGTAAGGGTAAAGGACTGCGGAGCTTCTATAAGCTTATCCTCGCTTACAACAACTGTTTCAAGCTTCTTTGTCTTGGACGTGATTCCGAATACTGTTTCTTTAAGGTGGTCAAGTGCCGCGCCAACCTTGGTTTCCGAGCCGAAAAGAACAAGCACCTTTGTGCCAACGACCTTTACAGCGTATCCCTCAGGGCCAAGGTAATGGTAGTCTATTGCACATTCTGTACCGCGGTAGGAGGGAGTGCCGATAATGATCTCGATCTCCTTCTCGTTCTCGTCGGTTTCGTATTCGCTTGCAGCTTCCTTGTTCATAAGCTTGTTTATAGCCTTGATAGTGGAGTTAGCAAGTGTTCTTGTGGAGGAGGATATATCCTTGGAGAATACAAACTGGAACTTGGGGTTTCCGCCCTCAACGAGCGTGAGTCCTTCGGTCTGGCCTCCGGTCTGGCCGCCGCCCTCACCGCCGCCTTCAGTGCCGCCCTCGCCTTCGGCGCCGCCTCCACAGGAGGCGAGCGAGAAGCAGAGCGATGCGCTGATCAGAAGGGCGAGTAGTATTGCTAATAATTTTTTCATTTTCATTCTGTGTTATCGCCTTTTGGTTTTGTATTTATTTTTCAGCACCGGTGTACCAGTTTTCCTGTTCAACGCCGTTGTATATGTAGGTCATATCCTTGAACTGAGGTGTCTGAACGAGGATGATCTCGTAGCTGTCCGAGATCTCGAGGTGCTTAGTACCTATATAGCGATTCAATTTAGCCGCTCCGCCTTCGGATTCAAACTTGGAAATATCGCTTGATCCGGTTATTGCAGAGGTAACGATCCGGTGTGCCTGAATATCATTGCTGAAAAGGTAAAGCTTTTCGGTTGCCGTGTGGTAGGTTTCGGTTATCTCACTGGGAGATACGTAAACGTAACTGTACTTAACAAGGGAAAGCCCCTTGATCTTGATGCTGATGGGAAGGTAGTTGGTGCATCCGGTGCCGGTGATGTACTTCTGGGACGCGGGATCGTTGGGATCGTAGTTGGGGTTAAGATCTGCGTCAAAGTCCTGATTTGTGTCGTAGGTAACGTCGATTACCGAGAAGATCCTGTTGACCTGGGTTGAGCTCTTGCTGTACTTCATAACAACGTTCTCGATCTCAATGTCGCCGCGCCAGGTCGATCCGTAGTCTGCACGGAGGTTGAACACGGTCTGTCTGCCGTCAATATAAACGGTGGAGTTTCTGATAACCGCCTTGCCTGAACCGATAAGGTTGATGTGCTCGAAGGTGGAGTTCTCGATAGTGAGATTTCCAAGGCCCTTGTGTGCGTCAAATGAGTGAAGGATACATTCGCTGAAGTAGAAGTTACGGCAGTAGTTTGTGCCCATGATTCCGCGGTAAGCAACCTCGCCGGGCTCATAAGTCTTGCCGTCATAGCTTCCGTAGTCGTCGTCAGCGCCGTCGCAGAAGAAGTTTATTGCGTCAACGTTGATGTACTTGATGTCGTTTGCATAAGAGCCGCCTATTTCGTAAGTACCCTGCATTGTAGTGTTCTGGCAGTATCTGCCCTTGTGCTTCTGCAAGGTTATATTTTCGTAGGTGGTGTTGTTATTGAATCTTACGCAGAGAATACCGGCATAAGGGCCTCTGTATTCCTGTTCGTCAAGGAGTCTGTGGTCAAAGTTGCGGATAGTAACGTTGGAACGGCTTACCTCAATGTTTCTTGCAAAGGCATTGTAGTTGCTCTTCTCGTCCTCACCGGGTCTGTTTGCTATATTCTGAATAAGCGCACCGCCGCCGTCTATAACGATAGGAGTGTCGTCAACGGGGAAAACGGATGCCCATGAAACAGTTGTGTAATCGTAGGTAAGGGGGGTGGATGCGTCGATCGTTCCGTCCGGGTGGATAAGGAGGATCTCGCACATAGAGTCGCCGCTGTCTGCGTTTCCGCCGGTCTTACCGCCTTCGCGGATAAACACCTTTCTCTCGGACGAGCCGATGTAGATGATCGCGGAGTATTCAAGGGGCCAGTTGGCGATCTTTACGGTATTATCGCTCTCGCCGTAGCCACCGTTCAGGGGTAGTGCCGCCTTGAGTGCCTCAAGAGCTGCGCTTGCTTCTGCGGAGGTAGCCTTCCTGTCAGGAATAACGCTGAAAACAGAAGTGCCTCTCTCTATACATTCGGAACAGCTGCCGCAGGGACAAACGGTGATGATAGAATCATCAAATATGAATTGTGCGCCGTGCCAGTAGGTGTCGGTCTGTACGGGAATGGTCTGACCGCCGGTCTTACCGATATAGTAGATCTTGCCTTCGTCTGCGTGCACGGTATGTCCGTACTCGTTCGCCTCTTCGTGGCACTTCTTGATTGCCGCAAAATCGTTGGACGTTCCGTTGCCCTTAGCACCGTACTGAGAGTAGTAAATATTGCGGTGGTCGATATCACTTACAGAGTAATCTGCCTCGATAGAGGAGGTTGAACCCTTGAAGTTGGTGAACTTGGTATTGATAACAGAGAGAGCCTCGCTGTAGAACTTGTTTGCAAATTCGCCCTCGAAAACGAGATCGTTGCCGTCTACGTAAGCGCGGTAGCCGTTGGGTGTGGATCTTTCACTGTCCTTGCCAAGATAGTTGAAATAAATTATCTTATCCTGGGGCATTGCTTCGCCTTCGCTTATAACCTCAAGCCACATACCTGTGTTCTTATAAAGGTTGGCCTGAAGGGTGGTAAGCTCTGTCTGGCCTTTCTCGGTATTGTAAACAAGCTTGTAGTCGTCAAGGTTATTGCCGGCTATAGTTGCGCTGACAAGGGTGAACTGCTGCTTATTTTCGATAAGCTTATCCTCGGTTGCAATAACGTTGGTGAATTCCTTGGTCTTGCTCGTTATGCCGAAAAGCTTGGTCTTAACGTGCTCAAGCGCATCGCTTACCGCACTGTCAGAACCGAAGAGAACAAGCACCTTTGTACCAACAACCTTTACCGCGTATCCCTCGGGGCCGAGGTAGTGGAAATCCACTGCATATTCGTCGCCGCGGTAGGAGGGAGTGCCGAAGATGATCTCGATATCCTTTGCGTTATTCTCGGTTTCGGTAACGATCTCTGCATCGTCGTCAAGAATCTTGTTTACCGTCTTAAAAAGTGAGTTTGCAAGAGTCTGTACGGTCTGCGAAGAGTCTGCCGCAAGAACAAACTGAAATTTTGCAACTCCGCCCTCGATAAGAACGAGGTCGCCGGTGGGAGTGGGAGTCGGAGGTGTGTTTTCTCCGCCTTCGCTTCCTGCATCTGCACTGCCGCTATCCGCACTGCCGCCGCAGCTTGCAAGCGCGAACGCAAGGGAAAAGGCAAGCACAAAGCAAAGAAGTATGGCTAAAATCCTTTTGGTCTTCATATTTATATCTCCTAAAAAATGTTTTACAACAAAAGTTTAAAGTCTAAAATATTAAAAATCAAGTGTGTATGCATTAAAAACGCAAAAATTTAAAATAAATATCGTCGATTTAAACAAAAGGTGCGTTCGGTTTTGTAAAGTATTGCCTACGGGCGCATTTTTGCTGATTTTGTAAAAATAGTTTTTTATAAAAATGTTGCAAAAAAGGGAAATTGGTGTTATACTGTTATAAAAGTAATTTTCTCCGTTAGATTCGGGCAAGGAGGCGCCAATGGGCGAGGAAAAGAGAAAAACCCATTTAAGATTTTTGCACTGCGGTGATATTCACCTTGATACTTCGTTTACAGGGCTTACCGCGGATAAGAGTGAGGAGCGCAGAAGGGTGCTTCGCTCTTCGTTTATGAGAATGATGCAGTACGTTCGCGATAGCAGTATCAACGTTGTTCTTATGAGCGGCGACGTATTCAATACCGAGTATGCCACCAACACGACGGCTGAGGTTTTGATAAGAGAATTTAATAACTGCCCGGACACTGTTTTCATTATCGCACCCGGTAAGCACGACAGCTACAACGGCAACCCCATTTACTCATCCGGCAGATTGCCTGATAATTGCTACGTTTTCTCCTCAGACAAGCTTTCGAGATTCGACTTTGAGGAATATAACGTAACCGTTTACGGCTGGGCGTTTATGGACGGTGAGCTTCGCGAAAATCCGCTTGCCGACAGGCACGTGGACGACGTTTCGAGAGTGAACCTTGTTTGTGCTTATGCCGACCTTGACGGCGATATTGATTCCGATATATGTCCTATCCCCATGTCTGATATCAAGAGATTCGGCGCAGATTATTATGCCTTTGGCTCTCGCCACGAGGCAAGCAAGTTTGCAAGTGTTGGCGGTTCAAAGTATGCATATTCAGGATCGCTTGAATGCACCGGTTTTGAAGAAAACGGCCTTGGCGGTGTAAATCTTATCTCGGTTACTTACAGCGACGGTGAGCTTTCAATAGAGAATAAGAGAGTCTCGTTCGGCCACGTAAGATTTGAAACCGAGGTGCTTGATATCACCGGTGTCAATACCGGCAACGAGATAATCAGCCGTATCAGCCGTATGATCAGCGATAAGAAGTATGATAACGAAACGGCGCTCAAGGTTGAACTTGTGGGCACTGTTGATCCCAGATTTGTTATCCCCACTAATATTGAGTACGACGCGTTCGGACTTTATTACTTCACTATGATCGACAAGACCCTTCCTCTTTACGGCACCGAATCGCTCAGGCGCGATATGAGTGTTAAGGGCGAGGTTTATCGCTCCTTCTATCCCTCGCTGATGTCGAAGGATGAGAACGAGAGGGTTCTTGCAGCGCGCGCCTTCAGGATCGCACTTGCGGCGCTCGAAAATAGAGAACTTGTCTAAAAAACACACCCCGTGTGAAATTAAAAGAGCATCACCGATTTCGTGATGCTCTTTGTTATTTGTTAATTATGTAAACATTTGTTTGCCTTTTTCTTGAAATTGAGCTGTGAAAGAATCACGGCGAGAAAAACCGTAACACATCCTACGATCTCTTTTGCCGTGAGTGTTTCGCCAAGGATCATAACGCCGAATAACGCGCCGAAAACCGATTCGAGCGAGAGAATAACGCTTGCGGCAGTGGGCGCTGTTTTGATCTGCCCGATGATCTGCAACGTATAGGCAACACCGCTGGACATAACACCAAGATAAAGGATCGGAAGAATAAAGTCTTTGAAATCTGTAATGCTTGCATTTTCGAACAGTGCTGATAAAAGCGCGTTTGTTCCTGTAGCGGTGATAAACTGGATAAGACTTATTCTGCAGCCTTCACCCTTTTTGGTAAAATGGTCGATTGCGAGGATGTGAAAGGGGAAGATAATAGAACAGAGAAAAACGGTTATCTCGCCACTCGATATTCCGAATGAGCCCTTGATCGAGAGAAGATAAAATCCAACCGTCGCAACAAATACGCTTATCCACGCGTTAACGGATGCCTTCTTTCTTAAAAACAGCGAGTATATCGGAACTAAGATAACGTATATTGCCGTGATAAAGGATGCCTTCGCCGCATCAGCTCCCATTGCCATTCCTGCCTGCTGGAAAAAGCTTGCAAGGCTTAGTATAATGCCGCATATCACACCGCCGAATATTTCCGTTGCGGTGATGTCAGGCGCGCCCTCGTCTGTCAGTATATGCCGCCCCGTGTGAAGAATTTTGTCGGTTATAGGTATTGTAATCAGTATAAAGATCGCCGCAATAGCGCTTCTTGCCGCGCCGAGTGCAAAGGGTGGTATAGCATCGGATGCCTTTTGCGCGGTAAACGCAAGTCCCCATATAGCCGCCGCGATAAAAAGAAGCAAAGGCGAGGTAAATTTTTTCATCTTGCCCTCTTTTTGTAAAAAATAACGTGGTTATTTTAGCATATGGGGAAGAGGTTTGTCAACTCCGTTGTTGACAAATGCTGAATATAGGTGTAAAATAAACCGTAAGATATTACGAGGTGCGTATATGAGCATTAATTTGAAGAACAGGCGCGCAGCAAGGCGCGCGCTGATCAATACTTTCTACGTTGTTGCAGGCGCTTTGGCTCTTGCTATGGGCGTTGGTATGTTTCTTAAGCCGTTCAATCTTGTTTCCGGCGGCCTTTCCGGCTTATCAATAGCTCTTTATAACATTACGGGAACCTGGTCATTCCTTGTTATAAAGGATCATGACTACACAATGGAGTTTTTCACCACGGTTCTCACCTGGGTGGTGTTCTTTATCGGATGGGCATTCCTTGGCAAGCGATTCGCTCTTAAAACTCTCGCATCGTCTGCCTGTTATACCGCGTTTTTGCCGATCGTAACCACTCTCACAACCGAGGATTGGTTCTTTGACGGTATTTTTAACCTGAATAAGTATAAGCCTGCCGTTACCTCTGTTATCAGCGGTACGACCGATGGTGCGGCTGAAACTATCAAAGACGTTGTTGTTACATCGGGCATAGCAAACGGAGAGTATGCCGTTGCGATAATTGCCGCTGTGTTCGGCGGCTTGCTTGTTGGCGTTGGATGTGCGCTTACCTTCCGCGGAGGCGGATCGACCGGCGGTCTTGACGTTTTTGCTCTGATCGTGGCAAAGTACTTCAAAAGAGCAAAGAGCTCGGTTTGGGTATTCATTTTCGATGCTTCCGTTGTTATCTTCGGTATCTATGCGGTAAAGAACTTTATAATGAGCCTTCTCGGTATAACGAGCGCTTTCGTTGTGGCATTCGTTATCGATAAGGTGTTTATCGGCGAGAAGAAGGCGTTCATTGCCAACATCGTGTCTGAAAAGCATAATCAGATCCGCGAATCTATCATCAACAAGCTTGACAGAACCTGCACGATCATCGAGGCAAAGGGCGGATTTACCGATAAAAAGCGCCCGATAATCATGGTTTCATTCACTATGCCCGAGTACGCGGCGCTTCTCACACTCGTTGATTCGATCGATAAGGATGCGTTCATAACGATCCACAGAGCGCATGAGATCAACGGCGAGGGCTTTACAAAATACGACGTTAAGAAAAAAGATAAATAATCATTCTGCCGGCAGCGGTTCTTCCTCTGCGGCATCACCCTCGGGGTTCATCAGCTTTTGGTAGCAGGCACTGTTGTCCGGCACCTCAAAGCGGACCCCGAGGATTTTTATATATCTCTCATAATCGTTCTGATAGGTCGATAGGGGGCGGTTGTAGGCATCATCGGTTTGAGCGGCAATAAGAATATCATCGCCGTCAAATCCAACGATCAGAAGGGTGTGGTAATACCCTTCGCCGACCTTTCCAAGCTGAATAACGTCGCCTATCTCAAGCTCCTCTCTTCCTGCCTCCCGTCCGTACGGGCCAACGCCGTCGTTGGTCGTGATGAAGTTGTAGAAGTATTCCACCGACGTCCAAGAGGGCGAGCGCTCGTTCAAGGAAATGTAGTACCACCCGAACGTTGGGGTGTAGTTCATCTCGCAAGAGCCTGCGTATATAGATTGAGAAACAAAATTGGTGCAGTTGCCGCCGATACCCGCAAAGCTTGAAAACAGCGGATTTTGTGAGAATGCATACTTTTTGGCATAGCTCACGGCTCTTTCTCTTACGTACGGTTTTTGTACAAGCATAATATTCTCGCTTTCATATTCTTTTTGTGTATTGTATGATATGCGGAAAATGAAAAAACGGTGAAAAAAATCTTGTAATTTGCAAGAAGATAATATATAATTATCTCATAAACAAATAAACGGAGGATATTTGGATGAATTCTAACGTTAGACCCGAATCAATGCAGAGAATAACCACCGGCGCATTAGCGGCCGCTTTTATTGAAGATCAGGTAGCAAAGATCAGAGCCACTGTGGGTGATAAGAAGGTATTGCTTGCTCTTTCCGGCGGTGTTGACAGCTCTGTTGTTGCGGCACTTCTTATTAAGGCGATCGGCAAGCAGCTCGTTTGCGTGCACGTTAACCACGGCCTTATGAGAAAGGACGAGAGCGAGAACGTGATCAAGCTTTTCCGTGAGGGCCTTGATGCAAACCTCATCTACGTAGATGCAACAGATAGATTTCTTAATCTTCTTGCAGGTGTAAGCGATCCTGAAAAGAAGAGAAAGATCATCGGCGCTGAGTTTATCAACGTGTTTGCTGATGAGGCGCGCGCGCTTGATGATATAACCTTCCTTGCACAGGGAACTATCTATCCCGATATCCTTGAGAGTATAAAGCAGGCAGAGGGTAAGAAGGCAGTAAAGAGCCACCACAACGTTGGCGGATTGCCCGAGGACCTTAAGTTTGAGCTTGTTGAGCCTATAAAGCTTCTTTATAAGGACGAGGTGCGTGTTGTGGGAGAGGCGCTCGGTCTTCCTCATGCTATGGTATATCGCCAGCCGTTCCCCGGCCCCGGCCTTGGTGTTAGATGCCTTGGCGCAATCACGCGCGATCGCCTTGAGGCACTGCGCGAGGCAGATGCGATCCTGCGCGATGAGTTTGATAAGTGCGGCCTTGCAGAGAAGGTTTGGCAGTACTTTATCGCAGTTCCCGATATCAAGAGCGTTGGTGTAAAGGACGAAAGCCGCTACGAAGGCTGGCCTGCGATAATCCGCGCCGTTAACACCAAAGATGCTATGACAGCCACGATCGAAGAAATCCCTTATGAGATCCTTCACAAGATCACCTACCGTATAACTCACGAGGTAGAAGGAATAAACCGCGTTCTCCTCGATTTGACTCCAAAGCCTATTGGAACGATAGAATGGGAATAAGCCGTCGGCTTATTCCCATTCTATCAACTATGATTGCCTGCGGCAAGTTATCAGTTATGATACGCTTCGCGTAGTTATGATGTGCCTTTGGCACAGTTTGAAGTTACAAGGCAATCATATCATAACGCTTGCATAGCAAGCTCATAACATTTGGCAAAGCCAAATTCATAACTCTAAACTAAAAATGCTTTTTGGAGTTTTATTATGTCAGACAGTGTATTAAGAAACAAATCCAAAGAATTTGCCAAAGACATCGTTTTTCTTTGCCGCAAACTCAAGCATAACGGAGTTGAAAGTGCCTTAATAAACCAGCTTTTACGTTGCGGTACATCTGTTGGAGCTAACGTTCACGAAGCACAGTACGCTCAAGGAACAAAGGATTTTATTTCAAAGCTTGAAATTGCACTTAAAGAATGTAACGAAAGCGAATATTGGCTTGAATTACTATCCGAAACAAATTCTTTAGCAGAATCAGAATTCAAGGATTTTCACAACAAATGCATTGAACTCCGCCGTATGCTTGTGTCGTCTGTGACAACATTAAAGACCAAACAATAAGATTTTAAAGTGACTTGGAAGCCTTATTCCAAGCCACTTTTTGCTTTTTTGCGCCACTATACGGAGCGTGGAGTTGTTTTTTGCTTTATTTGGTGCAAATTCTACTGAACGTATAGTTAAACTCTACTGAGCGTAGAATAGTGCCAGAAAACCTATTGATTTTACAAGAAATTGTATACGAAACGTAGGTTGACAAAGCGGAAATTTTATGATACAATGATTACACCAAAACAAAAACAGGAGAAGCATATGAACATTGGTAAGAAAATAGCGAAACTCAGAAGGCAGAGAAAGTGGACGCAGGCAGAGCTTGCGCAAAGGCTCAACGTAACCGATAAGGCGGTTAGCAAATGGGAGCAGGGCGCGGGATGCCCTGAGATCTACACGGTAGTGGACATTGCGAGAATATTCGGAGTTTCTACCGATTATTTATTAATGGATGCGCCCGTCGACACGGTACCCGAGATCAAGGAAGAAGTTATTAGCAATGACGACGGATGCATAAAGACGGGAGAAACTATCACGGCAAGAACGCACGCAGAATTTTTGAATATACTTCTCGGGAAAAAATACAAGGCGTATATGAAGTGCGGATATTACTTTGATTTTAATAATCTTATCTGGATGATAAGGCTTGACGGTCAGCAAACAAGCACGGGTTGGTGCAACAGCCTTGAAAATGACGGTAACAAGATCGTGGAGGATTATATAGGCCTTCAGTCTCAGAGAATAGACGGTCATAAGGAGCCTGCTTTCAACCAGAGAAGATACGTTTTTGATATTATTGATCGTGGTTGGGGTAGAAGAGATTACATCTTCAGAGGTGTTTTTGATTTTGACAGATCCGAGGGCAACAACGATCACAGAGTTTGGAAAAAGGTCTCCGACCGTGCAAACTTTAAGGAGCTTTTGAGAAAAGCTGCTCATAGGCTTTGATTTTTCCGTTTTCTCTGACATATCTTAAAATCAAATAAGAGGGAAAAAGAGGCTTGGAAGTTTTGTTCCAAGCCTCTTTATTGCACTGTTTTAAAACCCTTGTATTTGCCTTTTGTTTGTGATATAATGGGTGAAAATAAGTTTTTGAAAGGAGCGATTATGTATAACAAGGTTTACGTTGAGATAACAAATATCTGCAATATGAATTGCTCCTTTTGCCATGGGCATAAGAGGGCGGCAAGGAGAATGAGCCGCGAGGAGTTCTCTGTTATCCTGGATAAGCTTACTGACAAAACCAAGTATATCTACTATCACCTGATGGGAGAGCCGCTTACACATCCGGAACTTTCCGATTTTATAAAGCTCGCGGGTGAGCGCGGATACAAATCCATAATTACCACCAACGGCACTCTTCTGGCAAAAAGGGGCGCTGAGCTTCTTTCGGCAGGATTGCACAAGGTGAATCTTTCGCTCCATAGCTTTGAGGCAGGGGAGGGGGAGCGGCACGAGGATTACGTGCGCGCGCTCTGTGAATTCGCTCTGCGGGCAAAGGATGCCGGAACTATCGCGGTTTTCCGCCTTTGGAATAAGGGGTGCGACGGCGGTATCAATGATCGCTCGATCGCGCTTATCAAATCCTTCATACAGGGCGAATGGAAGGAAAACACGCGCGGCATAACCGTTTGTAAGGGCATATATATCGAGTGGGGAGATAGGTTTGAGTGGCCGGATAAGGACGCCGAGGTAAAGGGAACGAGGTTCTTTTGCTACGGCTTGAAGGATCAGTTTGGTATTCTCTCAGACGGTACTGTCGTGCCATGCTGTCTTGACAGCGACGGAGTTATTGATCTCGGAAATGTTTTTGAGGGCAACCTTGATGAAATACTTAATTCCGAGAGGGCGCAGGCTATCGTTAACGGCTTTAAGTGCGGCAAGGCGAGTGAGGAGCTATGCAGAAGGTGCGGCTACGCGCAAAGGTTTGTGTAAGAGTAAATTACATAAAAAACGGACAGGATTAGCGTGATGTCCTTAACGGACAACCACGCATCGAGATAAATCCCTCGCGGGATTTTCGATATATTGCTTATGGCAACTATGTGCCATAAGCAACTCGATATGCCTGCGGCTCGATATGCTTTTGCATTACTCGCCACAGGCGAGATATGTCAAAAGCGCGAGGGATTTATCTCATATCGATTCGCGGATTTGCTAAATATATTTCGCAAAACGCGAATATATCGAGCTTGAGCGGCTGGGGTTCCCCGAAGCGAAGAATGAGCTTTGGGGGTTCGTAGCATAGCGAGAACATATCGAATTCATCTTTCGTGAACATATTTCACGAAAGTGAATATATTTCACGAAAGTGAATATATCGACGAAAG
>JAZLCY010000093.1:0-6879 GCA_045614485.1 Eubacteriales bacterium
TTGGAACCAACCTTACCGGTAGAAACCGCCTCATAGGTGTGGGGGTCGATGCCGGGGGTGATACGAAGGAGAACCCTCTGGATAACACCCATTTCTGCCGCTATATCGTTTATAGCGATAAGCTCCTCTTCATTATCCACCACAAAGCTACCGACACCGTGCTCTATAGCATATCTTATATCTCTGTCCGTTTTATTATTTGAATGAAAATAGGCATTCTCAAGCGGAAATCCGGCAAGGTAGGCTGTGTGGATCTCGCCACAGGAAACAACGTCGATGCCCATACCCTCTTCCTTCATTATCTGATATATACGGCGGAAGGAAGCCGCCTTGGATGCGTAAAGCACCTTTATACCGTCGCCGAGGATATCGCGCATAGCCTTGATGTAGGTGCGGCATCTTTCTCTGATCCTGCCCTCATCATAGACAAAAAGAGGGGTGCCGTACTTGTTTGCAAGCTTGCTTACAACAACGCCGCCAAGGCAGAGTTCTCCGTTTTCTGCGCGAGATATATTTTCACATATATTTTCGTAAGACGTGTTAGTTAAAATCATAAGAAAAGTCCTTTAATGTGTTCCCCGTGTGAAATTTCAGAGCATTTTTGCCCTTAGCTCCTCGGGTGAAAGAATTGACAGGTCGCCGGGGGCTACGTCAAACGGAGTTTTACATCCAAAGCATCCCCTCTCGTAGATCCTGTTTATTGCGCGAGCATACGCAACGAGCACACTTCCTGTGAACTCGGGATTTGAATCAAGCCTTAATGAGAACTCAACGGTGTGAGAATGCTCCATGCCGACACCTGTTTTACCGCATCTGATAACCGAGCCGCCGTGGGGCATACCGCTATGCTCACGCGTAAGCTCATCCATAGATATAAAGTTGACATCGGTGTCATAGTCGGCGAAGTAGTTAGGCATAGTTTTGATCTCTCTTTCTATCCTATCCCTGTCCGCGCCGTCCTCACAAACAACGTAGCACTCTCTTCTATGCCTCTGACCTGCAGTGAGGTCGGGACAACTGCCCGAAAGAACCGAGTTGTATGCGCTCTCGATCGGCACAGTGTACTGCCTGGCATCAATAACACCCGGAATTCTCCTGATTGCATCAGAATGCCCCTGGCTTATACCCTTGCCCCAAAAGGTGTAATCCCTGCCGGAAGGCAAAGCACAAGCAGAATAAAGCCTTGCGATAGAGAAAAGACCGGGATCCCAGCCGGCTGAGATAAGAGCGGTGTGCTCCCCATCCTTTGCCGCCGCATCAACAGATGCAAAATGCTCGGGGATTTTAGCATGGGTATCAAAGCTGTCAACCACATTAAAATGTCTTGCCAAAACAGGCGTCATTTCAGGCAGGTCGGTTGCACTGCCACCGCAGATAATAACAACGTCCACCGCGCCCTTAAAGTTCAGTATCTCGTCCACCGGGAATGCAGGCGCGCCGCTTAGAGTTTTTACCGCCGCGCCGCGACGGGAAAACACACCGACAAGCTCCATATCGGGATTCTGCCCGATTGCCGCCTCTACACCCCTGCCGAGATTTCCGTATCCGTATATAGCTACTCTCATATTATCACTCCGTGAATTTTAGCCACCGACGAGGCTCTTCATATCATAAAGACCCCGGGGGCGTGTAACGAGAAATGCGGCCGCAGCTATCGCTCCCTCTGCGAAAAGGGTGCGGCTGTGCGCCTCGTGCTTTAAGGTTATAGTTTGCGTTTGCGTGCCGATTATAACCTCGTGCTCTCCTACAATATTGCCCATTCTTATCGCGTGTATTCCAATCTCGTCAGGGCATCTTTTTCCCTGGCCCGATCTTCCGAGATTTTCATATGCTGAAGGGCGCACCTCTTTGATTGCGGAAGAGATCATAAGAGCCGTGCCGCTGGGTGCATCAAGCTTTCTGTTATGGTGCTTCTCAATTATCTCAATCTCAGCATCAGGCATTGCAAGAGCCGCGGTTTTAGCAAGCTCCACAAGAAGAGCAACACCGAGGGACATATTTGCACTGAAGAAGACCGGAATTTTCTCTGCCGCGCGGTCTATTGCATCAAGCTCTTCTTTCGTGTGGCCGGTTGTTGCAACAACGGTGGGTATTTCGCGCTCGACCGCAAAGTTAAGAAGCGATACAACGGCTGAATGATGAGAAAAATCGATAATGCAATCGATATTTTCCTCTTTTACATCACTAAAGCTCTGATATACGGTTACCGCCTCGTTACCCGATGCGGTAATATCCACACCGCACAACAGCGATGCGCCTCTATATCCTTTTTCGGAAAGGAGAGCTACCTCCTTACCCATTTGTCCATTGATTCCGCTAACTAAGATATTCATATTTCTTTCCATCTTTTAAATTAGATTTTCCTTCTTCATAAGGTCGATAAGAACCTGTCTGTTTCCCTCCTCCATAGGAGTAAGAGGAAGGCGAAGGTAATTATCGCAAAATCCCATAGCAGAAACAGCCGCCTTTACGGGAATGGGATTAACCTCAGAGAAAAGGGAGTTTATAAGGGGTAAAAGTCTTAACTGAACGTCGAGCGCCGCAGCGGTATCCCCCTCCATATAGAGCTTACACATTCTGCTCGTTTCTCTTGGCATAATGTTTGAGAGAACAGATATAACACCCTTACCGCCAAGAGAAAGGACGGGGATGATCTGATCGTCATTACCCGAATATATGTCAAGCTCGCCCCTTGTAAGCCGAGCGATCTCAGCGATCTGAGAGAAGTTGCCCGATGCTTCCTTGATGCCCACGATATTGGGGTGCTTTGCAAGGACTGCACAGGACTGCGCTGTGAGGTTGCAACCGGTACGGCTGGGTACGTTATAAAGAATGCAGGGCTTGGTGGAAGCATCTGCAATAGCCTTAAAGGATTCGATAAGACCGCGCTGAGTTGCCTTATTGTAATAGGGGGTTACGAGAAGCATAGCATCTGCGCCAACCTCACAGGCATAGCGAGTGAGCTCTATTGCATAAGCTGTGTCGTTAGATCCGGTGCCCGCGATAACGGGAACTCTGCCCGCCACCCGCTCAACACAGAAGCGGATAGCCTCCTTGTGCTCCTTGTCTGTAAGAGTAGAGCCCTCTCCGGTAGTGCCAACAGCAACTATGGCATCAATGCCCTCCTCTATCTGCCAATCTATAAGACGGCCGAACTGCTCGTAATCAACTCCGTTTTCGTTAAGTGGGGTTACTATGGCTGTTGCCGCACCCGTAAATACAGTTTTTTTCATTTTTGATTCCTCCGTTCAAATCCTTTTTTCTGTATAAAAATAAAAAAGATAGCCGAACGGGGCTATCTCAAAAGCATGCTAATATCGCCTGATTTGATAGCCCTCCGCATAAAGCGACAGCAGGGCGGATATTCTCCGAACTGCCAGCAAACGCGTTCCACCGCGCAAACTTCGGCACCCACGCCTTTCTCACACTGCCTTGGAGCATTTTGATGTGCGATACTTTTCGTAGAGGTGCGCCTCTATCTTATTACCTTGTCATTCTAACATACCAAGGGCAATTTGTCAATAGATTTCGAAAATTTTTAGTATATATTGACTAAATGAAAATTATGGTGTATAATAAAGCTGATAAGAAAATTGACACACGGAGAATGAATATGGAAAGAAAAGAATATAACGCACCGAGCATTGACGTTATGCCCACCGCGGCGGATGACGTTATCGCAACGAGCGAAATTATCCTTCCTCCGCACGTAATCGGCAGACCCCGCAATGAAGGTGGCGACGTTGATCAGTTTTGATGAATGCTGCGGCAGGGAGATCATCCGAGCCGTTGCAACTGAAAACGACACAGGTGCATTAATAAAGGACTTCCTCAGAAAGATCGGACTGTCCGCAACTCTTATAAAAAAGGTGAAGTACGGCGGTGTTTCGGTTAACGGCACCGCCGTTACTATGCGCTATAGACTAAACTATAGCGACAAAATAGAGGTTACCCTGCCCGAAGAGGCGAGCGAGAACGTGCACCCAAAACAGTTGCCCCTGACCGTGCTTTACGAGGATAGCCAGATCCTTGTGGTTGACAAACCGAAAAATATGCCCACACATCCATCGAGGGCAAATTCTCTGCCAACCTTGGCAGAGGCGGTTGCATACTACGTAAACGCACCCTTTGTTTTCAGGGCGGTTAACAGGCTTGACCGAGATACTTCCGGCATCGTGCTAATAGCAAAGAACCAATTTTCCGCATCCAGACTTGCCGAGGATATGAAGGCGGGAAGGTTCGAGAAATATTACACTGCGCTGCTATCAAAGTGCCCGGATGAGAAAAAAGGAATTATAGATGCCCCTATCGCAAGAGAGGAAGAAGGCAGCATTATACGCGTTGTGCGCGAGGACGGAAAAAGAGCCGTTACCGAATATGAGATCAAAGAGATACTTCCCGACGGACGCGCAATAGCATATATTCGCCTGCACACAGGCAGAACACACCAGATACGCGTTCACCTCGCGCATATAGGAGCACCTCTTTATGCCGATTTTCTTTACGGCGAGAGGATAGAGGGAGAAGAGTACGAGCTAAGATGCTCAAGGCTGGTTTTCCCGCACCCCGTGTCGCAAGAAATGATAGATATTAAGGCATAAAAACAAAAAGCAGAGTGGACATCACTCTGCTTTTTCTACTTTGCGACTGTATGCCCTTGCGCGCCCGATCTTGCCGGACTCGTAGATCGCGCCGATCGATTCAAGAGCCTTAACCACGTAGAACGTGAACCTTGTAGTTCTCTTTATTGCCTTTGAAAAATCTGCCACAGTAAAGCTATCGCCGAGCGAATCGGGGACAAGGGATACGTAATCCTCAAGACTGTGAAGGCAGACGTCATACATAATTTTGTTAGGCAGGCGCTCTATCCTCGTGGAGCGCTTTTTCTTATCCTTACCGCAGCCGTTAAGACTTCGGAAATCATCTACCTCAAGGAAAAGAAGCCTTATATCAAGATTATTATCAGGAATTACCTCGCGGATACCAAAAAGGAGGCGAAGCGCATCATAGACTCCCTCAGACTTCGGGCTTTTGCGCCTTTCTGACATCTCTCCTGTTACGGTATTAAGCCAGCGCATATATTTCACGTAGGCGAGCGGACATATAACGGTTACCTTGTCGGTGGGGAGGAACTTTTTAAGGCGAGGCAATAGCTTTTCGTAGCCACGCGTTTGCACCTCTATAATTCCGCCCTCGTTCTTGATATCGGTTACAGAGCCGAGATAGCTTATCTCGTGCATCTGGTGGCGGGGCTCGAAATAAAGCTTGATTATCTTGTGCAAGCTCTTTTCACTTAGCGCGCCAATGCCCTCCCACATTATGCCTTCGCCAAGCACAAGGGATCTGGCAGATGCAAATGCACCGTTGCTTATCTCACACTGCCTGAGCGCCGATACTACAGGGGGCGTGTTACTTTTTTCGTTGTTTTTTGCCATAATCATCATATTAATCTGGGCGCTCGCCAAGGAGTATCAAGCGAGCGCCCATTTTTAGTTATTTATTCTCTGCTGCAGAATTTTCCTCTGCAGTATTGCCGTAGTGAGAGTAGTATCTTGCATACTTGTAGTAACGGCGGTAACCGTACTTCTTGCTGTGGTATGCAGAGCCGGACTTGATATCAACGTCGTTTACAACGTAGCCAACGATCTTACCGTTAACGCCGGCAATAAGCTCCTCGGAATCTCTGATAGCCTTAACGTCAGAATAATTGCTTCTTGCAACCATTACAACACCGCTGAGCATAGGCACGATAACACCAACGTCTGAAACCTCAAACGCAGGGGGAGTATCAATGATGATAATATCATACTTTTCCTTGCTTTGCTTGATGAATTCCTGCATATTCTCGCTACCGAGAAGCTCGGAGGGATTGGGGGGAATTCTACCGGAAAGAACAACGTCAAGATTCTCAATATTAACGTTTGCCAAAGCATCGGAAGAATCGGTTATAACACCGGAAAGAAGCTCGGAAAGACCTACCTTCTTTTCGATCTCAAATACCTCTGCAAGCTCGGGGCGACGAAGGTCGCACTCAACAAGAAGAGTCTTTTTACCAAGCATTGCAAGAGAGACAGCAACGTTTGCGGAAACAACGCTCTTACCTGCGCCTGAGAAGTCGGAGGTTACAGCGAACACGGGGCACTTTTCTGCCGCGGTGGAATAGCAAAGGTTGGTTCTCAAGGTCTTGAATGCCTCGGAAACCGCGAAAGGAGTTTTAGACGAAAGAAGCTTGCCCTTATAATTACGCACCATAGAGGAATGGCCGCGCTTTTTCTTCTGATTTTTATCTGTGTTCTGAACACCGGGAACGTTCCACTCGGGAATTACGCCGATGATGGGAGAGGTGAAGTTCTCCTTGATAGTAGCCTCGTCGTGAACCTTAGTATCGTTAATGAACACGAAAAGACAGATCATGTAAGAAACAACAGCTGCTACAGCACCGCCAAGCAATGCGAACTTCTTCTCACCCCTGCCGTTGGTTCTGATAAAGCCGCCGTCATTTGCCTCGGTAAAGTCAGTAGGAACAAACGTAACGGTGTCTGCAGTGGTAGCGATAACACTGTCAGGGCCCTTAAGGTATTTTTCAACCGCCTGAGGCAATACCTGCTGAACCGCGATAACCGTTGCATGCGCCTTTTCCTTGTCGGAGCTTGTTGCAGAAATTGTGAACTGGTTACTGTCCTTGCCCTTCTGAGCTGCTGTTACGCCCTTGATATATCCCTTGGCATACTTACCTTCGCCAAGGCACTTGCTAAGCTCCGGGTTATCTGTAACTGCCTGGGTTGCACGGTCATCAAGATCATCCCAATCTGCGTTAACAAGAGCAACGATCTGCGCACCAACCCGCGCCGCCGGGGCCCGCGACTCCCCCCGCTGCGT
>JAZLCY010000094.1:0-15887 GCA_045614485.1 Eubacteriales bacterium
CTTGGAGTAGAGAAATCCATACATTCCTATGGAATGATTTTGTGGGATGAGGCGTCAGGGGAGTGAAATCTTCGCTTTGCTCAGATGAAATCCTGCTTCGCAGGGATGCCATGCCCGATCCTTTGTTTTTGTGTACGAAACGCAGATGAATTGCCGCTTCTGTCCTTGAGTTTGGTACACAATTACCAAAACTTACTTGACAAAATTCACGTGCGTGTGCTATTATATAATAAATACGTGCGCGCTTGCGCCAAGGAGCGATGAGATGTATAAACATTTTTTGAAAAGGGTTTTTGATATCATATCTTCACTTTGCGGTATAATTGTCCTTTCCGGACCGATGATTCTTATCGCAATTATTATCAAGATTGATTCGAAGGGCCCTGTTTTTTTTAAGCAAAAGAGAGTTGGCAAAAACAAAAAGCTCTTTAACATAATTAAATTCCGTTCGATGCCTATAACCGTTCCGCGTGATACTCCTACGCATCAGTTCAAGGCGGAGGACTCGCTTTCAAGGTGGCAGAAGTTTATGAGAAGATCATCCCTTGATGAGCTGCCTCAGCTTTTCAACATTCTTTCGGGAAAGATGAGCGTTGTCGGGCCTCGCCCGGCGCTTTGGAATCAGGACGACCTGATCGCCGAGAGAGATAAATACGGAGCAAACGATATCCGCCCGGGACTTACCGGTTGGGCGCAGATAAACGGCCGCGATGAGCTTGAGATAGAGGAAAAGGCGGCGCTTGACGGAGAATACGTTAAGAAAATGGGTATGTTCTTCGATATGAAGTGCTTTTTCGGCACGTTCTCGTCTGTGCTCGGCTCAAAGGGCGTGCGCGAGGGCGGTACAGGTGCGATGAAGAAAAACGAGGAAGAAACCGCAAACAAATAATCATTCATACATAAATATTCCGGAAAGGAGGGGAACAGCATGGCGCTTAAGCTTATGTACATAACAAACGACACAGCCGTGGCGAAGATCGCCGAGGACAACGGTGTCGACCGCATATTTATGGATATGGAATACATCGGCAAAGAAAAAAGGCAGCCGGGTGATACGGTAAAATCTCATCACACGGTTGAGGATATCAGGCGCGTTCGCTCGGTTATCAAAAAGAGCGAGCTTATGGTGCGCGTTAACCCCCTTACCGAAAAGAGTGCCGATTTTATCGGCAGTGAAAAGGAGATAGAGGAGGTTATCAGCGCCGGGGCAGACGTTATTATGCTCCCTATGGCAAAGAGCGCCTCTGAGGTGGCAAGGTTTGTCAGCTACGTTGGCGGCAGGGCAAAAACCATGTTCCTGCTTGAGACCCGCGAGGCGGCCGAGAAGCTTGATGAGATACTTTCCGTTCAGGGAATTGACGAGGTCCACATCGGGTTGAACGATCTTCATCTTTCCCTTGGCGAGCACTTTATGTTCGAGCCGCTTGCAGACGGAACGGTGGATAAGCTTACGGGCAAGATCGCCGCGGTGGGATTGCCGTACGGATTTGGCGGTATTGCCAGGATCGGCTACGGAATGCTCCCGGCAGAGAAGGTCATCACCGAGCATTACAGACTCGGCTCAAGCTTTGCGATCCTCTCGCGCAGCTTCTGTAATATAGGAAATATTACCGACGAAAAAGAGGTAAGAGAGATATTTGGCCGCGGTGTCAAGAGCATTCGCGACTTTGAAGACAGCCTTTCGGGTCTTACACCCTCGGATTATGAAGAAAACAGGCTCGAGGTAAAGAGGCTTGTAAATGAGATAGTTGGGCAGGTGAATCGATGATGGATAGAAAGATCAAAATAGGTGTTCTGACTACGGTTTCCAAAACGATGGACTGGTTTTTGGTTGACTCGATGCGCAACCTTTCAAAAAACGGCTACGAGGTAACTCTCATCTCGAATATGGAGGAGGGCTTTGCCGAAAAGTGCAGCGATTTTGCAAGGTGCATTGATTTCAAGATGAAGCGCGGCATCAGTTTTTCCGACCTTATAAAATGCCCGATAAAGCTCAAAAGGATATTCAGAAAAGAAAAGTTCGACGTTCTTTACTACATGACGCCGAATGCCTCGATGTATGCTTCCCTTGCCGGAAAGCGCGCCAAGATCGAGAAGAGAATTTATAATCAGTGCGGCATAAGATACGTTTCCTTAACAGGAATCAAGCGCAAGATATTCAAGCTTGTGGAAAAGCTCACCTGCAGATTTTCCACCCACGTCAAGTCGCAGAGCCCGAAGAATATGGAGTTCGCTATAAGCGAGGGGCTTTGCAAAAGAGAGAAGATCTCGGTTGTCGGTATCGGCGGAACGATCGGCGTTGAGATAGACAAGTGCCGCGCAATAGATCGCAACGAGGCACGCAAAACGGTGCGCGAAAAATACAATATACCCGAGGACGCATTTCTTTTCGGATACGTTGGCAGGGTAAACAGGGACAAGGGAATAAACGAGCTTCTCGAGGCTTTTTCAAGGATTGAAAAAACGCATGGTAAGGCATACCTTTGCCTTGTTGGAATGTATGACTGGCAGAACCCGATCAGCGAAGAAAACTATGAGTACGCAAAGGCTTCGCGCCGCGTAACAATGACGGGCAACGTACCGAAGGACGAGGTTTACACCTATATGTCCGCTTTTGACGCGCTCGTGCACCCGACCTACCGCGAGGGCTTCGGCAAGGTGTTGCAGGAGGCTATGGGTGTTGGTATTCCGATACTCACAACCGATATTCCCGGACCTTCCGAGGTGGTTGAGGAAGGCAAGTCAGGTATACTTTGCAGGGTTCAGGACAGCGAAGACCTGCGCGAAAAAATGATCACCCTTTACGAGAACCCTTCGCTTTGCGAGAGCCTCGCGAAAGAGGGCACTGCCCGCGCCGAGAAATACTTCGACCGCCCCATCATGCTCAAAAATATACTTGATGATATGAATGAAATTATGGGCAAATAAAATTGCTTCGAAGAGGAAAATATGAAAAAGTTATTTTGGTGGATCAACAAGCTGTTCCTTTCGCTATTTTATAAGAGAAAGTATTTGCAGGGAAAGCATTTTGATAAAGGACATTTCGGTTACGTTTGGGCATGGAAGGGCATTGCGAGAAGCTTCAAGCTCAGATGGAGAAAGATCAGATTTCCCGTTGGAAAGAACACGAGGATATCAAACGGAGTAAACCTTGAGTTTGACAACAGCTCGATGAACGTATTCCAGCAGCCGGGATGCTTCTTTCAAAATTATGAAGCAAAAATAACGATAGGCAAGGACGTTCATATTGCCGCAAACGTTGGCTTGATAACTCAAAATCACAATCCCGAGAATCCGGAGGAGCATCTTCCCGCAAAGCCAATAACGATAAGCGATGGCTGTTGGATCGGAATGAATGCCGTAATATTGCCCGGAGTGTATCTTGGACCGCATACCACGGTTGGCGCCGGAGCGGTTGTTACAAAAAGCTTTACCGAAGGCAACTGCGTTATAGCCGGTAACCCGGCGAGAGTGATAAAGACTTTTCAAAAGAAAGATGGAGAAGAGGTCTGAATGATGGATAAGCCTTTGAGCTTTGAAGCATATAAGAATGAGATAAAAAAAGAGCTTTTGTCGACCGAACTTGACTCATATCAGGCAGATATAGTTGCCGATTATATGACAACCGTTGATTTTTATGGAGTAACGAGCCACGGCGTGAGAACTCTTTCGGCTCACTTGGATAAGATAAGGTCAAATTCGTACAACGTTAACCCAAGCATTAAGGTTATAAAGGAAACTCCGTCATTTGCTATATTTGACGGAGATAATTCGATAGGAATGATCAGCGCTGCCGAGTGCGTTAAATATGCCGTTGAAAAAGCAAGATCAACGGGAATGTTTACCGTTTTTTCTCGGAATAACAATACCTTTGGTGCGGCGTTTTATTACACCTTGCTCGCAGCGAGGGAAGGTATGATATGCTTTGCTATGAGTAATTCCCCGGCACAGATGGCGCCGTTTGGTGGAAAGCAAAAGATGCTTGGAACCAACCCTTTTTCCATAGCTATTCCAAGCGAAAGACATGCCCCCTTTGTCGTTGATATGGCGACAAGTGCGGTCGCAAAGTCAAAGTTTAAGGAATATAAAGAAAACGGCGAGCCCCTGCCTATCGGCTGGGCGCTCGATAAGGACGGCAACCCAACCACCGATCCCGATGCAGCAATGGAGGGATTTGTACTTCCGATGGCAGGCTTTAAGGGGTATGCGATGTCTATGGTCATAGACTCTATATCGGGATTTTTGTCGGGCGCAAGCTTCTTGGATGGCGTAGGTAGATTTTACGGTGGGGCAGACGGATCAATGGGCGTGGGATTTTATTTCACGGTCATGTGTCCAAAGACCATATACGGCGATGATTTTTATCAAAAATTTGATGAATACATAAATCATATCAGAATGAGCGAGGGCGACAGTGAAAAGATCTCCGTTCCCGGAGATGACAGAGCAAAAGCCTTTGAACACAATATGAAAAACGGATTAAATTTCACAAGGTGAAAAAATGATAAACGACTTAAAAGTTTTGGTTGTTTCTGTTTCGGCATGGAATAGCAAAGTGGGAATGAACACATGGCCCGCGTTGCTGGAAAATTTCAACCCCGATAACGTTGCAAATATAACTATAAGAAACGAGCAGCCCGATAGCAGGGTTTGTAATAATTATTTTGCAATATCCGAAAGCAGGGTTATAAAAAGCATCATAAAAAGAAAGATCAAGACCGGAAGCGTGGTTGAGCGCTCCGAAACCGGCGAGCAGCCATCCTCGAATAACGAGCTTGAGGAGCATAACCGTCGCTATTCGAGAATGAAAAAGCACCGTTCATTCTTTACGCTTATGGCAAGAGAGGCGATGTGGAAGCTTGGAAAATGGAAAAGCGAAGAGCTTAAAGAGTTTGTAACCGATTTCAATCCGGACGTAGTGCTGTATTCGATGGACGGATATATTCATTTTAACCGACTTTGCGAGTATGTAAAACGAATTTCCAAAGCTAAATCTATCGGCTTTTTTGTTGACGATAATTTCACGTATAAGCAGTCGAGGGCATTGGGACACAACGCTTTTCGCATTTTTCAGAGAAGGTCACTTAAAAGGCTTGCCAAGAGGACTGACGGCTTTTGGGCAATAACCGAGAAAACCAAGCGCGAGGCGGACAAAACGTTTTCAATCAACAGTACGGTGATAACTAAGCCGTTGAACGAGCAGAGGGGTTTTTCCAAATACGGGATAGGTGATCCTATAAGAATCTTGTATACAGGCAATCTCGAGATCGGAAGAGAAAAGAGTCTTGCTGCGCTTTGTGAAAGCATAGAGAAAACCGCAAATGGCAAATTTCATGTGGACGTATACTCAAAGACGAGCTTGTCAGACTCTGTTACTGCAAGGATTAGCCCGGACACATGCACGATACATCCGCCTGTAACTCAAGGTCGAGTATTGGAGCTGCAAAGGGAGGCGGACGTTCTTTTGTTCTTGGAGGGGATGAGCGGTCCCGATTCCAAGATAGCAAGGCTTTCCTTCTCGACCAAGATAACCGACTATTTATCGAGCGGAAGATGCATTTTGGCTATTGGGTGCGCCGATACAGCTCCTATGGAATATTTTTTAACGAATGATTCGGCGATCGTTGCCACAAACGATAAAGAGATAAAGGCGGCTGTTGAGAAAATACTGACCGATCCTAAAATCATTATGGAATATGCCGAGAATGCGCATAGATGTGGAATAGAAAATCACGGTAAAGAAAAGATTCTTGAATCGGTAGAAAAAAGCATAAGGGATACCATAGGAAAATAAAATGAAAATTTTACAGATAAACGCGGTTTGGGGCTATAAGAGCACCGGCGTTATCGCAAGGGATATAGGCGAGGCGGTTGAGCGCGCAGGCGGTGAGGCGTATTTTGCATACCAAACAAAAAGCGGTGAGACAAAGCGCGGATATACCGTAGGAAATAAGCTTGACTGGAAGGCACATGCGTTTCTTTCCCGAGCATTGGGCAAGCAGGCGTATTTTTCTCGCCACGCAACGAAAAAGCTTATAAAGCATATCGAGAATATCTCGCCCGACGTCGTGCATTTGCATAATCTGCATTCAAACTTCGTAAACCTTGATCTTCTGCTCGACTTTTTGGGCAAGAGGAATATACCCACTGTTGTAACGATGCACGACTGCTGGTATTTTACGGGCAAGTGCTATCATTACCAGGACGTTTCGTGCGATAAGTTCACGACCGATTGCAAGAAATGTCCTAAGTGGCGCGGAAATCCGCCAAGCTTTTTCTTCGATAAAGCGAGCTGTATGCTTGCGGATAAAAAGAAATATTTTGGTGCTATACCAACACTTCATTTTGTCGGTTGCTCGGATTGGATATGCAACGAGGCAAGGCGCGGATTTTTAAAGGATATGAATATCAGCCGCATATACAACGGCGTTGATACGGATATATTCAAGCCGACCGATAGAAATGCGGCAAGGGCGGAGTATTCCATACCGCAAAGCGCTCGTGTGTTTATGGGTATGGCAAACAAATGGCTTGCCCCCGAAAATGAAGGTCTTGTGCAGAGTGCGGCCGAAAGAATAGGAGAGAATAACGTGCTCCTGCTTGTTGGCTGCTCGGATGCTGAAAAGACGAAAATATCCGAGCTTAATCTAAAAAACATTATCCCTATGGGATACGTTTCGGGCCGCGAGGCACTTGCAAAAATATACGGTATGGCAGACGTGTTCGTTAATGCAACGCACGCAGACACCTTACCTACGGTAAATATGGAGTCTATTTGTTGCGGCACACCTGTTGTAACCTACAATTCCTGCGGCTCACCCGAGCTTATCCTTTCGGGATGCGGCAAGGTTGTTGCGCGCGGTGATCAGGATGCGCTTATCGAAAAGACACTCTCGGTTACCGACAGAATAGACGCAGGCTCGCTTGCCGCGGCAAGAGAAGCCTTTGACAAAAATAAATGCTATGAAAAATATATTGAGCTTTACAAGGCTTTGATGAAAAGGAAAGACTAAATGTTAATTTATATTCTTCTTTTTGCTGCTATTTTTCTCGTTTATGAGTTAACCGGGAGAAATTCCAATAAAAAAAGCAAAAGAAATTTTTTGATAATCGCCGGAATTCTTATAGTTTTGGTATTGGGAAGCCGACATCGATGGTATGGTTTTTCCGACGAGGGAATGTATTACAATCAGTATCAAACAGCATCCGGGATGAATCTGTCCGATTGGATTGACGAGTTTTCGGAAGTAAGAGACTACGGATACGGTGTTATGATCTGGCTGCTTGCCAAGGCCATACATTGGCCGCAGTTCTTACTATATTTCCACAGCGCCGTTTTTGTCGGCTCGATGTTTGTGTTTTTTGGAAGATACTCGAAAAATACTCTTACACCCGTTTTCTTGCTTTTTGGTACAGGCCTTTTTGCTTTCTACATGACGGCGTTTAGGCAGTCGTTTGGACTGTCGCTTGCACTTGTGGCATTTATGATTTTCGATGCAGCATTAAAGAAAAAGAAGGGTTTTTTTTGGAAAATTCCTCTTTCTGTAATCATTTTTCTGTTATCAACAACAATGCACAAATCAAGTTATATTCTTGCTCTTGCGCTGGTTATATTATTGATAAAGCGCACGTGGATGAAGATAATGTTTTCTGCGATAACTGGCATTCTGGTATTCGTGTTCAGGGATGAAATACTCCTTTACGGTAATGAATTTGTTGACCGCAATTACGAGGAAGGAACCACCAGCAGTCTTGTAGGCTTTGCCATAACCCTTGCAGTCTGTCTTCTCCCTTTGATCTTCTTGTTTTTGCAAGGACTACAAAGGAAAAGAAAGATACCGCTTCTTAAGGATCCAACGTTTGTTAACTTTGCAACCCTGTCTTTGATGGGAATAGCGTTTTACATAATAAGACTTTACGCGCTTGTGTTCGAGAGAGTGGCATTTCTGTTCTTCATATTCTGCATACCTATGTACGAGCCGTCGATTGATGATACCTTCGATAAAAAGAGTGCACAGACACTGTACATTTTAGCAAACGTATTCTCAATTGCGCTGTTCTTATATAGGTTGACACACACACCAAACGGTGCCAATTTTGTGTTCTTTTGGCAGTAGGAGAAAAAATGAGTCTTGTTACTATAATTGTTCCGGTGTATAAAACGGAACGTTATTTAAAAAAATGTGTCGATTCCATATTGAATCAAACACACAGAAATATAGAAGTGTTTCTCGTTGACGATGGCTCGCCTGATGGGTGCGGCGCTATGTGCGACGAGTATGCAAAAAAAGATGAACGTGTTAGGGTTATACATAAGGAGAACGGTGGCCAGGCGTTGGCGCGCAATGCGGCTCTTGACGTGATGAGCGGCGAATACGTTATGTTTGTTGATAGCGATGACCATATTAAAGAGAATATGGTAGAGTTGATGCTTTGCCACGCAAAGAAAACAAACTCGGATATAGTTTTATCATACGCATCATTTGATAACGGCTTTAACACGATGGAATCTTACCACGCATACGAAAGTCCCGTTGTCTTCGAGAGTGCAGAGATGCTTCTTACAGAATATTTCACTCCTAAAAAGATACAGTCTGCGCCTTGGGGAAAGCTGTTTTTGGCGTCGCTTTTCGATGATATTCGTTTTCCTGCATATAGGGCAAGAGAGGATTATGCGATAATGCATAGGCTGTTTGGAAAGGTGAATCGCGCCTGCCATTGCGCAGAGGCCCTTTACGTTCAGTACGTTCGTCCCGGAAGCACCGAGTATTCACCCTTTAATTTGCACAAGTTAAAGGTTATTGATTGCGATCTTGACATAAAAAACTACGTTAAGGAGCGTTTTCCGAGCCTGTATCCCGGTGTGAAGACAACTTATGCATCTGCAATACATAACTGTATGGCAGATATATCATCGTCCTTTGTTAAACGAAAAAACAAAAAGGTGTTTTTAGATTTAAGAACGCAACTAAAAAACGAGATCGACTCGCTGTGCCAAGAGGATCCTGATATGGTGATCAACAAGGAGTTTTTGTTTGCTGTAGATCACCCCGGAATGTTTGATATCAAGCATAAGATCAAAGGACTCAAAAGATACATTAGAAGAATGGCAAAAAAAGTTTTAAAAAGGAGATAACTATGAACAAGGCTTTCGCTGATAATTGCACGCTGCTTGTCAATACGTGCGATGCGTATTCGGATTGCTGGGACGGTTTCTTTAAGCTTTTACATATACAGTGGCAGGATATGCCGCTCAAGGTGGTTCTTAATACCGAAACAAAAAACTACGATTCTCCTTACTTTGATATTACAGTGCATAACACGGATAAGCGGTTTGCTTGGGGAAAAAGACTAATCTCTGCGCTGAAGTCGATAGATACAAAGTACGTTATCTTTGCGCTTGAGGATTTCTATCTTGAGTCACCCGTTGATGAGAAAAAAGTCATAGAGTGTTACGGATATATGGAGAATGATCCCGAAATAGCTTGTTTTTGTTTTTATCCCACCGATGATGAAAATAACATTCAGTCTAATAAATATCCGGGATTTGAAAAAAGACCGCAAAACGGTGATTACAGATTGAATTGCCAATTTGCCATCTGGAACAGAGAAAAGCTCATCTCATACATAAGACCTCACGAAAATCCTTGGGAATGGGAGCTTTACGGAAGCAAAAGAAGCTCGAGATATAATACAAAATTTTATAGTATTATGAAAAGCGCGCCTGCTATATTTGACTATCAAAACGGAGGGGCGCTCCGTAGGGGCAGATGGTGGAAAACCATGCTTGATCCTCTTTGTGAAAAATACGGCATCGAGATCGACTATTCTTCAAGAGATACCTTTGAGGAGCTACAGAGCAATCCTCAGCCGAGAAAAAGAAATCTTTGGCGCGGAATAAAGAACAGAATAAACAAAATAAGGTCTCTTATTTGAGGAGAACGATGGATAAAAAAATAAGCGTTATCGTTCCCGTTTACAAGGTTGAAAAATATCTTACAAGATGCGTGGACTCGATAATAAACCAAACGTATAAAAACCTTGAGATCATACTTGTTGACGATGGCTCGCCCGACGGATGCGGCGCTATGTGCGATGAGTTTGCAAAAAAAGATGAACGCATCAAGGTTATACATAAGAAAAACGGCGGACTTTCCTCTGCGAGAAACGCAGGACTCGATGCCGCAACGGGAGATTATATTGGCTTTGTTGACAGTGACGACAGGATCTCTCCCGATGCTTACGAAAATCTTTTGAAAGCCCTTGATGGCAAAAGTGATGTGATAGCAAACTTTATGTACGAGAGGGAGATAGAGAGCGGAGAAACCTTCCCCTCTGTCGTGCCGCATAAGAATGATGAGATAATCCCGGTGGAGAACTACATAGGTGAGCTTATGATGCACGTGGGCGACGTTTCTGCCTGCACAAAGCTTTTTCCAAAAGGCGTGATATCAGGCGTGCGTTTTGCCGAGGGGGTTCTTAACGAGGATCTTCTGTTTATGCTTGAGATTTCGGACAGGATCAAAGAAATAGCCTTTGTGGGTAAGGTGGGATATTACTATTTTGTCAGAGAAAAAAGCATTTCTTCGGGATATGGCAAAGCTATAGTGGATATGCAAAAAAACTCTCTTTGGGCACTGGATTTTGTTAAGACAAGATATCCTAATTTGAAAGACAAGGCGGTAAGATTTGCGCTTTATCAGAATATGGCGTATCTTCTGGCGCTCCCCAAAGACCTTGCAAAAAGGAGCAACCCTTCGTTCAAGAGCGCAATAGGCTTTATTAGAAGAAATACGATAAAAGCCGTGTTCAACAAGCACCTTGGCGCAAAACAAAAGGTGATTATCGCCGCACTCGGACCATTCCCGAGATTAATGGCAAAGATATATCAAAAGAAAAACGGAAAGTAATCTAATGAGAATAGCATTCTTTTCTAACTTTTTAAATCATCATCAGCTCCCACTGTGTAAGTCGCTTGCCGAGCGATGCGAGGATTTTAAATTCGTTGCCTGTGAGAAGATCCCCGAGGATAGAATCAAGATGGGCTACGAGGATATGAATACGTCTTATCCCTTTGTGGTGCGAGCTTACGAGGATGCAGACGAGGCTATGCGAATAGCCAAGGAATACGATGCGGTGATCTTTGGCGCTGCGCCCACCTTCTACCTCGCCGAGAGAATGAGGGAAAACAAGCTTTCATTCCGCTTTTGTGAGCGCTCCTTGAAGAAGGGTACCTGGCGCAGATTTATTCCCACAACGAGAAAGAAAATTATAGACGGATATACCGCATATAAGAACAAGCAGCTTTACATACTCGGTGCGAGCGCATTCGCATCGGGCGATCTCGCTCTTTGCGGATTTGACGCGAAAAAGTGCTTTAAGTGGGGATATTTTCCGAAGGTAGAGAAAAAGGATCTTGATGCGCTCTTCTCTCTTAAAGAGAAGAACGAGCGCGTAGAGATTCTCTACGCAGGTAGACTCCTTACCCTAAAGCGAGTTATAGACACTGTTTCGGCGGTAAACACGCTTGTAAAGCGCGGCATCAAGAATCTTCACTTCACCGTTGTTGGCGAGGGTGAGGAAAAGGAAAATATTGCCGAGTACGTTAAGTGTAACGGACTCTCCGATTACGTAAGCTTTCACCCCTTTACAACGCCCGAGGGTGTAAGAGAATATATGGACAGGGCGGATATATACGTTTTCGGCAGCGATTTTCACGAGGGCTGGGGCGCAGTTATGAACGAGGCTATGAACTCGGCTTGCGCAGTAGTGGTCAGCCACGCAGTCGGCTCTGCGGCATTTCTCGTTGAGAACGGCAAAAACGGCTACGTTTACAGGTGCGGCTCGGTAAAGGATCTTGCATCAAAGCTCGAGGCTCTTGTAACCGATGCGGAGCATCGCCGCAACGTGGCGAAAAGCTCTTACGAAACGGTAGAGAAGCTCTGGCGCGCAGAGGTTGCGGCAGAGAGATTCGTTTCGCTTTGTAATGCGATTTTTGAAGGCAAGGACATAACGGCGCTTTATGAAAACGGCCCCATATCCCCTGCCGGAACAATTAAAAACGATTGGATAAAAAGGATATGAAAATACTCCTTACCGTAACCGATACGGGAATGGGCGGTGTAACGACCGCTGCGGTGAATTTTTCAAACGAGCTTATAAAACGTGGGCACGAGGTCGTATTTCTCGATATGTCGGGAAAGAACCAAGTTTGTGATAGACTTGATAACTCGGTAAAGCTTGGTAAGCTTTCCGGCAGGTCAAGATATTGGCAGCTTGGCGCGGGTGATCTCGGTAGAGTCGGCGGTGTTAAAAAGCTGTTTCTTGCCGCACTCGGCATTGCCAAAAAGCTCACGATAAGATCGGGGCTTTGGCATAGGCTCGTTTTTAAAAAGTATAAAGAATACGGCGAATTTGACGTTGCTATCGCATACCGTCAGTGCGCGCCCTGCTATTCCTTTGTTCTTAACAAGGTTAAGGCAAAGAAAAAGCTCGGCTTTGTTCACGGCGAGCTTGCATACATGGGCGATATCTCATCCTGGCAGGGCTATATGAAGCGCTTTGATAACGTTTGCTACGTTTCCCACGCAGTAAAGGATCAGTTTGTTGAAAAATATCCCGAGCTTAAAAAAAACGCCGCCGCAGTATATAACTTTTTTGATATAGACAAGATCAAAGCGCTTTCAAATGAGTCTTGCGATATTGATTTTGATAAAAGCAAGGTAAATATCGTTACCGTTGCCAGAATTGATAATGCTTTCAAGCGCATAAATGTGATTCCCTTTGTGTGCGAGTCCTTGAAAAAATCGTGTACACGCAATTTTCATTGGTATATCGTGGGTGACGGACCCGACAGGGCGGACGTTGAAAAATTGATAGTAAAAAAGTCTTTGCAGGACGTAATTACACTCTTGGGAGTAAAGAGCAATCCGTATCCGTATATCAAAAACGCAGATTTTACGGTGTTGACCTCAAAGTCGGAAGCGTATCCTATGACGGTGTATGAGTCATTTATCTGCGGTGCGCCAATAGTGGCATCTCGCTTTGCTTCTCTTACCGAAATGATGACAGACGAAAAAGAGGGCCTGATATCCGAGCAGGATATAGATAGCTTGGCCGAATGCGTTAAAGCCATGATCGAGAACACCGGCGGTGTTCGAGCAAGGTGCAAGGAGCATCTTGAAAACACAGAATTTACAAACGACAAGCCCTACGAGCAGTTTCTTGGGGCAATTGGAGAGATATGAAATATTCGGTTATAATGCCGACGTATAATTGCGAAAAATACGTTGAGGAAGCAATAAAAAGCGTTCTTTGTCAGAGCTTTTCTGACTTTGAGCTTATAATAATAGACGACGGCTCTTCTGACAACACTGTTGCTACCATAACGGCAGTTATATCCGGCGATAACCGCGCACGCATTATAACCAAGGAGCATGCCGGAGTAAGTGCCGCAAGAAATCGCGGTATAGATGAGGCAAAGGGCGAGTATTTGCTTTTTATTGACGGAGACGACACCTGGCATAATGACCTTTTACTTGAATGCGACGGAATTGTCACAGGAACAGAATTGCTTGTTTTTGATATCTTGCGGGTAGTTCATTGTGAAAACGGAGAAAAAAGAAAACTTGAGAATCCTAGGGCGGAAACCCTTGAGGTTCGTGATTGCTTTCTTTCCGAACACTTGGATGAGTTCTTTGCGGGTCACAACTCTTCATCCCCGTGCAACAAGGTGTATAGCAGGCATATCGTAAAAAAACACAGTATTCGTTTTGCATCTGAATGTTGTTATCTTGAAGATTTGAAGTTTAATTTTGACTACCTTTCTCACATATCATCGGTAAGGATATATAGTAAAAACTTGTATTTTTACAGGCTTTTTGAAAAAAGTCAGATAACAAAAAGAGCATTTACTTCACCTTTTGTGAATGCGGATTCTGTTTATGTTTCAGCTTTGTTTTTTTTAACTTCCATAAAAAAAGATTTTAGCGAAGTTGCTTCTGTAAATGGTTTGCTACTGTCGGCTTATTTTAACGAGTTTAGTTTTTGGTTAAGTGAAAAAGACTCCAAAGGGCAGTTGGAGATTTTGAAAATGCTAAACAGAAGTAAGGGCTATGTTAACTTGCTTAGAAGTATGGGTGGAAAAGCATGCGCATTGTTAAGATGGCTTAGGCTGTTTCACCTCGAGAGAGCACAGTTGAAGCTTATAAAATATAGATTTCTCGAAAAGTAACGTAGTTGTAATAAACATATTGGTAGGAGAGGGCGAATGAAGAAAAATAATGAATTTGGCACAGTGATAAAGCAAAAGCGGTCACTATTTGAATTGAATTTGAAAGAGCTTTGGAAATACAAGGATCTGATTTTGCTTTTTGTAAAGAGAAACTTTGTTTCTCAGTATAAGCAAACCATACTCGGTCCTCTTTGGGCAATAATTCAGCCTCTTTTCACAACGGTTATCTTTACCGTTGTGTTTGGTGAATTGGCAGGTCTTGCGCCCGAGGGTGTTCCGTCTTTCGTATTCTATCTTTGCGCATCGGTTGCGTGGGGATATTTCTCGGGATGCCTCACATCAACCGCTACTACGTTTACATCTAATTCGGCTATAATGGGCAAGGTGTATTTTCCCCGCCTTGTTATGCCGATAACAACCGTGCTTTCTCAACTTATATCATTTGGTATTCAGTTTGTGATGTTTCTTGGCTTCTGGGTGTATTTCCTTATTGCAGGCTCAGGCATTGTCCCCACTTGGGCAATAGCTCTTTTGCCGTTGCTTATATTGCAGTTGGCTTGCCTTGGTCTTGGATTTGGCGTTATAGTTTCTTCTATGACAACGAAGTACCGTGATCTTGCGCTCTTAGTGGGGTTTGGTGTTCAGCTTTGGATGTATGCTACACCCGTTGCATACGATATCTCCATAATCCCCGAGAAGATCATGTGGCTCTATATGCTTAATCCTGTAACTCCTATTATTAACACCATGAGATATGCATTTTTGGGTGTAGGAGAGTTCAACCTTATGTATTATCTTATTAGCTGGGCTGTAACGCTCGTTGTTCTTGCTATTGGTGTTTTAACGTTTAATAAGGTTGAAAAAACCTTTATGGATACGGTTTAAGAGGTGATGTGATGAGTAACGAAACTATTATCAAGGTAGATCACGTTTCCAAGGAATATAGGCTTGGTGCCATAGGCGGAGCCACACTGCGCCAAGATCTTCAAAGCTTCTTTGCTAAGATTCGCGGAAAGGAAGATCCCAACAGCAAGCTTGGAAGCAAAACGTATACAGGTAATCAAAAATTTCTTGCGCTTGACGACATCTCGTTTGAGGTGAAGAAGGGCGAGAGAATAGGCATTATCGGACACAACGGTGCAGGAAAATCCACGTTTTTGAAGCTTCTTTCGAGAGTAACCGCACCCACAAAGGGAACAATAAAATATAACGGTCGTATCGCCTCTATGCTTGAGGTTGGAACAGGCTTTCACCCCGAGCTTACGGGTCGCGAAAACGTTTATATGAACGGCGCCATTCTCGGTATGACCAAGGCTGAAATTGATAAGAAATTTGACCAAATTGTTGAGTTTGCAGAGATGGAAAAGTTTATTGATACACCCGTTAAACGTTATTCAAGCGGTATGTATGTTAAACTTGCATTCTCCGTTGCTGCTCATCTAGACTCCGAAATTATGATTATGGACGAGGTTTTGGCGGTAGGTGATATGAACTTCCAAAAAAAATGCCTTGACAAAATGCGTGATGCCGCTAAAGTTGATGGTAGAACCGTTCTTTACGTAAGCCATAATATGAATACAATTCGTCAGCTTTGCGACAGATGCATCGTTCTTGATCACGGAACAGTCGTTTTTGACGGGGATGTTGAAGAAGC
>JAZLCY010000095.1:0-18844 GCA_045614485.1 Eubacteriales bacterium
GTCGGTCTTTTCGAGATAGTCGATGCCGTCGATATTTCCAAGGCCCATCTTGATAAGGTTGGGTATATTAAAATTCTTGGATGCCGAGATCCTCTTCATCGTGTTAGCACCAACGTCGCCAAAGAGGTGCGCGTCGGGCTCATAACCGATTCCGCAGGAATCCAGCACTATGAGAAATACTCTTTTCATATTACATATTTATCGCGGTATTGAGCGCGATCTCCATCATTTCGGTAAAGCTTGATCTTCTGCTCTCCGCATCAAGCGCCTCGCCTGTAAAGAGATGGTCGGAAACAGTGCAGATAGCAAGAGCTCTCTTGCCCGCGTATGCAGCGTTCATATAGAGCGCAGCAGCCTCCATCTCAACGCCGAGAATACCCATTCTCTGCCACTTCTTGCTTGCATCGGGATCTGCGTTGTAGAAGATGTCGGAGGAAAGAAGGTTTCCTACCTTGTAGCTTGCGCCGATCTTCTCCGCTTCCTCAATAGCGCGTCTCATAAGCTGATAATCGGCAATGGGAGCAAACGTACCCTCAAGGCCGTACTGAACGGCAAAGTTGGTGGTTGTGGAGGCGCCCTGCGCGATAACTATATCGCGGAGCTTAACGTCGGGAGAAATACCGCCGGCAGAGCCTATACGGATTATATTCTCAACTCCGAAAAAGTTGTAAAGCTCGTAGGAGTAGATACCGATAGAGGGCATACCCATACCGCTTGCCATAACAGAAACTCTCTCGCCCTTGTAAGTACCGGTGTAACCCTGAATACCTCTTACGTTGTTAACAAGCTTTGCATTTTCAAGGAAGGTTTCTGCAATAAACTGTGAGCGCAGGGGATCGCCGGGCATAAGCACGGTCTTTGCGAAATCATCGGGTGTTGCGTTGATGTGGGGGGTGTAAAACTTATTATCTGCCATTTTTTCTTCTCTCTTTCATTAATATCCCTGAATATTCTTTTCTGCCTTTGCGATCTTAACGATACGGCTTGTGCCGAGTCTTGATGCGCCGAGGGCGATAAACTTTTCCGCATCGTCAAGGGATGCGATTCCGCCTGCAGCCTTGATCTTAACGTGGCTCTCGATATTCTCGCTGAACAGCTTCACGTCATCAAACGTAGCGCCTGCGGTCGAGAAGCCGGTGGAGGTTTTGATATAGTCCGCGCCGGATGCGGAAACGATCTTGCACATCATAACCTTCTCTTCGTCTGTAAGAAGGCAGGTTTCAATAATAACCTTAAGGATCTTGTCGCCGCATGCGGCCTTGATAGCCTTGATCTCGGCTAAGATCTCGTCGTACATCTTGTCCTTGAGCATACCGATATTGATAACCATATCGATCTCGTCTGCTCCGTTCTTGATAGCATCCTCGGTTTCAAAAACCTTGGTTGCGGTGGTGGAATATCCGTTGGGGAAGCCGATAACGGTGCATATAGCAAGCTTGCCCTCTACGTATTCCTTTGCTCTTTTAACGTAAGCGGCGGGGATGCAAACGGATGCGGTAGCAAACTTCATACCGTCGTCGCAAATTCCCTTGATGTCAGCCCAGGTTGCGTTAACTCCAAGCAGTGTGTGGTCACACACGGAAAGTATTTTTGAAAGCTCCATATTTTTAAACTCCTTCGTTAATTCTTTTTCTCCAGCATTTATGGCACATGGCGATATATCTGTCGTTACCGCCGAGAAGGACCTGTTTACCTACGGTAAGAACCTTGCCGTCCTTGTCTATTCTTGCGTTTACAGTCGCCTTTGAGCCGCAGTCGCATATGGTCTTGATCTCCGAGATCGAGTCCGCTACCTCAAAAAGCCTTAAGCTTCCGGGGAAGAGCCTCGTCATAAAGTCGGTCCTAAGACCGAAGCAAAGCACGGGAAGTGCGCATTCATCAACGATCCTTCTGAGCTGGTCGATCTGCTCGTGGGTGAAGAACTGGCACTCGTCGGTGATAATAACGTCGATATCCGAATGCTTCTCTTTATAGATCTCGAATATATCCTCGCCCTTTGCGATAGCATCGCACTCGGCAGAAAGGCCGATCCTTGACTTAACGATCTGCTCACCGTCACGGGTGTCGGTTGCGGGCTTGATGAGCCAAACACGCATTCCGCGCTCCTCATAGTTGAACTTTGTGATCAGCGCCTGCGCTGTTTTGGAAGAGCCCATCGCACCGTATTTGAAATAAAGCTTGGCCATAGTTCACCATCCTTAAAATTACTCTATAAAAAATTATAACATATATATATATGAAAGTAAAGCGGAAAGAGGGGGTAAGATTATCCAAACTTTTCCTTTTCCCTTTGTGTAAAATTAATGCTCCGTGGGGGTAGATATTTTTGAAAAAATGTGTTACAATATTTGGTAAATAAGAAAACAGGAGGGGAAATATGAAGCTGATCATCGCCGAAAAACCGAGTTTGGCGCGCAATATCGTTGCCGGCATCGGTAAGATGGATAAGAAAGACGGATACTTCATTAATGATGAATACATTGTCAGCTGGGCATTCGGCCATCTGTTTTCCCTTGCTGATATAGAGTCGTATTCGGGTAATGCATCCGGCACTGCCTGGACGCTTGACAATCTGCCGTGCTTCCCTGAAAGATTCAGATTTGAGCTTAAGAAGGGCGCAAACAAAAAGGTTGATCCCGGTGTAAAAAAGCAGTTTGGCATAATCGAGACCCTTGTTAACCGTAAGGACGTTGACACTATCGTCAACGCGGGAGACGCAGACCGCGAGGGAGAGATAATCGTAAGGCTTTGCGTGAGCAATTCCTTGAAGAGCGAGAAGAGGCAGATGCGCCTTTGGTTGCCGGACCAGACACCCGAAACGGTAAGAGCTGCGCTCGCTGATATGAAGGAAGAGTCGGCATATGACAATCTTGCCGAGGAAGGATTTGCACGCACTTATATCGACTGGCTTTACGGCGTTAATTTAACACGCTATGCCACTATTCTTTCCGGCGGCAAGCTTTTGCGCGTTGGCAGAGTTATAGTGCCTATAGTAAGGGCGATATACGACAGAGATCTTGAGATAAGAAATTTCAAGCCCGAAAAATACTTCTCGGTTGCATCGAGTGCGAAGACGCACGGTGAGAAGGTTGAGTTAACAAGTAAGGCGCGCTTCTCATATGACGAGAGGGAGAAGGCAGAAAAGCTTTCTCTTCTTTATAACGAAGCAGGCGCCGTCGTAACTGCTGTAGACAGTAAAAAGGACTCGATCTTCCCCGGCAAGCTATATTCGCTTTCAACCCTGCAGAGCTTCCTCGGAAAGAAGTATAAGATGAGCATGGCAGAGAGCTTGAATATAATTCAGAAGCTCTATGAGGAGGGATACCTCACCTACCCGAGAACGAACTCGGAGTATCTTGCCACGGCAGAAAAGGATAAGATGCGCGCGATCATCTCGAACGTTGCAAAGCTCGGCTATCCGGTTAAATTCAAGGACTCAAAGTCGATATTCGACGATTCGAAGATAGAATCACACTCCGCGCTCACCCCCACCTATAAAATACCCGCGGCAGATAAGCTCTCCGAAAAGGAGCGCGAGGTCTACTCAACGGTGTTCCGCCGTTTTGTAGCGGTATTCTGCGCTGAGGAGTGCGTTGCACAGAAGAGCGAGATAAAGATAAAGGTCGGAGATTACGAGGAGTTTTCCCTTAAGGGAACCGTCATTCTCGAGCCCGGCTGGACGAAGTATGACGATTATTCGGGCAAGAATAAATTTTTACCAAAGCTTGCGGTCGGCGATGAGGTTAACGTGAATTTCGCGCCTGCGGAAAAGGAAACGACACCGCCTAAGCATTACACGATAGAAACCCTTAACAAATATCTCAAAAATCCCTTTAAGGACGACAAGGCACGCGCCAAGGATCTTGAGGAGATGGGAGAGGTTGACGATGCTGATGACTACAAGGCGATCTTCGAGGGCCTTGAGCTTGGCACGGAGGCAACAAGAACGGGTATTATCGACAACGCGAAGAACAGCGGATATATCACTCTCAAAAAGGACGTTTACACCATTCTTGAGGGCGGCGAGCATCTGATCGAATCTCTTTCGAGGCTCGGCATCGCTATGGATAAGTACAAAACAAGCGAGATGGGTAAGGCTCTTAAGAGAGTTTACCGCGGCGAGATAACCGCATATGACAGTGTGAAGCTGGCAGAACGCGAAATCGCCGATATATTCAAGGCGGGAACTAATTCCGCAACACCCGAAAAGGTGGAAACCGGCTCTCTCGGTGAGATCGCGGGCATATGTCCCCTTTGCGGTAAGAACGTTATCCGCGGCAGAGTTGGTTACGGATGTATGGGCTACGTTGACGGATGTGAATTCCGTATCAGCCTTACTATATGCAAAAAGACCCTGCCGATAAACGAGGTCCGCCGCATGCTTGCAACCGGCAAAACTGCCAAGATGGGCGGTTTTGTATCAAAGGCGGGCAAGATATTCAGTGCCGCGCTTACGGTAAAGGACGGCAAGGTGGTATTTGATTTTCCTGAGCGGTAACACAAAAATCCCTTCGGCATAAGATAGTATTAAGCGGCAAGAAAGCCGCTGACTAACTCCCGGAGGCTAACATATGAATAACAACTGCTTGTGCCACATCTTTGATGATAACTGCACCTGGATCGTAATTCTTGCGATCGTTATTGTGTTTTGTTGCTGTTGCAATAATTGATAGGTAGGCAACGAAAAGTGCGCCGTGCCGCTCCGTAGGAGTGTGCCCGGCGCACTTCTTTTTATAAAAAGTGAAATAAAATCATCCCTCGGCGCATAACCTTAAGTAAAGGCAAAGAAAAACAGGAGGGGTTATGTTTGTATATTCGGTTCGTGCATCAACGGTAAAGTTTTTTGCGGTAGTTGCGCTGATTGTGTCGGTGCTCGTCGGTGCAATGGCGATAGGTAACAGCCGTGCTGTAGCCGCATCAGCAAGCGCAGGGATAAAGTTCAGCGGTATAAAAACAAATGAGGATAGGATAGAGTTCATTTCGCAATTCGGCCCAGAGGTATCGGGTGAGCCGATCGAAACGGTAAAGTTTTCGGTTCCCGAAAGCTTTGATAAGGTTATCTCTATGTATAACGAGATACAGAAATCGCAGGGGCTAAATCT
Source organism: Eubacteriales bacterium (assembly GCA_045614485.1). Classification (GTDB taxonomy): domain Bacteria; phylum Bacillota; class Clostridia; order Oscillospirales; family CAG-272; genus UBA1740. The sequence continues at coordinate 5,103 of JAZLCY010000095.1, forward strand.
TGAAAAATACAAGAATAAAAAGGTAACGAGATATACGTACAAGATCGATAAATGGGCGGATTATGAGGGGGAGGTTTGCGTGAATCTGATCATATATCGCTCAACAGTTGTGGCTTGCGATATATCAAGCAAGGATCCTGCGGGCTTCGTTGAGCCATTGATAAAGCTGAGCTAAAAAGCGTCGATATTCTAACCCGTGTGAAATTAAAATTGCAATATGTAAATAACAGTTGTCATAAAATACCACAAAACAACCGCCTTGCCCAAAATTCGAGCAAAGCGGTTGTTTTGTGCGCTGTGATTTTTGTCTGATGCGATCATGCCGCCTTTTTCTTTCTTGCGATCATCACAAAAAGGAATGCCGCGAAAAATCCTACTGCAAGGAGAGCTATGCTAACGATCCAGAAAAAGGTATTTGGCATAAGGTTTTCAAGCCTGTATATCGGTGCATCAGTTCCGGGGGTGATGGGTGATCCGAAGCCTGCTTCCTTTGCTGTGGATATGAACACCGAGGGGATAGAGCCTATGATAAATCCGAGTATGGAATAGTACGTTCCGCGTGGGAAACGTGCAAAAAGCTTTTTCATTGTAACCGATACTGCAAAGAAGCCTAAGGCAATTCCAGCTCCAACCGCTCCGATAACGAGGGCGGCATTAAGGATGTTTTCACCATCAAGGAGTCCTGTGATAAGGTCAAGTATCGGGTTGTAGTATCCAATGATAAGCAAAAGCATACTTCCCGATATTCCGGGGATGACAAGTGCTGTTGAACCAAGCAGTCCAACGAAGAAAAGGGGAATAAGCTCTGCTATGCCAACCGACGTAAGATCTCTGTCCTGCGCAACGGGAATAAAGCAAAGGCAGAGCGCGGCAAGGGTTGGTAATATAAATGATATAAGGTAGGTGGGCTTGAATCTGCCCTTGAGCTTTTCTGTAATAGAAGGGAGTGCTCCGAGTGTCAGACCAACGAACAGGGACACGGTTGGGATCGGGTAGCTTGCGAGCGCCCATTTCAGCGGAAACATCAGCGACACCGCGCCAAGCCCCATTCCGATTCCGATCGGCAAAAGTATCATTATGCTCCTGATAAAGCTTTTGAATATATCTGCTATTGCGCCAACGAGCTTTTCGTAAATGCCAAGCACCGCGGCAACCGAGCCACCCGAAAAGCCGGGGATTATAAATGCTATTCCTATTACGTAGCCGCGTAGAATGTCAAATAAGAACGTTCTTGGAGAAAACGCGCGCTCTTTTGTTGATTTGGACAAGCTTTTTGCCCTCCTTCTTTGTTATATAATGGATTGTTCCTTGATGGAAAAATGTTTGTTTGATTATATTTTTTCGCTTTTTGATCTCTTTTGAAGCTCGTCTGCGATCTCTTTTTCGATCCTGAGATCGCCCTCTCCCAAGCCGAGTGAAACCTGCGGTCTGCGTGCTCCGTGGAAGTCGCTTCCTCCGCTTTCAAGAATGCCGTTTTCTTTTGCGATCTCTTTTGCAAGCCGTGTCTGTTCCTCTGTATATGCATGGTAGAGAGTTTCCATTGCATCAAGTCCGTGCGCTTTTGCCTCGGGCAAAAATTCGCGCAAAGCCTCCTCGCTCAGTGAAAGCAAGGGATGTGCAAGCACGGCAACCGCTCCCATTGATTTTATAAACTCAATGGTTTCAAATGCATCAAGCTTTGTCGGTTCTTTGTAGTACTTTCCGCTTTTTGAGAGCAGGGTGTTGAACGCATCCTTGATCGATGATGTGTATCCTGCCTTCGTGAGTGCCTCGGCTATATGCGCCCTGTTTGGCATTCCGTGTGCCTCGGCCTTGATCTTTTCATAGTCAACGTTGATCCCGTCGCTTGCGAGCGCTTTGCAAAGATTGACGTAGGATTCTTCCTTGCGCTTCAGCAGATCAAGTGTTATCTCACCGATCCTTGCGTAATGCTCCTCGCCAACGAAAAGGGCGATTATGTGCAGCTCTGTGTTTTTATAGTCTGTGGAGAATTCAACTCCCGGGATAGCCTTAACGCGCTTTCCCTCTTTTGCCTTTAAAAATTCGGGCAAGCCTGCTATTGTATTGTGATCGGTCAGGGCAATCGCATAAAGCCCTATTCTCTCCGCTTCCTCAATAAGCTCGGTGGGGGAAAACGTTCCGTCGGAGTTGAACGAGTGCGTGTGCAAGTCGCACGCGCCGTGTGTAAGTAATTCCTTCATTTATTAAAGCCTGCCTTGTGCCATTTTACACAAAGCTCCTTATTCGTGAGTATGTATAGTTTGTATTGAGATTATTCCTTTTGGGCATCTTTTTTGGCAAAGGCCACACCCCGTGCAAGTTTTTTCGTTAATAACAACCTTGCCAATCGCGTCGTAACTGATAGCATTGGCGGGGCAGGGGGATTCGATCGGATTGCAAAGCTTGCAGCATATGCACATCTTAACGTTTGCTTTTGCTATTCTTTTCATTTTTTCTTTTTCTGTGTTTTCTTGCTTTTATACTTAAATAGCTTAGGAAATTCTTTTTCAAGTACCATTATCGTAAGGGGTATGAAAATTATCTGAATAACAATGCCGGGAAATGCGTTCGCAAAGCCGCCGGCAACGAATGCCTCCCAACCGAAAGGCGTTCCCCAAACACCGTAGAAAACAGTTCTTGCAGTAGCCCAGGCAACTCTGCCAACCAGCATTGCGCTAACGAGCGAAACGTAGATAAAAGGCTTCTTTTTTGGCAAAAGCATATAGAGTAAGCCGGCTGTAACACCGTAGAACATGAGTTCTGTGCACATGCCGGGAGCATCCGGAAAGATCTTAGGCTGGGAGAAGAGAACAGAGCGCAAAATCGGTGCAATTGCACCAACCGCGCCGCCGTAAACGGGGCCGCAAACGAAGCCGCAAATTAACACGGGTATGTGCATAAGGCACAACATCTTGCCTAATACGGGAGCCTGAGCGGTTGCAAAAGGAAGCACAAGTGCCAGCGCTAAAAGGCAGGCTGAAATGCACAGGTGCAACAGGCTTTGTCTTGTTTTTGTCATCAATAATTCTCCTTGCGATCGATTGCGGCATAGTCTGAGAAGAGCTTTAAGCATTCGCCTCTTTCAAGCTCCTGCATAAAGGCTTCTTTTTCTTCCTTGGTTGCATTGTAGAACTTCTCGTCGCGAAATCCTATCTTGTCCGTGTCGTTTATATTGCAGCCAAAGTAAACCTTGTCAATATTTGCCCACATTATCGCTCCAAGGCACATAGGGCAGGGCTCTGCCGTCGTGTAAAGCTCGCAGCCATTAAGATCGTGTGTTCCAAGCTTCTTTGAGGCGCGCCTGATCGCCATAACTTCACCGTGGCAGGTGGCATCGCGGTTTTTCAAAACCTCATTGTGCCCCTTGGCAACAATGCGCCCATCCTTAACGATAACCGCGCCAAACGGCCCACCGTCTCCATTTTCTATTCCGCGATAAGCCTCGCGTATCGCACTTTTCATATATCTGTTCATAAAGAGCTCCTTAGATCGCGATTTAGTTATTTGAGTTTTCCTTTGCGGTGGTGATGGAGGAGATGAGTCTGCGCCTAATTGAACCGCATTTGTTTCTTAAATCCATATAGGTTGGTTCAGACATTTTGCCTTTTCTGAATATAAGTTCAAGCCAATATTCAGTTTCTGAACACTCTTTGAGTGAAATTTCAAGTTTGTTTATAAAATCTGCTTTGCTCTGTGCATATTTAGCTTCGTGTATATTTGCTCCGATAGACGATGAAGAACGGACAATTTGATTAACGTAAACAGAGCACCCTTTGATTTCATCGCACAAGTCGGATATTTGAATTGCAAACTCGATTGCGTCTTCACGGAGTTGATTCTTGTTGCCGGTCATTTTGTAATAGTCCTTTCTTTTTTGTCGATACACAGCACCTACAGTGTGTCGATATGTTGCTTCGCAACTCGATATTTGCTCGCTTTGCGAGCAAACGATATATTTCTCACTGCGTTCGAAATTCGATATGTTGCGCTTTGCGCAACGATGGTCGCTATGCGACCTACCGGTCATTTGGTTAAAATCCTTTCTTTCATCGTCGATGCACAACACCTATGGTGTGTCGATATGTTCGCCTTGGGCGAACTCGATATAAAACACCTACAGTGTGTCGATATGTTGCTTCGCAACTCGATATGTTTTCGCTACGCTCAAACTCGATATATGCTCATTTCATTCGCATTCGATATGTTGCCTCGCGGCAACGAGAGTCGATTGCGCCGTCACCCAATGTCACTTCACTCGCGTTGCGTTGCAACGCATATCGAGTTGCGAAGCAACATATCGAGCCGAAGGCTATATCGAGCGGCGCGTTAGCGGCGCATATCGACGTCGAATCCTCGTGTCAAAGACACGACCGATTCGACATGCCCTGTCATCGGGAACAGATCCACGCCCTTTACCTCGGAACAGGTAAAACCGTGCGCGGTGAAGCGCTTAACGTCGCGCGCGAGTGTTATCGGATTGCAGGAGATATAGACTATTTTATTTGCGTCAAGGGTTGCGATGTAGTCGATAAGAGAGGCATCGCAGCCGGAGCGCGGCGGATCGAGAATGATTATGCTCGCCTCGAGCTTTTTGCCAAGCTCAGTCTCGGCTCTTTTTAGGAGGTTTTCGGGGGCGTTTGCGTCACCCGTGTAAAATTTTGCGTGGGATATGCCGTTGTTTTTTGCGTTTTCCTTGGCGCATTCAACGGCGCTGTCGATAATCTCGATTCCAACAAGCTCACCGCATTCATCGGCCATGGATAATCCGATAGAACCTGCACCGCAGAACAGGTCAAGGATTGTGTCGTTATTTGTGGGTGCGGCAAGCTCCTTGCCAATACCGTAGAGTATATCGGCGGCGGCTCTGTTAACCTGGTAGAAGGACTGCGCCGTTATCTTAAGTCTAACGCCGGCAAGGGTATCAAAAATGTGATCCCTGCCGTAAAGTGTGCGCCACTCATCGCCGATGATAACGTTGGTGTTCTCCTCGTTAACGTTGATAAGGATGCCGACTATCTCGGGGTGCTTTTCTGTAAGGCACATCACAAGCTCTGCCTCATTTGGCAGAGCTTTTCCGTTTATAACAAGGGTAAAGAGCACCTCGCCGCCAACCTCGGCGCGCCTCATATAGATATGTCGCAAAAGGCCGACCCCTGTTTCCTCGTTATACACCGAAATATCGTGTTTTTTGAAAAAGGCGGTAGCCGTGTCAATTATTTCGGAAAAAATCTTGGGTGCTAAGGGGCATTTTCTCGCCTCGGTAACCCTGTGAGATTTGGGCGCAAAGAAGCCTATCACGTATTCTCCGTTCTTGTCGCGCGAAATAGGATATTGTGCCTTGTTTCGATACTCGGTAAGGCTGGGAGAGGGAATAACGTCGCACACCTTGATCTTTTGTAATCCCTCGTGCATAAATGCCGCCTCGATAAGTTCCTTTTTGTATTTAAGCTCTCTTTCGTAGCTCAAAAGCTTGTAAGTACAGCTCTTGCAGGTGGCAATGCCGCATCTGTCATAGCATCTGTCGGGCGAGGGAGTGATAAGCTGCTCGCACCTTGCGATAGCATATGAGGGGGTAAGCTTGATTATCCTGCACACTGCCTCGTCACCCGGTACGGTGTCAGAACAGAAGATAACCATTCCCTCGTGCCTGCCAACGCCAAATCCGAGATTGGTAATGCCGTTTATTTTCAGTTGTATCAAATCGTTCTTTTTAACCATAAGTTTAACCCTGTGTGTTGTTTTAGCCTGTTTTTTACCTGTATTGGTAAACAATTATTTGCATTTATATCGGCGTGTCCTCGAATGAGTTTCTATATTCCTTGGGCGTTATGCCGAACGTTGCCTTGAAGGACTTTGCAAAATAGGATGAGTCGGTAAAACCGCATTCCTCGGCGATCTCGCCGATAGATTTGTCGGTAAGCTCAAGCAATCTCTTTGCCGCTTTAAAGCGATATGCGATAACGTATTGGCGCAGCGTGATACCCTTTTTATCCTTGAGCATTCGGCTCACGTAGAAGGGGTGATATCCGAATATTGCGCCGATTTCGGTGTTTGAGATCTCGTCGTGCGAGTTTTCTCTGATGTAGTTGTCAAGCTCCTCAACCATTCTTGCCGGCAGTGCGCTTTCGCTAACACTCTCCGCAAGCTTAAGAAGGATCAGCTTCAGCTCTGCTGAGATCTGCGCGCGCCACTCACCCTCAGCGCTCGTTGCAAGATTGCACATTCTTGTGATCTTGTCGCGCTCGCCTTCCATATCGGCAAGAAGCATTGGCTTGTCAAAGGGGGCGGCATCGGGGAAAACGTGCGCCTTTTCTTTGTCAAATGCCTCGGGTGTGTCGGGAGTGATCTTTTCTCGCGGCTCGGGGTTCTCGCTCGTTACGTCAAAGGTAAATATCGCGATTCTGACGTACTTTGCCTTGATCCTGTACTTTGTCATCGGGGGGATGTAAAGCGCGTTGCCGGGGAAAAGGTGGGTCTTTTTCATTCCCTCAACCTCAACCGTAACGTCGCCGGATATAAGGTACAAAAGCCTTGAATCATATGCGATGCACTCGCCCTTGTTTGTTATTTTCTCATAAATTCCCGCGCTTCTTACCACGGGATTAAGCCTTGTAAAATCCATTTTTACCCCTCTTTGCAAAATTGCATACTAAATCATTTTAATTATATCACTCGGCAAAACAAAAATCAAGCCGAAATACAATATGTTTTGGGCCTTGCTCAATGCTTTTTTACAAAAGGTGGGATTTGGCTTGAATTTTGTATACCGTTGTGTTAAACTAATGCCAAAACCAAAAAAACATTTGTGCGAGGAACCATTATGAAAATGAAATTAACCGACGCTCAGCTTAAATTTCTGGGTTGGGAATACGGAATGTTTTTTCATTTCGGTATTCGCTCCTTTTACCCCGGCCACGTGGATTGGGATGGACGCGAGATGCCGCTTGAAGGCTTTAACCCCGATGCGCTTGACTGTGAGGACTGGATAAGAACGGCAAAGGCGGCAGGCGCCACCTATGCTATCCTGACCGCCAAGCATCACGATGGCTTTGCTCTTTGGCCTTCAAAATACTCAAATTACAGCGTTGCTCAAACTCCTTGGAAGGATGGTAAGGGAGACGTGGTCGCTGAGTTTGTTGCCGCCTGCAGAAAGTATGATATAAAGGTTGGACTTTACTATTCTCCTGCGCAGTGGGGTGAGCACGCCATCAAGTTTGAAAATGGTAAGGAATATGACGAGTATTTTATAAATCAGATCACCGAGCTTCTTTCAAACTATGGCAAAATAGATTACCTTTGGTTTGATGGCTGCGGCTCCGAGGGGCACGAGTTTGACAAAAAAAGGATAACTGCACAAATGTTCAAGCTCCAGCCACAGCTGCTCACCTTCTGCGATCCCGAATGGGCAGTTGGCGTGCGATGGGTTGGAAATGAGGACGGATATGCCGAGCTGGATAATCCTATCGTAGTCGATGCATGGGATTTCTCTGAAAAGAGTGAGGGAGATGTAAAGCTAACGAACAAATGTCCTCTTCCGGCGGAGTGTGACTGCAAGCTTCGTTCCACGTGGTTTTACGATAATAACGAGGACACTATCAAGCCCCTTGACGAGCTTTTCGGAATGTACGAGGGCTCGGTTGGTCACGGTTCGAACTTTCTTATCAATATCGGCCCTGATAATCACGGCCTTATCAATGAAAAGGATAAGGCAAGGATCCTTGAGCTTGCGGAAAAAATCAAGCGTGTTTACGGCAATCCGCAGGAATACGGCGAAGTCGTAAAGGAAGGCGATTGCTATACCGTAACTCACCCCGACTTTTCCAAGAAATTCAATGAGCCCATCGGCGCGAAGGTAATAAACAGGATCGAGATATGCGAGGATATCAGTGAGGGCGCGGCGATCAGCGGCTTTAAGGTGTACGTGCATCTGCCCCACTACAAGCATAAAAGAATACTTGCATACATCGGCGCAACAGTTGGACACAAGCTTATTTGCCAGATTCCCGCCATTCGCACCCCGAGGATAACCGTAGAGGTCACGTCGGCAGACGGCGAGCATAAGGTGAATTCTATCAAAGACTATTTCGCAGGCTGATGCTTGGGTATTTTGGCACAAATCGCCGTATCCGCGCTCGGTGTAGCTTTTTCTACACCGTCGCTTGTCAGCCAACGATTTCTGCACAAAATCTCCGGCGCATCCGTTCCAAACTAGGCACAATCCACTTTTCTCGCCGGGGTTCAACACAGCGGGTACGGTTGTCGTCGGTTGCCACCCGTGTAGCGCTATTTTCATATTGATTAGCTTATTTTGGGGAAAATAAGGCTAAACAGAAGGAGTAGAAGTGGGGATAGATATCGTAATCTGCCGGAGAAATCCTCCTTGCCCAAAAGCGAGCCGGCAGTGGCGGCATCGGTGGCGCTCCTATCTCTTCCTTTTTCTCTCCTTTTATCCTTATGTTTTGCGCAAACTTTTTTCAAGCAACATTTTATTGATAATAGAATCAACAAGCTGTTTGAAGTTTTTATTGTACAGTGCACAGTGAGTGTCAATATTTTTATGTTGTAAAAAGAAAAAACAACCGAATTTTTCCCACCTCGAAAAAACTTTTCAAATTTGTGAGAAAAAAGTTGAAAAAAGTATTGACAAACGCAAAAATATATGATAGAATAGTCGAGCAATTAACCACGGCCCGTTGGTCAAGCGGCTAAGACACGGCCCTCTCAAGGCTGAAACGGGAGTTCGATTCTCCCACGGGTCACCAGGAACAAAGCACCTCGAAATGAGGTGCTTTTTTTGTTCCCCGGTGGCCGTGGGCATGAGAGCTCCGCCGCCATACGCACACAGCAAAGGAAAGTGCGAAGTGCACCGTGAGCAGTACTCCTTTGCCCGCCCGGGAAGGCTTGAGTTCCCCCCACCGTTTTCAAAACACGGACAAAATGCCTGTGCGAGTGCGCGCATTCAATTCTAATAGAAAAAAGTTTAAATTCTCCCTTTTGCACAAAAGCGGTGGGGAAAGATGTGCATTTTGCACGCGCATTTAATATTTATATTAAGAAAATGTAAAAATTCGCTTGACTTTCGCCTTTATGTAATATAAAATCATTGTGCGTGGGTGTTGAACGCGTGTTCAATATCTCGCTTGACTTTAGGTTATTCAAATCGGATAACGATAAAAAAATATTTTTTAGAAAGGAAACTAAATCCAATGAAAAAGTCAACCAAAATTTTTGCGATTGTACTTACATTGGCGCTCATGCTTGGTGTTCTCGTTATGGGCATCTCTGCTGCAGGCCACGATTACGTAGCCGACAACACGGATCCCGTTGCAGGTGAAACTATCGAGGCTTATATTGGCTTCGAAAAGATTGCACCCTTCGACTATAACGGAACAGACTACAAGTATTTAGCGCTCGAAGTAGGTAAGCACAGCCCTGTTATTGTTCCCAATAACCGTGCCCTTCCTATTTCCGTAGTACAGGCAAACCAGAACAGGTATCTGCAGGTAACGATGGATAAGAACACCTCCGGTGCTTCCTCCTACGTTAACATCTACCCCCTTGTAGGCGGTGCTGCAGGTGGCGGCTCCTCTTTGACCGACAACCACAACTCTCTCGGTGAGAACAAGTACAGTGTACTTGATTTTGACATCTACTTCCCCGAGGGATACGTTGGTAGACCCGGCTCTCGTCCTGACGTTCACTTTGAACTTCGTGCTTACAATGCAGATGGTAAAAGAACCTTCGCAGGCGACCTTGGTTATATGGCCAGCTCAAACAACCTCGGTTCTATCGGCATTAACTTCCAGCAGCTTGATGCCAACGACAAGACCGGTACTTCCCCTGTTTACGCATACTTTAACTCTCCTACAGGTTGGGTAACCGCTAACAACACCGTAGCAGGTCAGTGGACACACTACACCCTTATCGTTGAGTCTATCATCAACGATGCAGGCACTCCCGGTGATGATCTTGACGATTACATTGACATCAAGTACTACATCGCAGCTAACGGTGAGATCGTTGTTACCTATCAGTACGAGTGGAACTCCACTCCCGATGCATCCAAGTTCTGGAACAACGATGCAACCGGTCTTTACATTACAGAGGCAAGACTTTCATTCGGTGGTTCTCAGGAAGACATCGTAATTGGTTACGATAACGTTGCTTACCGTACATACAACTACGATTACGAAGGCAACCTTGCTGATGTTCTTGCTCTCGGTAAGGGCGCAGACCTCACCAAGTGGGACAGAAACGCATACGATCCCGCTGATATGCCTATGGGTAAGATCGCAGGCGCTAAGATCGGCGAAGTTGAGTACGTTAACCTTGCTGCGGCTATAAAGGCTGCTGCTGCAGGCGAAACTATCGACCTCGTAGCTGATTCCAGCACCAAGATCGTTGTTGACAAGGCTATCACCATCAACACCAACGGTCATACACTTACCAACCTCGCTACTGCTGAAGGCTATGCTAAGGCAGAGGAGGACGGTGTAATCTCTATCACCAAGGCTAACAAGTACCTCACTGTTGTTTGGTACGAGTGTGATTGCGGTGAGGGCTGTATCGAAGAGATAGAGACCATCGTTTACACCGGTAACAACATTTTTGACTCTTATAAGAACGCAACCGGTAAGGCTCCTGTTTGCCAGGGTACCGATGACGGTATGACATTCACTAAGCACACCGGCTTCGAGGATATCGCAGGATACCTTGAGTCTATTGATGAAACAACTGTTGCAACCGCTGAGCTTGAGGGTGAGACCATCGAGCTTGTTCCCACCTACTCTGAGGACAAGGTTATTGCAATCCGCACTACCGCTACAGGTAATCAGTCTTACATTCTTCAGTCTACCGGCCTTACCTCTGCTGCTTGCGGATTTGAAAAGGGCGTAACCATCCAGCTTATGGCAAACGTTGACCTTCCCAAAGCGCTTTGGTGTGGTGCAGCAGACGTTACCTTTGACCTTAACGGTTACAGACTTGCAACCTGTAAGGAAGGTGCCCCAGCTGATAGATCCGGTACCTTTGACCTTCAAGGTACAGGCTTTACCATTATGTCCAGCAGAGTTGGCGGCGCTATCTTCAACGCTACCAAGACCGCTGCAGACAAATTCCAGGCATATCCCATTATCGCTCACAACAAAGCCGGCATCACCGTTTACGTTGACGGTCAGAACGAGCAGGGCGAGACCACCGTATCCATGTATGGCGGCATGATCTACCAGTCATATGGCGCCGCAGGTAACGTCGTTATCAATGGCGGTCGCTTTATCGGCGGTGGCGCAGCAGACTCCATGGGTCTTTTCTACGCTAAGTACACCGGTAACTTCGACATTCAGAACGCTTACTTTGATGGCGGTAACTCCGTATTCTACCTTGGAGGCGCAGGCAAGACTGCAGCTACTGCAACCTTCAAGAACTGTGTATTCGGTCCTGCATCTAAGGCTCTTCCCACCGTATTTGACGGTTTGACTGTAACCTTCGAGAACTGCTACATCGGCGGTAACGTTAACACCGATGCTAACGCCGCAGGCGGCGTTATTCCCGCAAACCGTACCTCTGTTGTTACCATCAAGAACAGCTATATCAAATCCGGCGTTACCATTGACGCTACTTATGCAGCGGGTCAGACCACTCACACAATCAACATGACCAAGGACTTCACCATCGTTAAGAACAACTGGAAGAACGGTACCTTTGGTACTGAGTCTACCTATGAGCTTACCGAGCAGACTCTTACCATGACCTTTGACAGAATGATCGCTGATAACGAGATCCTTCCTGTTGAAACTCTTTGGTACGCAGCTGATGGCGAGACTCTTCTTGCTACCGGTTCTGCACTTCCCGGCAGCTATGCAACAGCTCCTTCTATGGGTGAGGTTGAAGGCACCAACGGCATGGTTATTGAAAGCTACAAGGATTGGAACCAGGATACCTACATTCCTCTTGGCACCACCGGTTCCGTTAAGTTCACTCTTAAGGAAGGCGCTGAGAAGGTTCTTTCTGCAGGTAAGGTTGGCGTAATGTTCAACTTTGATATGATCAACCACTTCCAGTACAACCACTACATCCCTGAAGCTCCCGAGGGCGTAACCTACGTTAAGGTTGTTGCTGCAGGCGCAGCGGTTCCTTTCGAGAACTGGAGATTCCCCAACAGCTTCAAGTACACCGATCCTACCACCGGTATCAAGTATACCTGTGTTAACTCTTGGCCCAACATGGACGGCTCTGACACTGAGTTCGGATTCCAGGTTGTTTACACCTACGCTGGCCAGGAATTCACCTACACATGTCCCACCATCTCTATTCCTAAGTACGTAGACTACATCATTGGTGCAGAGAAGTACGAGAATGCAGACGAGTTCAAGACTGTTATGGCAGACCTTGTAAGAGCTATTAAGGCTACCAAGACCGCTGCCGGTAAGAGCGTTTCCTCTTATCTGCTTGAGGTTTGCGAGAAGGCAGCTCCTTACATGTCCGTTGCTGAGGACGTTATCGATACCACTAAGGTTAACGATACTTCCGCTATCGATGATTACATTGAGTACATCAACTATGATGCATACGGCTACTCCGTAGCTCCTAACGTATCCGTTCTTGCTAAGGAAGGTTACGCAGCTGTATTCAGCGCAGAAAAGCTTTACGGCGCTCGTGTTATCGGCGATACCAGATACAACGGCAGAGCATACTATGCTCACAACATCAGATCCTACGCTCTTGCAGAAGAGTTCACTATCGCTATCTACGCAGAGGCTGACGTTGATAAGGCTACAAACGGTGTTGTTACCGCTAAGGAAGGCGCAACTCCTGTTGGTGTTGCAGTTGTAACCTGCGATGGATTTATCAATGCTGATACTGATGCTGATGAGAATACTACCGCATTCTACCTTGCATTCAATGCATACTCCAAGTCTGCAATTGCATACATGGAGTGGAGACACGTTAATTTTGGCGGCCCTGCTAAATAAGCTACCCACCAAAAACGAGTAACAAAAACCAATTCACCGCCTTATCTAAGGCACAAAAAACTAATTTAAATAACTACTAACAAAGCATTAAAGATTGATTGATTGACTGAAAAAGGCGAGGGCAACCTCGCCTTTTTTAGTGGTAAACCGACCGTTGTACAAATTTGGGGAGAGGCACGATGAAGCTGTGCGCCAACGAAAAGGTCGGCTTGACACTTGGGCGGGGATTTTCCCCGCCTGTTTTAGTTCAACCCGGAGCGAGAGAAACGAGCGACGGATTGACACTTCAGCGAGGGAAACCTCGCCTTTTTTAGTTCAACCTGACACGAGAGTAGCGAGTGGCAGATTGACACCTCAGCGAGGGCAACCCCGCCTGTTTTAGTTATGCCGTGCTGTGCACGGATTCCATACACCTTCGGTGATTCCATACTGCTTGCGCATTGATTTTTTAAAAAAGCCTTCTCCAGTGGGAGAAGGGGGACCGCTTGCGGTGGATGAGGTGTCAATGGAGAAATCCCCGCCTTTTTTAGTTTCTAAGCCTCCCCTTGCACGGGGGAGCCTTTTTTCTTTTAGTTATCCGCCTCCCCTGTGTAAGGGGAGGTGCCCATCAAGGTGCACCTTGATGGGCGGAGGGATTGTTACAAAGCATACCACAAAAAGCAAACGTCGAACATATGACTCCAACCCCTCAGTCATTTTCGCGATAACACGCGCTTTTCAGCCATCTCCCCACTAAAAAAACGCCCAAAAATCTTACACGGGGCGCGATAT
>JAZLCY010000096.1:0-4690 GCA_045614485.1 Eubacteriales bacterium
CCTTACCCTGTGCGTCTGCAGTTGCAGCCTGGGGGTTGCCGTTGAACTTACGTCCAAGGAACACGGTGAGCCACTGTACGCCTGCAGCAAGGAAGGGGATAAGGAAGAGTATAAATAAACCTATATCCGAGAAGATGCCGGCGAATCTGGGGAACTCTCCGAGGTCAACCTTATCCCAGCCGAACAGGTACATATTGGGAAGTGCTCTGCCGTTGCCAAGGAATTCTTCAAGCTTGTCTTCAAGTCCGTAGTTTCTGATGATAGAAACTGCGTGGATCTGGTTGTTTTTGAGGTTGTTTACGAAACTGCCATTCTGTACAAGAAGGTTAAGCTCAGGATGTGTCTGGAAGAACTCGATGAGCGTATCATCGCTGCACTGCATAAGGTACTTAAGCGGGTTTCTGATGATCTTATAAAGAATGATGATGATGGGGAATTGTATGAAAAGAGGAAGGCAGCCGGAAAGCATATTATAGCCCTCTTTCTGCTGAAGAGCCATAACCTCCTCATTCATTTTCTGTCTGGATGCGGGGTCGGTGCGTCCTTTGTACTTTGCCTTGATAAGCGCGATCTTAGGAGCAAGCTTTGCCATTTTGATCTGGCCCTTGTGCTGCTTGATCGAGAAATAAAGGAAGGCGAGCTTTGTTGCCAAAGCGCAAATAAGAAGAACAAGGACGTAGTTTCCATTAAAGAGTTCGGAAAGATAATACATTCCCGAGCCGATGAGTTTGTAGATCGGATCTAGTATTTGATCAAACATTTCTATTTCCTTTTTCTTTTTTCTTTTTTGGGTTTATCTTCATTGTCGGTGTGCGGTTTGGGGTTTCTGAGTCCTCTTTCGGGAACGGGATCGTATCCACACTTGAAAAATGGATTGCATCTTAAGATCCTGCCTACTGAGAGAATCAGTCCTACAAAAAAGCCCCGTTTTGTAAATGCTTCCAACGCGTATTGGGAGCAGGTGGGCGTAAATCTGCAGCACCTCGGTTTACTCGGTGAGATAACCCTTTGATAAAAGCGTATAAGCCATATCATTACGTGTTTCATTGTTTGTACATTTCCAATTTCGAAAAAGCGGTATCGAGCTGAGCCTCGATCTCCGTGCTTTTCATATTAACTGCGGCACTGCGCGCTGCGATAACTATAAGAAAGCCCTTTTTCAGCTCTTTCTTCTTTTCGAGCTGCCGTAGGCCCTCGCGCATAATTCGTCTGCATCTTGACCTTACGGTCGCGCCGCCGAGCTTGGTGGAGGTCGTAAGACCTATTCTGTTCATAACAATCTTTTGTGGGTGTGCTTTCGCCAGCCGTTTTGCGGCATAGTCCGGTAATACGTAAACGGCAATAGCTGACGTTACTGCTTTTTTGCCCTTTGAATACGCTTTTGAATAAAGATGATTTTCGCATATGGCTTTGAACTTCATATAAAAATCACCCCTTTTTTAAAATGCCTTACAAACAAAAGCTCCGATAAAAGTCGCGTCTGTGCGTTTTATCGGAGGCTTTGTAGTCACCCTTGGTGACAGTCACGTATAGTGATCAATTAATAGGTGAGGCGAGCTCTACCCTTGGCGCGTCTTCTCTTAAGAACTTTTCTTCCGTTAGCGGTTGCCATTCTTTTTCTGAAACCATGTTCCTTTTTTCTCTGTCTCTTCTTAGGCTGATATGTTCTCTTCATGATTGCACCTCCTTCAAATTATTAAACGTCAAAAAACACATTTTCTGTGTTAATTCTCGCGTATTCATACGAAAGCAGTATATATTATAACCGAAACACGTGCCTTTGTCAAGTATATTTTCAAAATATTCAATTATATTATTTATTATCTATATATAATACCGCTCGCCATACCTTAAAATAGGGCAAAAAGTAGATATAGCTTTATCTTATTTCTATTGACTTTCATATATATTTCTGTTAAAATATATAAATAAGTTATTAATATCATACGTGGGGGACGTTATGAACGAATTTGTTGATAGGATTCTTATAAGTGAAGAAGAGATTGATAAAATAACCACCAGGATCGCCGCTGAGATAGACAGGGATTACAAGAACTCGGAAAAGAGGCTCGTTCTCGTTTGTATATTGAAGGGCTCTATCGTTTTTATGGGAGATCTTATGAAGAAGATCACTCTTCCCGTGGAGATAGACTGTATGAAGGTTTCTTCCTACGGCCGCGGAACTGAAAGCAGCGGAACCGTACATATTCATCTTGACCTTCTGCGCCCCGATCTTGAGGATTGCAACCTGCTTATTATTGAGGATATCATTGATAGCGGTATAACCCTCTCTTACCTTGTAAAGTATCTTGAGAACAAGGGCGCGCACAACGTTAAGACCTGCACCCTTCTTGACAAGCCTTCAAGGCGTAAGGTTGAATTCGTTCCCGACTATTGCGGCACTGTTATTCCCGATGAGTTCGTTATCGGCTACGGCCTTGATTACGATGAGAGATTCCGTGCGCTTCCTTACGTTGGTATTCTTAAGCCTGAGGTTTATTCGTCGCTTGGCGAATAAGGGGGAAATATATTGTATTCTGTTGGATTTTACACCCTTGGATGCAAGGTTTCGCAGTATGAGACCGAGGCTATCCGAGAGGGATTTAGGGATGCGGGATTTGAGTGCCGCGCCTTTGAAGAAAAAAACGACGCTTACGTTATAAACACCTGCACCGTTACCGCGCAGAGCGACAGTAAGTCGCGCAAGATAATAAGGCGCGCGATAAAGCAGAATCCGAACGCGGTGATAGCCGTTGTCGGTTGCTACAGCCAGCTTGCACCCAACGAGGTTGCGGCAATAGACGGTGTTGATGTTGTTCTTGGAACAGACGGAAAAATGGCAACCGTGGATCTTGTAAAACAACTTCTTTATAACGGAAGAGGGAATAAGGTCATCTCGGTCAACGACGTTAATACGTGCGGCTTTGAGCCTATGACGATAAAAGAGGCGGAGCGCACAAGAGTATATCTTAAAATAGAGGACGGGTGCGAATCAAGATGCACCTACTGTGCAATATCCAAGGCGAGAGGGCGGGTTCGCTCAAAGCCGAAGAACGAGGTTATCAGCGAGGTTGAGGCACTCAGCGCAACCGGTGTTAAGGAGATCGTTCTTACGGGTATTGAAACCGGCTCTTACGGTAAGGATTTTGCCGAGCCCTACGGCCTGGCAGATCTGATACGCGAGCTTGATGAAAGAGAGAGCTGTGACGTTATCAGGCTTGGCTCTTTAGCGCCTGAGCTTATCGGCAAGGATTTTATTGATAAGGTAGAGGGGGTAAAGATACTCGCGCCTCACTTCCACCTCTCCTTGCAAAGCGGCTCGGATAAAACGCTTGCTAAAATGAAGCGCAGATACACGCGCAAGATGGCGATAGAAAACGTGAACAGGATCAAAGCGGCATTCCCGCGCGCAACCTTCACCACGGATCTTATGGTGGGATTCCCCGGGGAGAGCTATGAGGACTTTCTTGAAACGGTAAGCCTTGTGCACGAGATCGGGCTTCTTGACGCGCACGTTTTTGCCTACTCGAGAAGGAAGGGAACAGAGGCGGATAAGTTTGACTGCCAGATCCCCGAGTGCGAGAAGGCGAAGAGAAGCGAGTTTCTTATAAAAGAGAAGAATATCTCGCGCGATAAAGTGCTTTCCGGTATCGTAGAGGGCGGCATACCCATGGCGGCGGTTGTTGAAACCGAGGTAGAGGGTGGATATATGGCACACTCGGATACCTACCTTGAGATCCTTATTAAAACCGAGGCAAAAGGGCTTCATGGGGAGCGCGTTACGGTTAAACCTATCAGCCACAAAGACGGTATCGTGTATGCCGAGCTTGTATAAAATGAAAATAATTATTTACAATATGGAGATATTGAAACTATGATGGACAACAGCAAAAAGACAATGGACAAAGTGGTTGCGCTTTGCAAAACGCGTGGCTTTATATTCCCCGGCTCTGAGATCTACGGCGGTCTTGCTAACTCCTGGGACTACGGCCCTCTCGGTGTTGAGTTCAAGAACAACGTAAAGAGAGCATGGTGGAAGAAGTTTGTTCAGGAGTCAAGATACAACGTTGGTCTTGATTCTGCTATTATAATGAATCCCGAGGCATGGGTTGCATCCGGTCACGTTGGCGGCTTCTCCGATCCTCTTATGGACTGTAAGCAGTGCCGCGCTCGCCACAGAGCAGACAAGCTTATTGAGGACTATGCATTCGCTAACGGCACAAATGATAACCCTGCGGCCTGGACGTTTGAGGAAATGAGCAGCTTCATCAAGGAAAAGGGTATTGCTTGCCCCTCCTGCGGCGGCCACGAGTTTACCGACATCAAGAAGTTCAACCTCATGTTCAAGACCTTTGTCGGTGTTACCGAGGATACCTCCAGCACCGTTTACCTGCGCCCCGAAACCGCACAGGGTATCTTCACTAACTTTGTCAATGTTCAGCGCACCACCCGCAGAAAGCTGCCCTTTGGTATTGCCCAGATAGGCAAGAGCTTCCGCAACGAGATCACCCCGGGCAACTTCATCTTCCGTGTGCGTGAGTTTGAACAGATGGAGCTTGAGTTCTTCTGCAAGCCCGGCACCGACCTTGAGTGGTTTGCATACTGGAAGGACTATTGCAAAAAGTGGCTCCTTGACCTCGGCATGAGAGAGGAGAACCTGCGTCTGCGCGACCACGACCCCGCAGAGCTT
>JAZLCY010000097.1:0-3724 GCA_045614485.1 Eubacteriales bacterium
GTATACTCTTAACGGAGAATGGAATCTTGTCGGAGACTCCGACAGAGCGGGCTCTACGGCCATTTCCAAGGATAGCGGAGAGATCACCGTGGATTCTATCGGTATCAGAATTTACGTTAACGATACTGCATATAATGCAAAGTGAAATAAATCTGACGTTAATGCAAAAAAGCATTTGTTAATTATTTTTTGCGAAAAAGCGAGATAATTGACACCCGAAAATTAAGGGCTGCCTCCTTGTGAGGCGGCCCTTTTTTGTTCGAGGGTTTTACTACTGTCAACCTGCACAATGTGGACAGTTTACATTTGTGCATAAGGCTGAAATTGGTTATATTTACCTAAATCCCCTTGACTAAACCGCAATTTTTATGTATAATGTTCAATGCTGAACGTTGTTTGCGCATTATAATGCGTAAGCACGAGCAAAAAAATATTTTGGAGGAAAAATCATGAAAAGAATTTTGTCCGTAATTTCTATGGTGCTTATCCTTGCACTTGCTATGGGCACTCTCACTGCTTGCCAGCTTTTCAATCAGGGCGAGCAGCCACAGCCTGCTGATGACAAGGTAACCGTATCTTGGTATCAGGGCGGCAAGCTCCTTAAGGAGCAGAAAGTAGAAAAGGGCGCTACCATTGAATCTTGGGAGCCCGTAGTTGAAGGTAAGACCTTCCAGGGTTGGTATGCAGAGGCTTCTCTTACCGAGCCCTTCGATTTCACCAAGCCCGTTAACGAGGATGTTGATATCTTCGCAGCGTTCAAGTCTGACGAGTATGTAGAAGACACCATTTCTTACTACCTCATCGGTACCGGCGCAGGTGACATGGGTAAGGCTGCTTGGGATCACACCGCAGCTGAGAACAACCTCACCATGACTAAGGAAAACGTTGCAGGAGCTAACGTTTACACCATCACTATCACCATGTATGCAGGTGACCGCTTCCAGATCTGCCACGACGGTAGCTGGACCGGCCAGCAGGGTATCGGTATCTTCAAGGGTGCTGAGTACGCAGAAGGTGTTAACCCCAACAAGGTGGCTGAGGGCGTAGTAACTGCTGCAGATAAGAAGTATGCCGAGGTTAAGAACGAGGCTGGTGAAGTAGTATTCATCGGTGGCGACGAGAACGGCAACGCATTCATTAACTGGAACGCAATCCTCAATGAGGGTCACGATGGCGTTTACAAGTTCACTCTTACTACCTATCCCAACTCTACTGCATACAACCAGGTTACTTGGGAGCTTGTAGAGAAGCTTGATGCTCAGGAAGAGACTCATAGCATGCATATGGTTGGTACTTTCAACGAGTGGAATGCAAATGACGATAACGAGCTCTATCATCTCAATAAGTCCGATGACGGCAAGACCTGGAGTGGCTTCATCACCGTTGGCGCAGACGGCGCTATGATGAAGGTTGTTAACCAGGTTGCAGGCTCTTGGCATCCCGACGGAATGGGCAACGATATCGTTCTCACCGAGGGCACTTGGGCAATTCAGTACGTAGTTGAGACTAACGAGGTTAAGGTTGAGAAGCTTGAGTACTACATCGTTGGTACTCTTCTCGATGCAGAAGGCAAAGCAGTTAACTACGCAGTTAAGGAAGGCGCATGCCCCAAGCTCGTAGCACAGGAAGATGGCTCTTACACCGTAGCATTCGAGACATACGACGTAACCGGTCTTATCGATTACGGATGGATGAAGGATCAGAACAAGACCGATGCTGATGGCGTTCCTGCTATCATCTCCATCAAGGTTGTATTCGGTTCTTCTCTCGGTATCAAGGATTGGTACTCTGCAGAGGGTGGCGATAACTGGTATCTTTCCGCAGGCACCTACACCGTAACTCTTAAGGACGGTGCGGTTACTGTTACCAAGTAATTAAAGATTTTGGTAAATTAAAACCCAATAATCGATGCGGGGTAGGGCTGTGCCCCACCCCGCATTTTGAATGAAAAAACAAATAAGGAGAAAAATATGAAATTTACTAAAGTTCTTGCGGTTCTTCTTCTTGTTGTTATGTGTGGTACCATGTTTATTTCTTGTAACAAAGAGCCCGCTACTAACGAAGAAAAGCCAAAGATCACTCTTACCGTTTGGGCTTCTCAGGAAGACCAGGAAATGGTTAAAGAAATGTGCGCCGCTTACGCTGCTGCTAATCCCCAGAACACTTATAAGTTCCTCTTCGGAGTACAGGGCGAGAACGACGCCGCAGATAAGGTGCTTAACGACGTGACCTCCGGTCCTGACGTATTCGCATTTGCATCCGACCAGATTAACAAGCTCTACACCGGTGGTGCTCTTGCCAGAATCGGTGGAGATATCGAGAAGCAGGTTAAGGCGAACAATACCGCCGACTCTATCGACGCTTCTACTCTTACAATCAACGGACAGGATATGCTTTACGCTTATCCTATGACCGGTGACAACGGATACTATGTATATTATGATAAGAGAGTTTACTCCGATCCTTCTCAGCTCGGTACTCTTGATTCTATGATTGATACTGCAAAGGGCGCAGGCAAGAACGTTCACTTCGCGCTCACCAACGGCTGGTATCTGTCCGGATTCTTCTTCGCGATTGACTCTCTCGGTTACAAGGTTAACTATGACGAGAATCTCGTAGAGCAGAGCGTAGATATCAACTATAATAACGCTGACGGTCTCAAGGTTGCTCAGTCTATCCGTGACTACTTCTTCGGCGCTGATGGCTCGCTCGTTATCAATACCGACGACTCCAAGATCGTCGCTGGCTTTAACGACGGTTCTACCGCAGCTGCCGTAACAGGTATCTGGAATCTCAAGACTATTCAGAGCATCCTCGGCGAGAATATGGGCGTTTGCGTTCTTCCTACCGCTAATATCGGTGGTGAGCAGACCCAGCTTTCCAGCTACAGAGGCTGCAAGCTTGTTGGCGTTAACAACTATAGCCAGAATAAGGGTGAGGCTCACAAGCTCGCTCTTTGGCTCACAAACGAGCAGAATCAGCTCAAGCGTTACGAGGTTCGTGGCTTCGGTCCTACCAACTTGAATGCTATTGAGAATCCCACCATTAAGAACGATCCCGTTCTTTCGGTTATCTTCCAGCAGGCAGAGTATGCACGCACACAGAAGGGCGTTCCCGGTAAGTATTGGGATCCGCTCGCAGCACTCTTCCTCGAGTTTACCACCGCAGAGGATTCTTCGCTTTATACCGATGCATATCTTCAGGAAATGCTCGATGCTTGCGTAAAAGCAATTAAGGGAGAATAATCCGATTTTATATCGATTTTTCGAACGCACTTTCAGTGGGCAGGGCAACCCCTTGCCCACTGTGTTGTTATATATTATCAAATACATCACGTCTATTATGCATTTTAGTAAACTAAAGTTTACATTTTGACGGTTTTTGCTATAAAAATACCGCTCTTTGTACCGAAATAAAAAACGGTACAACGTACTCTATAGAAATTTAAAAGATTGCAAGGAGGTCGCACTTTGGATCTCACATACTATAAATTATCAACCGGCGGAAAGATAGTCTATAAGCTCAAGCGATTTTTCCGCAATTTAGGCAGCAATATTGCCGGATTCTTTAAAGGAATCTTTGTAGCTATTGTATCCTTTTTCCGTGCTTTTGGTCTCGGAATAAAGAATTTTGCGGTCAATTTCTATTACGGAAATTGGCTTACCAAGACCTCATATCTGGTTATGGGCGCAGGTCACGTGACTCGCGGTCAAACCGTGCGAGG